>DASZEJ010000036.1:0-20704 GCA_035940955.1 Solirubrobacteraceae bacterium
GCATCGATCGACTGGACCTGGCACGTCCCGGCCGTGGCGGCGATCGCCATGCTCGCCGTGGGGCTGCTGGCGGGACCGGCCACCGCCGCGGTCCGTGGAGGAGCGCCGGAACGGCCGCGGATCGCGCTCCGCGCGCCGCTCATGCTCGCCGCGTGGCTGGCGATCCTCGCGCAGGCGATCCCGTACCTCGTGGACAACGAGCTTGCCGCGAGCCAGCGCGCCGCCGCCCGCGGCGACCTCGCCGGTGCGCAGGAGCGGGCGGCGTCCGCCCGCGCGATCCAGCCATGGGCGTCCTCGCCCTACCTCCAGCTCGCGCTCGTGCGAGAGGAGGCGGGGGACGTCCGCGGGGCACGGCGGTACGCCCAGGAGGCGATCGAGCGCGATCGATCGGACTGGCGGCTCCGGGTCGTCGCCGCACGGCTCGCCGTCAAGGCGGGCGATCTCGGCGCCGCCCGGGAGGCGCTGCGCGAGGCGCGGCGGCTGAACCCGCGGTCCCCCGCGCTGCGCGCGACTCGTGACGGCTAGCCGCGGCCGTCGCGGCCGGCCGCTGAAAACATGACTCTTCAGTGTCGAGGGGCGATACGCTTGGCCGCCTCGCCTGTTGAAGCAGGCGGGGACAGGATGACTCAGAGGTTCTTGGCCGCATCCACGCCGGAGACGACGAACGCCTTGGCGGACGCAGGGCCGCCGCCCGCGGGCGGCCCGGCGGAGCGTCCGGTGAGCCGTTTCGGCCGCAAGACGCCCCGCCACATCGCGCATGACGCGCTGAGGCGACGCATGCTCGCAGCGGCCGACGCCGCCGCGGTCTCGATCGCCGGCTTCGCCGCGGGCAGCGCGACGTCCGTCGCCGCGGCGTTCTGGCTCGTGGCCCTGCTGCCCCTGTGGCTGCTCCTCGCGAAGCTTCACGGCCTCTACGACCGCGACCACCGCGCGCTGCGTCACCTCACGGTCGACGAGCTCGGCTCCATCGTCACCTGGAGCACGGTGAGCACCGCGGCCGCGCTCCCGCTGCTCGCCCTGTCGCCGGCCGGCGCGCTCGACCTTGCCGGGACGGTCCGGCTGTGGCTGACCGTCACGGCGCTCGCCGCGGTGCTGCGCGGCGTCGCCCGCGTGCTCTGGCGGCGCTGCACGCCGCCCGCGTCCGCCCTGCTCGTCGGGACGGGGCCGCTGGAGCGGGTCGCCCGCCGCAAGCTGGAGCTGTTCGGGGACATCCACGTCGACGTGGTCGGCAGGCTGGACGGCGAGCGGCTGCTCGACGCTCACGGCGAGGCGGAGACCGAGCGCGTCATACGCGAGTCGTGCGACGGCCGGCTGCCCGACCGGCTCATCGTCTGCATGCAGGACGTCAACGAGCGCCTCCTCGCCGACGTCATGCGGCTGTGCCGCGCGCAGCGCATCAAGCTCAGCGTCGTACCGCCGTTGCGCGGCATGTTCGGCACGGCGGTGCGGCTGACCCATGTCGCGGAGCTGCCGCTCGTCGAGTACCACACGTGGGACGTCTCAGCGTCCACGATGAGTCTCAAGCGCTGCTTCGACGTCGTGCTGGCCGGGTTCGCGCTGGTCCTGACGGCGCCGCTGTTCCTGCTCGTGGCCCTCGCGATCAAGCTGGACAGCCGCGGCGGCGTCTTCTTCTTCCAGGAGCGCGCCGGCCTGGGCGGGCGGCCGTTCCGGATGATCAAGTTCCGGACGATGGTGTCGGACGCCGATCAGCGGCTGGCCGAGGTCGTCCAGCTCGACCGGCTCCCGGACCCGATGTTCAAGGTGCGCGCGGACCCGCGGAGGACCCGCGTCGGCCGCGTCCTGCGGCGCTGGTCGCTCGACGAGCTGCCGCAGCTCATCAACGTGCTCCGCGGCGACATGAGCCTCGTCGGGCCGCGCCCCGAGGAGGCGCAGATCGTCGAGCGCTACCGCCCGGAGCACCGGTTCCGGCTCGAGAGCCTGCCGGGAATCACCGGGCCGATGCAGATCTTCGGCCGCGGCGACCTGACGTTCGAGGAGCGCTTGGCGATCGAGCGGGAGTACATCGAGAACCTCTCCCTGGGTCGGGACCTGCGGATCCTCCTGCTGACGATCCCGACGGTCCTGTCGGGTCGCGGCGCCTTCTGATCCCGCCATGGCGACGTCTCCGCTGCTGGAGACGGTGATCGTGCCCTACCGCTGCAGGGCGCTGGTGGTGCGGTGCCTGGAGTCGCTGCGCGAGCACCCGCTGACCAGGGGCGAGCACGTGGTGCACGTCGTCGACAACGCCAGCGGCGACGGGACCGTGGAGGCGATCGGCCGGGACTT
The DNA here is from genome assembly GCA_035940955.1 of Solirubrobacteraceae bacterium. Lineage (GTDB taxonomy): Bacteria > Actinomycetota > Thermoleophilia > Solirubrobacterales > Solirubrobacteraceae > CADCVT01. The sequence goes on from DASZEJ010000036.1 coordinate 2,287, forward strand.
CCCCGACGTGCGGCTCCGCGCGCTGCCCCACAACGCCGGCTTCGCACACGCGAACAACCTCGTCCTGCGCGAGGCGACGGCGCCCTACGTCCTGCTGCTCAACCCCGACACCGAGATACGCGATGGGACGCTCGACCACATGATCGACCTGATGGAGAGCGATCCGTCGATAGGGATGTCCGGCTGCCGGCTGGTACAGCCCGACGGGACGTTCGATCATGCGGCGAAGCGCTCGTTCCCCGACCCGGTGAGCGCACTGGCGCACTTCGCCGGGATCGGAAGGCGGCGCGGGGCGGCGGAGCGCCTCAGCCGGTACCGCGCCCCGCACGTCGACGAGCACGGCTTCGGCGACGTCGACGCCGTCAACGGCGCCTTCATGCTCGTCCGCCGCCAGGCGCTCCGCGACGTCGGTCTGCTCGACGAGGGCTACTGGCTCTACATGGAGGACCTGGACTGGTGCCTGCGGATGCACCGTGCGGGCTGGCGGATCGTCTACGACGGACGGGTCAGCGCGGTGCACGTCAAGGGCGGCACCAGCGGGCAGCACCGGGCCCTGCGGCCCAACGTCGCGTTCCACCGCGGGATGGGCCGCTACTACCGCAAGTTCCACATGGGCGAGCGCCCGCTGCTCGACGTCGCCGTGCTCGCCGGGATCGGCGTGAAGCTGCTCGTCTCGATCGTGGCGAGCGCCGCCGCCCGGCGCTGACCGCTCCCGCCTACCCTGGGAACGATGGTGCTCGCCACCTTCAGCCCACGCGTCCGGGAGTGGTTCGAGGCCGCGTTCGAGCGGCCCACGCCCGCGCAGGAGCAGGCGTGGCCGGCCATCGCCGGCGGCGAGCACGTCCTCATCTCCGCGCCCACCGGCTCGGGCAAGACGCTGGCGGCGTTCCTGTGGGGGCTCGACAAGCTCTCGCGCGAGCCGTCGCCCGGGCGGACGCGGCTCGTCTACGTCTCGCCGCTGAAGGCGCTGTCGTACGACGTCGAGCGCAACCTGCGCGCGCCGCTGCGGGGGATCGGGGCGGACCTGAAGGTCGCGCTGCGCACCGGCGACACGCCGCAGCGCGAGCGGCTCGACATGCGCCGCAACCCGCCCGACGTCCTCATCACGACGCCGGAGTCGCTGTACCTGATCCTCACCTCTCAGGCGCGCTCGATGCTCACCGGCGTCGAGGCGGTCATCGTGGACGAGATCCACGCCGTGGCGGGGGCCAAGCGCGGCGCGCACCTCGCGCTGACGCTCGAGCGGCTGACCGAGCTGAGCGAGCACGAGCCGCAGCGGATCGGGCTGAGCGCGACGCAGAACCCGCTCGAGGAGATCGGGCGCTTCCTCGTCGGCCCGCGGCGGAAGGCGCGGATCGTGGACGCCGGCGTGCGCAAGCCGCTCGACCTGCGCATCCAGGTCCCGGTCGAGTCGATGGTCGAGCCCGACGCGACGCCGTCGCCCGAGCTCGAGGAGGTCTACGGGGAGGCGACCCGCCGCTCGATCTGGCCCGCGATGTACCCGCAGCTGCTCGAGCTGATCCGCGAGCACCGCTCGACGATCGTCTTCGTCAACAACCGGCGCACGGCCGAGCGGCTCGCGCTGCGGTTGAACGAGCTGGCCGAGGAGGAGATCGCGCGCTCGCACCACGGGTCGCTGGCGCGCGAGGAGCGGCTGGTGGTCGAGGAGATGCTGAAGGCCGGCGAGCTGCCGTGCCTGGTCGCGACGTCGTCGCTCGAGCTGGGGATCGACATGGGCGCGGTCGACCTCGTCCTGCAGGTCGAGTCGCCGAAGTCGGTGGCCCGCGGGCTGCAGCGGATCGGCCGGGCCGGGCACGGCGTCGGCGACACGTCGAAGGGCCGGATCTTCCCCAAGTTCCGCGCCGACCTGCTCGAGTGCGCGGTGGTCGCGCGGCTCATGCGCGAGGGGCGGATCGAGCCGACGGTCGTGCCGCGCAACGCGCTCGACGTGCTCGCGCAGCACGTCGTGTCGATCGCCGCCGCCGCCGACCCCGAGCCGGTCGGCGTCGACGACCTCTACGCCCTCGTCACCCGCACCCACTCCTACGCCGAGCTGCCGCGCCCGCTGCTCGAGAACGTCCTCGACATGCTCGACGGCCGCTACCCGTCGCGCGAGTTCGGCGAGCTGCGCCCGCGCATCGTGTGGGACCGCGTCGGCGGCACGATCCGCGCGCGGCAGGGCGCCCGCCAGCTCGCGGTCACCAACGCCGGCACGATCCCCGACCGCGGCCTCTACATGGTCACGCTGCCCGATGGGCGCAAGGTCGGCGAGCTGGACGAGGAGATGGTCTACGAGGCGCGGCCCGGCCAGACGTTCCTGCTCGGCGCGTCGACCTGGCGGATCGAGGAGATCGGCCGCGACCGCGTGACGGTCACCCCGGCGCCCGGCGTCCCCGGCCAGGTCCCGTTCTGGAAGGGCGACGGGATCGGCCGGCCGAAGGAGCTGGGGCGCGAGATCGGCGCGTTCAGCCGCTGGGCGGTCGACCAGCCGGTCGAGGTGCTGGAGCGCGACTACGACCTCGACCCGCTGGCGGCGAAGAACCTCGTCGAGTTCCTGCGCGAGCAGCAGGACGCCACGCGCGTCGTCCCGAGCGACCGCACGATCGTCGTCGAGCGCTTCCGGGACGAGATCGGCGACTGGCGGGTGTGCGTCCTGTCCCCGTACGGCGGGCGCGTCCACGCCGCGTGGGGCCTTGCGCTGAGCGCGCGCATCCGCGACGAGCTGGGCCTGGAGTCCGACGCGATCTGGTCGGACGACGGGATCATCGTCCACCTCCCCGACGCCGACGAGCCGCCGGGCGCCGACCTGGTGCTGCTCGACCCCGACGAGCTGGAGGACATGGTCGTCGCCGAGCTGTCGGGCAGCGCGCTGTTCGGGGCGCGCTTCCGCGAGAACGCGGCGCGCGCGCTGCTGATCCCGCGCGCGTACCCGGGCAGGCGCACGCCGCTGTGGCAGCAGCGGCTGAAGGCGCAGACGCTGCTCGAGGTCGCCAAGCGGTACGGCGACTTCCCGATCATCCTCGAGACGTACCGCGAGTGCCTGCGCGACGTGCTCGACCTGCCGGGCCTGCAGGAGCTGCTGCGCGCGCTGCACCGGCGCGAGCTGACGGTGGTCGAGGTCGAGACGCCGACCGCCTCGCCGTTCGCCTCGTCGCTCCTCTTCGACTACGTCGCGACGTACATGTACGAGGGCGACACGCCGAACGCCGAGCGGCGGGCGGCGGCGCTGTCGCTCGACCGCGACCTGCTGCGCGAGCTGCTGGGGCAGGAGGAGCTGCGCGACCTGATCGACCCCGACGCTCTGCGCCAGCTCGAGGACGACCTGCAGCACCGCTCCCCGCGCACGCGGGCCGAGACGCGCGACGCGCTGCACGACGTGCTGCGGCGGGTCGGGGACCTGCGCGTCGCCGAGGTGGCCGAGCGGGTGCTGCCCGGGCTCGACGCCGAGACGATGCTGCTGCAGCTCGCCGACGAGCGCCGCGCGGTGCGGCTGCGGGTCGCCGGCGAGGAGCGCTGGATCGCCGCCGACGACGCCGGCCTCTACCGCGACGCGCTCGGCGCGGTGCCGCCGGGCGGGCTGCCCGAGGCGTTCACCGCCGACGTGCCGGACGCGCTGGAGAAGGTCTGCGCGCGGTGGGCGCGGACGCACGGCCCGTTCACGACGGCCGAGCTGAGCGAGCGCTACCGGGTCGACGCGAGCGCCGCGCTGCGGTCGCTGGAGCGCGCGGGCGAGCTGGTGCGCGGCGAGCTGCGCCCGGGCGGCAGCGAGCGCGAGTGGTGCGACCCCGAGGTGCTGCGGCGCCTGCGGCGCGCGTCGCTGGCGGTGCTGCGCAAGGAGGTCGAGGCGGTCGACCAGCGCCGGCTCGCCGCCTTCCTCCCGTCGTGGCAGGGCGTCGACCGCCACCCGCCGACCGGCGCGGGCGTCGACCGGCTGCGCGAGGCGCTCGTGCCCCTGCAGGGGCTCGCGCTGCCCGCCGACGTGTGGGAGCGCGACGTGCTGCCGCGCCGCGCCGGCGCTTACTCGCCGTCGTGGCTCGACCAGCTCTGCGCCTCGGGCGAGGTCGTCTGGGTCGGAGCGGGCGCCCTCGGCCGCAACTCGGGGCGCGTGGCCCTCTACTTCCGCGAGGACGCGCCGCTCCTGGGCCCGCCGGGAGCCCGCTCCGCCGAGCCGCCCGGCGAGCCGCCCCACGCGCTCCTGCGCGAGCGGCTCGCCCGCGCGCCCTGCTTCTTCACCGACTTCCTCGCCGAGCTCGACCTGGCGCCCGAGGTGCTGCAGGAGGCGCTGTGGGACCTCGTGTGGGCGGGAGAGGTGACGAACGACGCGTTCGCGCCGCTGCGCGCGCCGAAGCTGACGCTCGCGCGGTCGCGACCCGCGGCCTCCCAGCGCCCGACCCGCCGCCGCTTCGGCGCCCGCCGCCCGGGCGCGCAGGCGCCGGTCCAGGGCCGCTGGTCGCTGACCGCGCCGCTCTTCGCCGGCGCCGGCGCCGACCCGGCCGCCCGCCGCCGCGCGTGGGCGGAGCTGCTGCTGGAGCGCTACGGCGTCGTCACCCGCGAGCAGGTGCTCGCCGAGGGCTTCCCCGGCGGGTTCGCCATGCTCTACGACTCGCTCGGCCAGCTCGAGACGCTCGGCGTCTGCCGCCGCGGCTACTTCGTCGAGGGCCTCGGCGGCGCGCAGTTCGCCCTGCCCGGCGCCGTCGAGCGCCTGCGCGCGCAGCGCGACGGCGAGGGCACCGCCCTCGTCCTGGCGGCCACCGACCCGGCCCAGCCGTACGGCGCCTCGCTGCCGTGGCCGAAGCGCCGCGACGACGAGCGCAAGCGCCCCGCCCGCGCCGCCGGCGCCTACGCCGTCCTCGTCGACGCCGAGCCCGTCCTCTACGTCGAGCGCGGAGGCCGGGCCCTCCAGACCCTCGTCCCGGACGCCGACCCCCGCGTCCGCCCGGCGTTCGAGGCCCTCGCCGACTTCGTCCGCGCCGGCCGCATCAAGAAGCTCGACCTCGAGAAGGTGGATGGCGCGAACGTCGTCGGCTCGGACCTCGAGCCGCTGCTCGTCGACCTGGGCTTCCGCGTGTCGCCGCGGCGGTTGACGCTGACGGCGTAGTCGACGACGTCGGCGCGAGCTAGACGTTCTCCTCCCGGTCCACCCGCGGGTGCGGCACGCCCGCCCGCACCGCCTCGAGCTGCGCCGCCAGCGCCACGCCCGCGAAGAGCGCGACGGCGCTGAGGAACGCCCACAGCAGCACGCCGATCGTGCCGGCGATCGGGCCGTAGGTCGCGCCGAACGAGCCGGCGGCCTCGACGTAGAGGGCGAAGACGGCCATGAACGCCAGCCAGAGGGCCGTCGAGGCCGCGGCTCCGAACGCGAGCCACGACGGCTCGGGCTGCTTGCGGCGCGGCGCCCACTCGAAGAGCAGCGCCACGGCGACGACCGCGAACGCCAGGCCGAGCGGCCAGCGGGCGATCGACCAGAACGTGTCGAAGCCGCCGCTCCAGCCCGCGGCGTCGCGCAGCGCGCTGCCGCCGACGAGCACCACGACCGACAGCAGCGCCGCCATGCCCGCCGACAGCGCGAGCAGCAGCGCGTTGAGGTACTTGCGCAGGAACGGGCGGTCGCGCTCGACGCCGTAGAGCCGGTTCGCGCCGCGCTCGATCTGCGCCATCGCGGTCGTGCCGGCGATCAGCGCCGCGATCGCGCCCGCCGTCAGCGCGGTCTCGCCGTTCTCCTTCGACGCGGCCGTCGAGCCCTGCCGCAGCGCGTCGGTGAGTATCTCGCCCGCTGCGCCGGGGGCCAGCGCCTCGATCGTCGCGCGGACCGTCCGGGTGACGCTCTCCTGGTCGAGCGCCGCGGCGAGGCCGACGAGCGCGATCAGCGCCGGCAGCAGCGTCAGCGTGAACTGGAACGCCAGCGCGCGCGAGTGGCTGAACGCGTCGGCGGCGCGGAAGCGGGCGACGCTGTCGACGAGCAGGCGCCGCCGGCCGACGCTGCGCAGCGTCTCCAGCGCCTCGTCGCCCTCCAGCTCGTCGCGCGTCGCGGGAACGGCGCTCGCGGTCGTCACGCGGGTAGCCTCCCCGGATGCCCGACGAAGTCAACGCCGCCGGCGGGCTCGTGGTCCGCGACGGCAGGGTCTGCCTCGTCCACCGGCCGCGCTACGACGACTGGACGCTGCCCAAGGGCAAGCTCGACCCCGGCGAGTCGTTCGAGGACGCCGCGCTGCGCGAGGTGCTGGAGGAGACCGGCCTGCGCTGCCGGCTCGGCGACGAGCTCCCACCCGCCCGCTACCAGGACCACAGGGGCCGCTCCAAGGTCGTGCGCTACTGGCTGATGGAGGTCGCCGGCGACGACGGGTTCGTGCCGGACGACGAGGTCGACGAGCTGCGCTGGGTCGCGCCGCGCGACGCGGCGGAGCTGCTCACCTACGACCACGACCGGCGGCTGGTGGCGACCCTGTGAGCGCGCGGCAGGCCGCCGCGCTGGTCGTCCTCGCGGCGGTCTGGGGGGCGTCGTTCATCTTCATCGACGTCGCGGTGCCGGCGCTCGGCGCGATCGGGATGGCCGACTCGCGCGCGCTCCTCGCCGCGGGGGTGCTCGCGGCCTACGCGGTCGCGACCCGGCAGGCGATGCGGTCGGGCGTGCCGCTCGGGCTCGTCGTGCTCGTCGGCGCCGTCAACGTGGCGGCGCCGTTCGCGCTCATCTCGGCGGCGCAGCTCACGATCCCGCCGTCGCTCGCGGCGATCATCAACGCGACCGCGCCGCTGTTCAGCGCCGTCTTCGCCGCGCTCTGGCTGGGCGCGCGCATGACGGCCGGGCTCGTCGGCGGGCTGGCGCTCGGCCTCGTCGGCGTGACGCTCGTCGTCGGGCTCTCGCCGGTCGACCTCGACGGGAGGACGCTGCTCGCGGTCGCCGCCTCGACCGGCGCCGCGGCGTGCTACGCGGCGGGCGGCCATCTCCACAAGGCGCACTTCTCCGGCGCGTCGCCGCTCGCCGCCGCGATCGTGCAGCAGCTCGCCGCCGGCCTGCTCCTCGCCCCGCTCCTCCTCGCCGACCCGCCGCGCGAGGCGCCGGACGCCGGGCAGATCGCCTGCGTGGTCGCGCTCGCGGTCGGGGCGAGCGGCGTCGGCTACCTCATCTACTTCCGCCTGATCGCCGAGCTCGGCGCGACCAGCGCGATGACCGTCACCTACCTGGTGCCGGTGTTCGGCGTGCTCTGGGCGGCGCTCTTCCGGGGCGACGAGATCACGGTCGGGATGCTCGCCGGCGCCGCGGTCGTGCTCGCCGGCGTCGCGCTCGTCACGGCAGCTTCTTCCCGGGGTTCAGGAGGCCCTTCGGATCCAGCGCCGCCTTCACCGATCGGTGGAGCGCCACCGCCGCCGGCGACCACTGGCGCCGGAGCTGCCCGTTCTTGAGCAGGCCGACGCCGTGCTCGCCGCTCACGGTCCCCCCGAGCCGGACCGCCATCGCGAACAGCTCCTGCGCCGCCGCGTCGGCCCGCGCGCGCTGCTCGGAGTCGCCCGGCGTCAGCAGGAACGTCGAGTGCAGGTTGCCGTCGCCCGCGTGGCCCCACGAGCACGCCTCGAGCCCGTGGCGGGAGCCGATCGCGACCGTCTCCTCGATCGCGTCGGCCAGCCGGTCGACCGGCACGGCCACGTCCTCGGACAGCTTGCCGCCGCGCCTCGCGGTCACCGCGTGCGAGACCGCGGAGCGCCACTCCCAGAACGCGCGCACGTCGGCGGGCGTCGCGGGCGCGTGCACGACCGCGCCGCCCAGCGCCCCGCGGACCTCGCGCGCCGCCGCCTCGGCCTCGGCGCGCGTGCCGTCGGCCTCGACCAGCAGCAGGAAGCGCCGGTCGCCGTCGAGCGGGGCGGGGAACGTGGCGGCGGCCGCGTCGACCGTGCCCGCGTCGAGGTACTCGATCGCCGCGGGGACCACGCCGCTCGCGAGTACCGCCTCGATCGCCTCCGCGCCCGCGCGGGCGTCGGGGAACGCGGCGGCGACCGGCAGCGCGGCCTCCGGCGCGGGGATCAGCCGCAGCCACAGGGCGGTGATGACGCCCAGCGTCCCCTCCGACCCGATCAGCAGCGAGCGCAGGTCGTAGCCGGCGACGTCCTTGCGCACCGGCCCGCCGAGCGCCACCAGCTCGCCCGCCGCGACGACGGCCTCGACGCCGGTGACCCACGCCCCGGTGACCCCGTACTTGAACGCGTGCGGCCCGCCGGCGTTCGTCGCGGCGTTGCCGCCGATGTGCGACGACTCGGCCGCGCCCGGGTCGGGCGGGTACAGCAGCCCGTTCTCGCGCGCCAGGCGCGCGACGGTCGCCGTGGTCACGCCCGCCTCGACGTGCATCCGCCACAGCAGCGGGTCGAACGACCGGATCGCGCGCAGGCGCTCCAGGGCGAGCACGACGCCCCCGTCGAGCGGCACCGCGCCGCCCGCGTAGCCGGTCCCGCCCCCGCGCGGCACGATCGGCACGCCGCGCGCGTAGCACCACCGCACGACCGCCGCGACCTGCTCCGCGTCCCCCGGCCGCACGACCAGGTCCGCCCGCCCGCGCACCCCCGACGCCACGCTGGCGTCGGCGAGGTACGGCGCGGCGGGGTCGAGGACGTGCTCGGCGCCGACGATGCGCGCGAGGTCTGCCTTCACGGCCCGGACCCTAGTGGCCCGGGCCGCCGGCCCTACGCCGCGCCGGCCTCGCGCGCCGCGGCGACCGCCGCCGCCGCGCCCTGCCGCCACGGCTCGCCGTGCCCGACGACGAGCGTCGACGCGCCGGTCGCGGCGATCCGCTCGAGCGACTCCAGGTTCACGCGGCTGTCCCACGTCGCCGCCCGCGCGACGAGCCGCGGCCCGGTGCGGTCGGTGTACGGGTCCCGGGTCACGACGGCGTCGCCCGCGAACACGATGTCGCGCTCGGGCAGGTGGAGCGCCATGTGGCCCTTCGTGTGGCCGGGGGTGAAGATCGCCCGCAGCCCGCCGGGGAGGTCGTCGCCCTCGCGGTACGGCGTCGGGTCGCGGACCGTCTTGCCGAACGTCCCCACCGCCCTCAGCCCGCGCCAGTAGACCCGGCGCGTCGGCGCGTACCGCGCCGCGTAGATCAGGGGCAGGCGCTCGGACTTGGCGTAGTACAGCGGGTGCTTCGCGAGGCCGACGTCGCGCTCGGGCACGTACACCGGCACGCCGTGCTCGCGCTGGGCGATCGGCGCGAAGCCGAGGTGGTCGATGTGCGCGTGCGTCAGCACGATCGCCCGCAGCTCGCCGGCCCGCGGCGCCATCTCCCTCCACGCCGTGGGGAACCCCGCGTCGACCGCGACGAGCCCGTCGTCCGTCTCGACGAGGAACCAGTTGACGATCCCCTGGTCGGTGAGCTGCTCGACGCCCTCTGCCACGCGCATGTCCGCGGACCGTACCCTCATCCGGGCGACTCACACATGCCCGAGGGCGACACGATCCACCACGCGGCCAACCGCATCCGGCCGATCCTCCAGGGCCACGTCCCCGACGAGATCGCCACGCCGCACCCCCGCTTCCGCCAGGACCGCTGGCCCGAGCGCCTCGCCGGCCGCGCCGTCCGCAGCGTCGACGCCCACGGCAAGCACCTGTTCCTGCGCTTCGAGGGCAACCTGACGATCCACTCGCACCTGCGCATGACCGGCGCCTGGGGGACCTACGCCCGCGGCGACCGCTGGCGCCGCTCCCCGCGCCGGGCGTGGCTCGTGCTGCGCCGCGGCCCGGAGGAGGTCGTGCAGTTCGACGGCCCGGTGCTCGAGCTGATGACCGACTCGCGCACCCGCTTCGACCAGCGCATCGCCGGCCTCGGCCCCGACGTCGTCAAGCCCGGGTTCGACGAGCGCGAGTTCCTGCGCCGCCTGCGCGGCGACGACCCGACGCGCCCGATCGGCGACGCGCTGCTCGACCAGCGCACGCTCGCGGGCATCGGCAACCTGTGGAAGGTGGAGGGCTGCTTCGCCGCCGGCATCGATCCCTGGCGCGCGACGAGCGACGTCACCGACGAGGAGGCGCTGCGCATCGTCCGGTCGGTCCGCCCGTTGATGCAGGAGTCGGCGGAGCACGGGATGCAGGACGCGTACAGGACGATCTACGGCCGGAGCGGCCAGCCGTGCCCGCGCTGCGGGGCGCGGATCCGCGTCCGCGGCCAGTGGGACGACAACCGCCCGACGTTCTGGTGCCCGGGGTGCCAGACGTGAGGCGCGTCGGCCACAAGGGCGCGGACCTGATCGCGCCCGGCAACACCGCGGCGAGCTTCGAGGCCGCCCTGAGCGCCGAGGTCGACATGATCGAGTTCGACGTGCTGCCCGAGCACCGCGACGGCACCGGCGAGCTGTTCCTCGCGCACGACTACGGCGACCTCGAGCGCCGCCGCGGGGACGCGCTGACGCTCGACGACGGCCTGAGGCTCTTCCGCGGCGAGGCGTACGCGGCGATCGACCTCGACGTCGACCTGAAGCTCCCGGGCTACGAGGACCGCGTGCTCGAGGCGCTCGACGGCGCCGGCCTGCTCGGCCGCACGCTCATCTCGACGATGGAGGAGCCGTCGCTGCGGCGCGTCCGCGAGCTCGCCCCCCAGGTGAAGCTCGGCTGGTCGGTGCCGCGCGTCAAGCGCGACCCGTTCAGGAGCCCGCTCACCGCGGTGCCGGCCTACGGGATGCTGCGGGTCCTGCGCCGGCGGCTGCCCGGCCAGGCCGCGCGGGCGGTCCGCGACGGCCGCGTGGACGCGATCATGGCGAACTACCACGTCGTGACCCCGCGCCTCGTCCGCGGCGTGCTCGACGCCGGCGGCGAGATCTACGTGTGGACCGTCGACGACCCGCGGCGCATCGAGCAGCTCCGCGGCCTCGGGGTGACCGGGTGCATCTCGAACGATCCGCGGCTGCTGGCGCCGGCGACCGGCTAGCCGACGACGTCGCAGGTGGCCTCGGAGTGGCCCTCCGGGTCGGCGACCGCCGGGCGGTGCCCGGCCGACGTGACCTCGCGCACGCGGCGGACCGCCTTCCCCCGCCGGCGCCACTGGAACTCGACCGACCCGCGCAGGCGGTAGCGCTCGCCGGGAGCGGGCGCGAACGGGAACAGGTAGCCGGACTGGCGGACGCGGTAGCGCGCGTGGCGCCCGACCCGCACGTCGCCCGAGTCGGCGCCGGGGAGCGTGAAGTTGTGCCACCTGCCGTCGGCGGCCGAGAGGTACTGCACCCGGAACCGCATCCACATCGTCTCGCCCCTGCGCCCCGAGCCGGGCATCGACGCGCGGACGCCGATCGTGTCCGGATGGCGCTCGGTGTCGCAGACGTTCACGGTCGCCCACAGCAGCGGCGACTCGCGCGGGTCGCCGGCGCGGGCGACGCCCGGACCGATCGCGAGCGGCAGCGCGAGCAGGAGGGCCAGAGCGGGGCGGCGCAAGGCGGCCAATGTACCGCTGTGACGGAAGGCGATCGTGCCGCGTAGTAGGGACGTGGCGATGACCGTGACAGCGACCGCGCCGGCCCGCGAGACGGCCGCGACGTCGTTCGCCGACCTCTACCGGGCGACGTTCGCCGACGTCTACGCGTACGTGGCGACGATCGTGCGCGACCGCTCGGCCGCCGAGGACGTGACCGCCCAGGCGTTCGAGCGCGCGTACCGCAAGCGGCGCTCGTTCGACGCCCGCCGCGGCAGCGAGCGCGCCTGGATCTTCGGCATCGCGCGCAACGCCGCGCTCGACGAGCTGCGCCGCCGCCGGCGCAGCGCGACGCTCGTCGCCGAGCCGCCCGACGAGGTGCTCGTCGCCCACGACGAGGCGGCGGTGCGGCGGGCGACCGTGCGCGCGGCGCTCGACCGGCTGGAGCCGCGCGACCGCGAGCTCGTCGCCCTCAAGTTCCACGGCGACCTGAGCAACGCCGAGATCGCGAAGGTGCTCGGCATGTCCGAGTCCAACGCGGGCACGCGGCTGCACCGGGCCGTCACCAAGCTGCGGGAGGCCTGCGGATGAACGACATGGAGCAGCTGCGCGAGGACGTCCGCGCGACGGCGCCGCGGCCGCGCCCGGAGTTCGCCGCGCGGCTGGAGCGCAACGTCGAGGCCGGGTTCAAGCCGGCGCGGGCGCCGCGGGGCGAGCGCCGCCTCAACCTCCTGACGCCCGCGCTCGCGCTGGCCTGCACCGCGGTGGTGGCCGTCTTCGTCGCGGCCGTCGCGATCGACGGCACGAGCGGCGACGACGAGGAGGGGGCCAGCGGCGGGGTGGCGATGCAGCAGAGCGCCCCGCCCGAGGAGGAGTCCGGCGGCAGCGGCGGCGCGGCCCCGCCCCGGAACGACGCCGAGCTGCGCGTCCCCGAGAACACCCGGGCCTTCGACACGGCGGGCCCCTCGACCCGCTCCGCCGACCCCCGCATCCGCGACGGGCGCCGGGTCGTCGAGCACCGCACCGCGCTCGAGCTCCAGACGCCGGCGAACGAGTTCGCCGAGACCACCGACGAGGTCCTGCGGGTCGCCGACGACACCGGCTCCATCGTCCAGCGCTCGCGCGTGAGCGAGCGGGAGGGCAAGGGCTTCGCCCGCTTCGACCTGCGCGTCCCCGCGTCGCGGCTCGACGAGACGCTCGCCGACCTCAGCCGCCTCGCCCACGTCGTCTCGCGCACCGCCTCGACGGACGACATCACCCGCGCGTACGTCTCGGCCGCCGACCGGCTCCAGGACGCCCGCGACGAGCGCCGCGCGCTGCTCAAGGCGCTCGAACGCGCCGACACCGAGGCCGAGGCCGACGCCATCCGCCAGCAGATCGAGCTCGCTCGCGTGCGCATCGCGCTGGCCGAGCGCGACCTCGGCGCGCTGCGCCGCCGGGCCGACCGCGCGAAGGTCTCGGTCACCGTCCGCTCGACCGGCCGCGTGAGCGAGGGCGGCGCGTGGACGCCGGGCGACGCGATCGACGACGCCGGGCGGATCCTCGAGGTGGCGGCGGGCGTCGTGGTCGTCACGGCCGCCGCGCTGCTCCCGGTGGCGATCCTGGCCGCGCTGGCCGCGCTGGCCGGGCGGTCGGTCCGCCGCCGGCGCCGCGAGGCCGCGCTCGACGCCCGCTGAGCGCGCCGGGACTCCCCTCTCCGGTCAAGCCGCCCCCCGCGACCGGTAGCCTGCCCCACCTATGGCGACCGCGGGTCAGGACGTCGTCGAGCTGCTCGGCCGGGTCCCGGTCTTCGAGACGCTCGGCCCCGACGACCTCGAGCGCGTCGCGCAGGTCGCGGTGCCCCGCCGGTTCGCGCCCGGCCAGGTCATCTTCCGCGAGGGCGACCAGAGCGACACCTGCTACATCGTCGCCGCCGGCCACGCGCGCGCGCTGCGCGAGCACTCCGACGGCCGCACGATCGCGCTCGCGCGCTTCGGGCCGGGCGACATCTTCGGCGAGCTGGCGATGTTCGACGACGAGCGCCGCTCGGCGACGATCGAGGCGATGGACGAGCTGCACGCGTTCGCGGTCATGAGCGCCGACATGCGCCGGCTCATGCGCGAGCACCCGGACATCGCTGTCAAGCTCGTGACCTCGCTAGGCCGCCGCCTGCGCGCGGCCAACGAGCGCCTCGCGCGCCAGTCGTTCCAGACGGTCCAGAGCCGCGTCGCCTCGGTGCTCGGCGGCCTGGTCGAGCAGGCGCGGGCGGAGGGCGCGGCCGAGCGCGACGTGCTCGTCACCGCCACGCAGGCCGAGCTGGCGCAGCTCGCGGGCTCGTCGCGCGAGTCGGCGAGCCGCTTCCTCGCCGTGCTCGAGCGCGCGGGCATCGTCAGTCAGGGGCGGGGCCGGCTCACCGTCCACGACCCCGCGGCCCTGCAGCGCTACGTCTACTGAGCTTCGACGTCCGAAGCCGGCCGAGGTCAGCGCCGGCGGCGTGCTCGTCCGCGACGGTCAGGTGGCGGCGATCGTCCCCGTGCGCCGGGCCGCGGGAGGGCGCAGGGTGCTCGCGCTGCCCAAGGGCCACGTCGACGCAGGCGAGAGCGCGCGGGAGGCCGCGCTGCGCGAGGTGCGGGAGGAGACGGGGATGACCGGCGAGGTCGTCGAGCAGCTCGGCGAGGTCCGCTACTGGTACCAGCGGGGCGGCCGCAAGATCCCGAAGCTCGTGACCTTCTTCCTCCTGGAGTACCGGTCGGGCAGCGACGCCGACCACGACGGCGAGGTCGAGGAGGTCCGCTGGCTCGCGCTCGAGGAGGCGGCGCGCGAGCTCAGCTACAAGGGCGAGCGCGAGATGGTCCAGCGGGCGCTGGCCCGTAGGCGCTAGTCTGCCGCCGGTCGTGCAGGTCCTGAACTTCTACTCGCGCATCTTCGCGGACCAGCTCAAGCGCGGGCGCAAGTCGGCGACGATCCGCCTCGGCGACAAGTCGCACAAGTACAAGAAGAACGAGGCCGTGCTGGTGACGATCGGCTACCAGCACTCGCCGCGCGAGAAGATCTTCGAGGCGGTCATCGACCAGGTCGAGGTCAAGCGGTTCCGCGAGCTGTCGCCGCGCGAGATCGAGCACGACAACCCCGAGTTCCGCCGCCACGAGGAGATGAAGCACTTCCTCGAGCAGATCTACGGGCGCGAGGTCGACGACGACGACATCGTCACCGTCGTGCGGTTCAGCCAGATCGTCGAGAACCCGCCGGAGTTCACCGAGCGGCGGCTCGGCATCGGCGGCGCTCAGAACTAGCGCACCGCGCGGCGCCGCGCGCGTTAATCGGGGCATGCGTCGCCTCGTCCTCACCGCCGCCGCCGCGCTGCTCGCGGCCGCCGGCCCCGCCGCCGCCTCGCCGTTCACCACCGCCGAGCGGACGATCCGCGACTGCGACGCCGACCAGCTGCTGGAGTGGGCGCCGGGCGAGGAGCACGTCGAGTTCGAGCAGGCCGGCCAGGCGCGCGACGCCTGCGCGCTGCAGGACCAGTCCGGGCGGCGGCTGCGGCTGCCGGAGGGCGCGTCGATCCTGCACGTCCTGCACCTGTCCGACTTCCAGATCGTCGACGAGGAGTCTCCGGCGCGTGTCGAGTTCCTGGACACGACGCAGCGGATCCCGTTCGCGGCGCCGTTCTCGGCCGCCTACCGCCCGCAGGAGTCGCTGACCACCCAGGTGACCGAGGCGATGGTGCGCCAGGCGCGCAACTCGGTCTCGCCGGTCACCGGCGCGCGGCTCGACCTCGCGGTCCTCACCGGCGACAACGCCGACTCGCAGCAGTACAACGAGACGCGCTGGTTCATCGACGTCCTGGACGGGACCGACGGGCCGGGGCGGCGCAAGCTCGACCCGAACTCCGGCCTGCCCCAGCTCGGCTGCCCCGGCGGCGGCGGGCTGTACGACGGCGTGCGCGGCGACGGGCAGCCCGGCCCGGACGCCGGCTACTACGAGCCCGACAGCTCGGCCCCGCACCCGCGCCAGGACGGCGACGGCTACACGCCGTACGCCGCGCAGAACGAGGCCGAGACCGGCCGCCCGGTCCGCGTGCGCGACTTCCCCGGCCTGTTCGAGCGGGCCAACGAGCCGTTCGAGGCGATCGGGCTCGACCTGCCGTGGTACTCGGCGTTCGGCAACCACGACGCGCTCGTGCAGGGCAACAGCCCGGAGGCGTACGCCGGCCCGTTCGGCAACCCGTCGGCGCCGGAGACGCTCAACCCGAGCTTCCACGCGATCGCCACCGGCTGCCTCAAGGTCATGCAGCCGTCGCCGGGCGCGGTCGACCAGGTCGAGGCGGCCGGCCAGGCGGCGCAGGAGCTGGTCGACGCCGGCGCGTCGCCCGAGCAGGTCCAGGCCGCGCTGGACGCCGTCGAGCAGGCGATCCTCGACGCGCAGCAGGACCCGGCGAACACCGAGGTCGTGCCGCGCGACCCGCGGCGCTGCTTCGTGGCCAAGGACGACCCGTTCACGACCGAGCCGGACAGCCCGTGCGCGACCGGCAGCTGGATCCGCCAGCACTTCCGCACGACCGGCACGCCCGTTGGCCACGGCTTCGCCCCGACCGTCGAGGCCGACTGCGCGCGCTACGGCAGCGAGGCGGACGAGTGCCGCGCCGCGCGCGCGGACGTCGACACGGGCGCCGGCCTCGGCCGCCCGCCGGACGCCGTCGCCCAGCACGACGGCTACTACTCGTTCTCGCCGCGCCCAGGCATCCGGTTCGTGGTCCTCGACAGCATCACCGACGAGTGCGGCACGCCGTTCTGCTCGGAGGGCTCGATCGACCACGCCCAGTTCGAGTGGCTCGAGGAGCAGGTCTCGAGCGGCGACTACGTGCTCGTGTTCTCGCACCACACGCTGCGCACGATGCGCCAGTGGAACACGGACGCGACCGAGTACCCGGTCCACTGGGGCCAGCGGGTCGACCGCGAGAACCCGGCCAACCCGCAGGACCCGGCGACGCTCGGCGAGACGCTCGAGGAGCTCTTCTGCCGCAGCCCGAACGTCCTCGCCCACGTGACCGGGCACGAGCACAACGACTACGTGAACCGGCGCGCGTGCGCGAACCCGTTCTACGAGATCTCGACCGCGGCGCACGTCGACTGGCCGCAGCAGGCGCGGCTGATCGAGCTCGTGAACCTGGGCGGCGAGATCGCGATCGTCACGACGATGCTCGACCACGACGGGCCGGCTTATCCCGGCAACGCGCCGCTCGGCGCGAACACCGGCACCGCGGGCGACCAGGTGCTCCGCCTGGCGTCGATCGCGCGCGAGCTCGCGTTCAACGACTACCAGGGCTCGCGCGGCGCCGAGGGCACCCCCGACGACCGCAACCTGATCCTCCCGACGGGCAGACCGGCGCTCCCCTGACGAGAGTGCCAAGGCGCCCTTGACGACTGGCGCCGCCGCGCTAGAGTGCAGCACCGTTGGCACTCCCTGCTTACGAGTGCCAGACGTCACGTCCATACGGAGGTCAGTTCATGAAGCTCAAGCCCCTCGGCGATCGGCTGATCGTCCGGGCGATCGAGGAGGAGGAGACGACCGCCAGCGGCATCGTCCTCCCCGACACCGCCAAGGAGAAGCCCCAGCGCGGCGAGGTCATCGCCGTCGGCGACGGCCGTTACGACGAAGACGGCGAGAAGCGCATCCCGCTCGACGTGCAGGAGGGCGACAAGGTCCTCTACAGCAAGTACGGCGGCACGGAGATCAAGGTCGAGGGCGAGGACCTGCTCGTCCTCCGCGAGTCGGACGTCCTGGCCAAGATCGAGTCCTAGGAGAACCCGAGACACATGGCTCACAAGGAACTGAAGTACGACGTCGAGGCGCGCAAGGCCCTCGAGGCCGGGGTCGACGCCGTCGCCAACGCGGTGAAGGTCACCCTCGGCCCGAAGGGCCGCTACGTGGTCCTCGACAAGAAGTTCGGCGCCCCCACGATCACGAACGACGGCGTCACCATCGCCCGCGAGATCGAGGTCGAGGACGTCTTCGAGAACCAGGGCGCCCAGCTGGTCCGCGAGGTCGCCACGGCGACCAACGACGTCGCCGGCGACGGCACCACGACGGCGACGGTCCTCGCGCAGCAGATCGTGCGCGACGGCCTGAAGAACGTCACGGCCGGCGCCAACCCGCTCGGCCTCAAGCGCGGCATCGAGAAGGCCGTCGACCAGGTCGTCGACCACATCCGCGACCAGGCCAAGGAGGTCTCCGGCAAGGACCAGATCGCCCGCGTGGCGACGATCTCGGCCGGCGACGAGGAGATCGGCGACGTCATCGCCGACGCGATCGAGAAGGTCGGCAAGGACGGCGTGGTCAACGTCGAGGAGGGCCAGACGTTCGGCATGGACCTCGAGTTCACCGAGGGCATGCAGTTCGACAAGGGCTACATCTCGCCCTACATGGTCACCGACCAGGACCGCATGGAGGCCGTCCTCGAGGACCCCTACGTCCTCATCGCCAACCAGAAGATCGGCTCCGTGCGGGACATCCTGCCCGTGCTCGAGCAGGTCATCCAGTCCGGCAAGTCGCTGCTGATCATCGCCGAGGACGTCGAGGGCGAGTCCCTCGCGACGCTCGTCGTGAACAAGCTCCGCGGCACGTTCACCGGCGTCGCGGTCAAGGCGCCGGGCTTCGGCGACCGCCGCAAGCGGATGCTGGAGGACATCGCCATCCTCACCGGCGGCGAGGTCATCACGGAGGAGATGGGCCTCAAGCTCGAGAACACGCAGGTCTCGCAGCTCGGCCGCGCCCGCCGCGTCGTCGTGTCGAAGGACACCACGACGATCGTCGACGGCGCCGGTGACGGCGAGGCGATCAAGGGCCGCATCAACCAGATCAAGGCCGAGGTGGAGACGACCGACTCCGACTTCGACCGTGAGAAGCTCCAGGAGCGCCTCGCCAAGCTCTCCGGCGGCGTCGCCGTCAAGGCCCCGGGCTTCGGCGACCGCCGCAAGCGCATGCTCGAGGACATCGCGATCCTGTCCGGCGGTGAGGTCATCACCGAGGAGATGGGCCTCAAGCTCGAGAACACGCAG
>DASZEJ010000037.1:0-3810 GCA_035940955.1 Solirubrobacteraceae bacterium
ACGCGAGGACGTGGCGGTCCTGCAGGCGGCGCAGCGGCGCGGTGGCGTGCGCGTACGGCGCCGCGAGCGCGAAGTGGTGCGCGCCGACCGGCGGCTCGCCGTCGAACGCCGTGTACCCGGCGCCGCGGCCGACGCCGGTCGCCTCCTGCATGAGCGCCGCGTGCTCGGGCCGCGCCGGGTCGAGCGAGCGGATGAACTCCGGGTACGGCTCCCGCCACGGCACGCCGAGCGCGGCGGCCTGGCGGCGCAGCCGCGCCAGCGCCTTCGCGTCCGCGGCCGGCTGCGTGCGCAGCACGCCGACGCCCGCGTCGAGCATCAGCCTCGCCGCCGCCAGCCCCGTCAGCAGCGAGACCTGCGCGTTGTGCTCCTCGGTCGCGAGCGGGACGCGGTAGCGGACGGTCCAGGTGTCGCCCTCGCGGACCACCTCCTGCTCGGGGACGGCCAGCCGCACGCCGCCTCGGGCGCGCTCGAGCGCGAGCCGCCGCTCCCCCACCTCGCGCAGCGGCCCCGCGACCTCGGGCGGCACGTCCTCGTAGGTGTGCTGGGCGACGCTGCGGACGTGCGCGCGCCGCACGTCGACCGCCGCCAGCTCGCCGGCCGCGTCGAGGTCGAGCGTCCACAGCACCGCGGGCCGCCACTGGCCGGGCAGCAGGCTCGCCGCGCCCTCGGAGAGCGCGACCGGGTGCAGCGGGGTCTTCCCGTCGGGTGCGTAGACGGTGACGCCGCGGGCGTGGGCCTCGGCATCCAGCGCGCCGCCGGGCGCGACGAACGCGCCCACGTCGGCGATCGCGTAGCTCACGCGGTGCCCGTCGCCGCGGCGCTCGACGTGGAGCGCCTGGTCGAGGTCGCGCGCGCCCGGCGGGTCGATCGTGACGAAGGGGAGGTCGACGCGGTCGGCGCCGGCCGCCGCCACGGACGCCGCCGCCGCGCGGGCCTCCGCCTCGACCTGAGCCGGGAACGCGCCCGGCACGCCCGCCTCGCGCCGGATCCGCTCGAAGCCGTCGCGCAGGGCCGCGGCGGGGTCGACGCGGATCCACCGGGCCGGCATCTACGCGACGGTGAACAGCGGCGCGCGCCCGCGCGCCCCGGCCGGCTGGAGGAGGTCCATCAGCCGCAGACAGTACGTCGCGCGCTGCGCCAGCCGCAGGTCGCAGCCGGCCGCCTCGGCCAGGTCGCGGTTCGTGAACGGCCCGTCCGGCAGCGGCAGGAGCGCGAGAGCGTCGCGCGGCTCGCGCAGCTCGACCCGGCCGAGCACCGCGCCCAGCCGCCGCTCGCCGGGGTCGCGCCGGTACCGCCCGGCGCGTCGCGGCGCCGGCGCGGGCGCGCGGACGTGGTCCTCGCGGCACAGCAGCAGCTCGACGACGAGGTTGGGATGGGCGAGCAGCGACGGGATGGCGACGAGGCGGTCGAAGATCGCGATCGGCGACTCGCGCCGCGGCGAGCGGCGCGTGGAGAGCACCTCGCCGTGCGGATCGACCCGCACGATCCGGCGCTCGGCGGCGAGCGGATGGACGATCCGCACGCGGTGCGTGTCGAGCAGCTCGTCGAGCTTCGGGACGAGCCGCCCGAACGCGCCGGTCTGCACCTCGACCAGCTCGCCGTCCGCCCGCACCAGGTCGACGACGAACCGGCCGACGCGGACCTCGGCGCGGTCGCGCGGCCCGGCGAGCAGCTCCTTGAGCGCCGCGTGCAGCGGCCCTTCGCGCAGGACGCCGATCCCGGGACGGGGCATGGGGGTCGTTTCGACGCGGGCGCGGCGCATCCCTCGCGCGGGCCGGGAGCAGTCGTCGTTCGTTCGAGGCGGCCGGGCGGCGCGGACGCGGTCGGTCGTCGTCGCCGCGCGCGGTCGAGGCGGCCCGGCGGCGCGGGCGCGGTCGGTCGTCGTCGCTCGTTCGATGCGGCCCGGCGGCGCGGACGCGGTCGGTCGTCGTCGCGGCGCGGTCGAGGCGGCCCCGGGCGACTCGGGCGCGGTCAGTCGTCGTCGCCGCCGCGGCCCCGGCCGCGACCGCGGCCCCTGCCGTGGCCGCCGCCGTCGTCGTCGCCGCTCTCCGCCTCGGGCTCCTGCACCGGGGGCGGCGGCGCCGGCGCCTGCGCCGTCCGCGCGGGTGCGGGCTCCGCCGTCCGGGTCGTGCGGGTGGTCCGCGTCCGCGGCGGCCGGCTGCGCGTGGTGCGGACCGCGGCCGGCGCCAGGTCCTCGCCGGCGGTCAGCGGCTCGGACTCGAGCCCGATGTCCTGCGACGTCAGCTTCGTCGCGGCGGTGGTGACGGCGACCGCGAGCATCAGCCCGGCGAGCCCGAGGAGCGTCATCAGCAGGATCCGGCGTGCGCTCATGGCGCCACCGTAGAGCGGTCCGGGTCAAGGATCGGCAAAGGGATCCGGGCGACCGTCCCGCCGCCGTCGCGGCGCCGCAGGACGACGTCGCCCTGCCAGCGCCGCGCCAGCTCCCGGGCGATCGGCAGCCCGAGGCCGGTCCCCGCCGGCCCCTGCCGCCCGGCAGTGCCGCGGTGGAAGCGCTCGAAGACCTCGTCCTCCTCCCCCGGCGCGATCCCCGGGCCCTCGTCGCTGACCGCCAGGCCCGCGCCATCCGCCGCGATCGTCACATCGGTGCCGGGCGGCGAGTAGCGCAGCGCGTTCTCGACCAGCGCGTCGAGGATCCGGTCGAGGTCGGCGCGCGCGATCCACCACGCGCGCCCGGGCTCCGCGCGCGCGACGACGCGCTGCCCGCGCGCCTCGGCCTCCCCGCTCCAGCGCTCGGCGGCCCGCTCGGCCGCCTCGGCCAGGTCGACCAGCTCTCCCGGCGCGTCGCGCTCGCCGGCCCGGCTCAGCTCGAGCAGCTCGTCGATCATCAGCGCCATCCGGTCGAGCTCGGCGAGCGCGGCGTCCAGCTCGCGCCGGGCCTCCTCGTCGCCCGTCTCGGCCTGCGCCGCCTCGACCCGCAGGCGCAGCCCGGTCAGCGGCGTGCGCAGCTGGTGGGAGGCGTCGGCGACGAAGTCGCGCTGCGAGGCCACGAGGCGCTCGAGCCGCGCGGTCATGTCGTTGAACGTCCGCGCGAGCGACTGCTGCTCGGCACTCCCCTCGACCCGCGCGCGGGTGCCGAGGTCGCCGTGCGCGACGCGGCGGGCGGCGGCGTCGAGGCGGCGGAGCGGGCGCGCGATCTGCCCGGCGACGAGCGAGCCTGCCAGCAGCCCGAGGCCGAGCACGAGCAGGCCGATCAGCGCGAGCCCGAGCCACGAGCGGCGGACCGCGCGGTCGACGGCGCCGACGTCCTGGGTGACGCGGACCGCCCCGGCCGTCCGGCGCCCTTGGAGGATCGGCACCGCGGTGGCGAGCAGCGTCTCGTCGAGCGTCTCGGAGCGGCGCTCGCGCTGGTCGGCGCGGCCCGCCAGCGCCGCGGCGATCTCGGGTCGCCCGCCATAGTCCGCGCCCGGGCGGGCGCCCTGGGAGTCGGCGAGGAGCGTCCCGTCCGCGTCGACCACGATGACGCGGCCGCGGACGTTGCGCGCGGCGGCGGCGACGAGCCGGCGCAGGTCGTCGCGGGCGCGCGCGCCGAGCAGGTCGGCCGCCGACGCCGCCACCACGTCGGCCTGCCCGCGCGCCTGCGAGCGCACCTCGGCGTCGACGCGGTCCGCCACGCTCGACGCGAGCGGCACCTCGAGCGCGACGATCGCGAGCACCAGCACGTAGGCCAGCGCCAGCAGCAGCCGGGCGCGGAGGCCTACGGCGCCTCGTCCTCCGGCGCGGCGAAGCGGAACCCGACGCCGCGCACCGTGTGGACGTACCGCGGGTCGGCGGGATCGTCGCCGAGCTTGC
>DASZEJ010000038.1:0-24658 GCA_035940955.1 Solirubrobacteraceae bacterium
TCGGCGCGCCCGCCGGCGACCTCGTGGACCACGGCGGGCGTGAAGCCGGGGACGCGGACCTCGACCGAGTAGCTGCCCTCGCCGAGCGGCAGGGCGAACCCGCCGCGCTTCGTGCTCGTCGCCCGCGCGCCGGCGCGGCCCGCGCCCGCGGACGCTGCGCCCCCCAGCGGCGCCGGTCGCGCGACGACCGTCGCCCCGGCGATCGCCAGGCCGTCCGCCGCGACGACCCGACCGTTCAGCTGCGGCGGCGGATCGTCGCCGCAGCCCGACGCCACGACCAGTGCGGCGGCGGCGCACAGCGCGCCGCCGCCGCGGAGGGTCAGAATCCCTCGTCCTCGCAGTTCGTCTTGGGGACGTCGTGCAGGTTGTTCGCGTCGCCGTTGAGCGACCACCGGCCGGCCACGACGACCGAGCACCAGCGCTGGTCGCCCGAGCTGTTCACCGCGTCCGCATGGACGTGGCAGCGCGACTGGTTGCTGCAGCTGTTCTCGTTGGAGGCGACCACCGTGCCGTCCTTCGTCAGCTGGATGCGGACGTAGAGGCCGTCCATCACGCGGCTGCACTGGATCTCACCGTGCGCGGTGACGATCCCGTTGGAGTACGACGGGTTGAACACCTCGGCGTGGCAGGCCAGGTGGCCCGCCGACGCGGGCGCCGACAGCAGGAGCGCCAGCGCGATCGCGGCGGCGGTGGCCGCCAGCGCCGCGAGGGCCGCGGCGAACGTCGTCCGGATGGTCATGGCCTAGAACCCCTCAGACTCGCAGGCCGTGTCGGCGACGGCGGAGTAGTTCGGGTCGCCGCCGTACACGCGGTGGCACCAGCGCTGGTCGCCGCTGCGGTTCGGCGCGGCGGGCGTGACGTGGCAGCGGCCGGGCGTGTTGTCGTGCCAGCAGCCGTCCTGGTCGACCTCGGTGCCGTCGCGCTTCAGGTAGCCGTCGGCGGCCCAGCCCCACTCGGCGGTGTGGTTGCACTCGACGTAGCCCCACGCCTTGATCGTGCCGGCGTCGTAGTACGGCGCCTTCGCGTGCGCCCAGCAGGTCGCCGAGGCGGAGTCCGCGCCTCCGGCGGCCGCCGAGGCGGCTGCGGCGGCGACGGCGACGGCAAGGACGGCGACGCGGCGTGACCACCGGCTCGCCGGGAACGGAACAGTCATGGGGGCTCCCCCCGCACGGGACCGGTCGAGGCCCCATTGCCGCGAGAAGCCGGAACTTGGTGCAATGGGCATCTTGCGCAGGGCGCCTTACCAAAGTCAAGCGTTTTGACTGCGCTGTGGCTATCTAACAGTCCGACCGTCCTGTGCGCGCGGCGGTGTGCAGCCTCGCCTCGGCCTCGTGGCGCGCGAGCAGCGTCGCCAGGCGGTCGGTCTCCGGCGCGTGGCCGAACGCGGCGTCGACAGCGGCGTCGAGGCGCCGGTGCGCGCGCAGCAGGTCGGCCGGCGTCGCGCCCGGCGCGTAGAGGCGGCCCAGCGACACGCCGGGATGCGCCGCGCGCGCGGCCAGCACCTCCTGCGCCGCCGCCGCCACCCGCTCGCGCTGGGCGCCGGTCAGCCGCGGGAACGGGAAGGTGTTGTAGACGAGGCGGTTGTTGAAGCGGTAGTCGCTCCTGATCCGGCCGCCGACCGTCCGCTGCCACGCCGCGAACATCGCCGACTGCAGCACGCCGAACAGCGCGAGGTCGGCCGACTCCACGTACGCGCCGCTGTCGTGGACGACCGCGTCGGCGCCCGCCGGGACGAACCCCATCGGGATCAGGCGGCGCGCCGCGCTCGCGTGGCGCGGGATGAAGACGAAGTCGCCGCGCGGGCGCCTCACCTCCGCGAACGCGCCGGGCCGGCCGGCCATCGCCCGCGTGTGCGCCTTCGCCGACGCGAGCCGGAAGGCGCGCACCGCCGCGAGCCGCTCGCGCAGCACGGGCGAGCGGCGCAGGTCGGCCGGGTCCGCGCCGGCGAGCCACAGGCAGTACCGCTCGCGTCCGTTGAGGAACTCGGTGGCGCTGAGCAGCGGCCGGACGTAGGCCGCGGCGACCGGGTCGCGCTCGCGGACGGCGGCCGCCTCGACGGCGTCGAGCAGCAGGAAGCCGCCGTCGGCGGGCTTGGCCCCGTAGACGACCGGCGGCACCGCCGGGTCGAGCGGCCGGGCTCGCGCCGCCGGGTACACGTCCGGCCCCGGCGCGAGGTAGCCGTTCAGCCGCGGCACGGTCCGCACCGCTCGCCCCTCCTCGTAGAGCGCGGCCCGGGCGGGCGCCCGCTCGAACCCCACGATCACCACGTGCACGTTCGCCACACCGGTCCAGACGAAGGTCCGCCACCCGAACCTCACCCGCAGCCCGCGGGCGTGCAGCAGCGGCCACAGCGCCGGGACCTGCTCGCCCTGGGTGATGCTGTTGGTGACGACGAACGCGCCGCGCACCTGCGGCCCGGCGGCCAGGTAGTCCGCCGCCTTGACCAGCCAGCCCGCGGCGTAGTCGAGGGACGCGGTGCCCGCGACCGCAGCGACGTCGGCGCGCTGGCCGGGCGCCAGCAGGTGCTTGCCCCCGTACGGCGGGTTGCCGAGCAGGAACGAGCAGCGGCCCGCCGGCAGCACGCCCTCCCAGTCGAGGCGCAGCGCGTTGCCCACCGCGATGCGAGCGCCGCCGCCGAGCGCGGCCGCCGCCGCCCGCGCCGCGGCGGCGTCGAGCTCGATCCCGTGGAACTGGCCCGGCGAGACGACCGGAGCGTCGGCGGCCCCGAGCCGCCGCAGCGCCTCGTCGTCCAGCCTGCGCAGCTCGCGGTGGGCGACAGCGAGGACGTGCCCGCGCCCGCAGGCCGGGTCGAGGAACGTCAGGCGCCCCAGCTTCGCGCGGAACGCCCGCAGCCTCGCCCGCGACGTGCCGCACGCCCGAAGCTCGGCCTCGAGCGCGTCGAGGAACAGCGGCCGGATGAGCCGCAGGACGTTCCGCTCGGAGGTGTAGTGCGCACCGAGCGCCCGCCGCCGCGCCGGGTCCATCGCGGGCTCGAGCGTGACCGGGCCGGGCTGCACGGCGCCTGAGGCTACGGGCGCGCCCGGCCGTCCTGGCCGCCGCGTATCGTCGTCGGTCCAGTGCCGAACTATCTCCCCTTCCCCGAGCGGCGCGTGAGCACCGAGTACCAGGACATGCTGCGGACGATCCGGGACACGGGCGTCCAGGTCCAGACCAAGCAGGGCGTGGACGCGCTGGCCGTGGCCGGCCTGCAGATGCGGTTCCCGATGCAGCACGGGGCGCCGGTCATCACGGAGCGGTCGATCAGGGGCTTCGCGTCGAAGGCGATCGGCGAGCTGTGCGCCTTCGTCAACGGCGCGCGCACGCTGAACGAGTTCGAGGCGTTCGGGTGCGACTGGTGGGGCGAGTGGGCGACCGAGTCCAAGTGCGTGTCGCGCGGGCTCGAGCCGGGCGACCTCGGGCCGGGCTCGTACGGGCACGCGTTCCGGAACTTCACGACGAACCTCGACGACCCGGACGACCCGGGGTTCGACCAGCTCCCGGCGCTCATCCGCAAGCTCCGGGACCTGCCCGACGACCGCACGGCGCTCATGAGCCCGTGGATCCCGCAGGCCAACCACCGCGAGGCGGGCGTGAAGTCGCGCAACACGATCGCGCCCTGCCACGGCTGGATCCACGCGCTCGTCTTCGACGGCAGGCTGCACGTCATCCACAACCAGCGGTCGGGCGACACGCCCATCGGCGTCCCGTCGAACATGGTCCAGTACGCGGCGCTGGCCCTGATGATCGAGCACCTGACCGGCTACGAGCTGGTCGAGTACGTCCACTGGATCCAGTACGCGCACATCTACGTCAACCAGCTCGACCAGGTCGACGAGATGCTGCGGCGCGAGCCGCGGCGCCTCCCCACGCTCCGGCTCAACGACGCCGGGCGGCGGATCGAGGACGTCCACGACTTCCGCGCCGAGCACTTCCTGATCGAGGACTACGAGCCGCACCCGGCGATCCGCGACATCCCGGTGCTGACGTGATCGCGATCGTCGTCGCCCGCAGCGCCAACGGCGTCATCGGCCGCGACGGCGGGCTGCCGTGGCACCTGCCGACCGACCTGCGGCGCTTCAAGGAGCTGACGTCCGGCGGCACGGTGCTCATGGGGCGCAAGACCTATGAGTCGCTCCCCGACCGCTTCCGGCCGCTGCCCGGCCGGCGCAACGTGGTCGTCTCCCGTCGCGGGTGCGACGGGGCGCCCGAGGTGCACGCCGGCCTCGACGCCGCGCTGGAGGCGTGCGGCGGCGACTGCTTCGTGATCGGCGGCGGCCAGGTCTACGCCCAGGCGCTGCCGGTGGCCGACCGCGTGTACGCGACCGAGGTCCACGCCGAGGTGGCCGGCGACGTGGTGTTCCCGCCGCTTCCCGAGGAGGAGTGGCGCTGCGTCGAGCGGAGCGAGACGATCGAGGAGAACGGCCACGCGTTCTCCTTCCGCACCTACGCCCGTGCCTGAGCCGCTGTACGACCTGTCCGCCGCCCGCAGCGACGAGCAGCGCGAGCGGATGGAGCGGCTCGAGCGCGAGCGGGTCTGCGTCCTGTGCGCGCGCGAGCCGGTCGAGATCGCCGGGGAGCACTGGTACGTCCGGGAGAACGACTTCCCGTACGCCGGCACGATCGCCCACTACCTGATCGTCCCCTACGCCCACGTCAGCGCGTTCGACGAGCTGCCGGACGAGGCGGGCGCCGAGCTGTGGGCGCTGAAGCGCCGCCTGAAGGAGCGGCTCGGCCACCCGCCGGCGACCGCGACGGTCGAGCGCAGCGGCGACATGCGCTACAACGGCGGCAGCGTGGCGCACCTGCACATCCATTTCGTCGCGCTCCCGGAGGCGCCCGCGCGCACGGTCCGCTTCCGCGTCAGCGCGCACGC
Organism: Solirubrobacteraceae bacterium; assembly: GCA_035940955.1. GTDB lineage: Bacteria > Actinomycetota > Thermoleophilia > Solirubrobacterales > Solirubrobacteraceae > CADCVT01. The sequence continues at coordinate 4,874 of DASZEJ010000038.1, forward strand.
GTGATGGCCATCACCAGCGGCATCTTCAGCGAGGACGTGAACTTCGAGGAGCGGCTCAAGGGCTCGCTCGACGAGCTGGCCCAGACCGTCCGGCACCTCAAGGGGATCGGGCTGCGCGTGGTGCTGACCTCCGGGTCGTTCGACCTCGTCCACCTCGGCCACGTCAAGTACCTGGCCAAGGCGAAGGAGCTGGGCGACGTGCTCGTCGTCGGAGTCGACAGCGACGAGAAGATCCGCAGCCGCAAGGGCGAGGACCGGCCGATGGTGCCCGAGCGCGAGCGGCTGGAGATGCTCGCCCACCAGCGCCCGGTGGACCTCCTCTACCTCAAGGACAGCGACGAGGAGCGCTGGGCGCTCATCAAGGCGGTCGAGCCGGACGTGCTCGTGCTGACCGCCGACCACTCGTACTCGGACGCCGACCAGGCCGAGCTGCGCGACCTCGTCGGCGAGATCGCGGTGATCGAGCGCCAGGCGGCGGTGACGACGAGCGAGCGCATCCGCCAGATGTACATGCACCTCGGCGACCGGCTCGGGCCGAAGCTCGCCGAGGTCCTCCCCGGGCTCATCGACGACATCGTCCGCCGCCAGTGACCGACTGCGCCGTCGCGTACGTCCCGGTGCTGCACGAGGGCTACCGGCGCTTCGTCGCCGAGCATGCCGCCGGGCGCCCCCTGTACCTCGTCGGCCCGGAGCTGTACGTCGAGTTCCGCCCGCTGGCGCGGGACGTCCGCGCGCTCGACGCCCAGCTCGTCGCCCGCTCGATCGCCGCGTGGGGGGTGTGCAGCGAGGTGACGGTGCTGACCGCGGACGGCGCCGCGGCGCTCGCCGCACGCGCGCCGCGGATCGTGCTGCCCGACGAGGACGTCAGCCACCTGGTGGTCGAGCGGTACTTCGCGCGCTGCGAGGTCCGGTACGACACGGTCTTCCTGCGCTGGGACAGGACGCGGACCGTGCAGCTCCTGCGCCCGCGCGCGCCGCGGGCCGGCGCCGGCGAGCTCGAGTGGGCGGCCGCGACCGCGGCGAGCCGCAGCGTCGACTGGTGGCGCCAGGTCGGCGCGGCGATCCGCTTCGCGGACGGCGAGGTGCGCAGCGCCCACAACGAGCACCACCCGCACCGCCTGAGCGCCTACGCGGCGGGCGACCCCCGCAGCAACTTCTCCAAGGGCGTCGGCTACGACCTCTCGACCGCGACGCACGCCGAGGCGCGGCTGATCGCCGAGGCGGCGCGCGACGGCCGCTCGACCGCGGGCGCGGAGCTGTACGTCACCGACTTCCCGTGCCCGGCGTGCGCGAAGCTCGTCGCGGCGGCGGGCATCGCCAGGCTGTGGTTCCGCGAGGGCTACGCGGTCCTGGACGGCCAGGACGTCCTCGAGGCCGCGGGCGTCGAGATCCGGCACGCCGCGTAGTGGCGCGCGAGCGGTTCCGCTCCGGCTGCCGGGCCGCGATCCCGTACGCGATCGCGGGGTTCGTCCTGTCGATGTCGTTCGGCGTGCTCGCCGTCGACGCCGGCTTCCCGCCCGCGGCGGCGATCGTCATGTCGGCGATCGTGTTCGCCGGGTCGGCGCAGTTCACGGCGCTGAGCGTGATGGTGGCCGGCGGCGGGGTCGGCGCGGCGGTCGCGGGCGCCGCGCTGATGAACTCGCGCTTCCTGCCGATGGGGATCGCGCTCGCGCCGTCGCTGCCGGGAGGGCCGGCGAAGCGAGCCGCGCAGGGGCAGGCGCTGGTCGACGCGAGCTGGGCGCTGTCCGCCCGCGGCGACGGGTCCTTCGACCGCTGGTTCCTCTTCGGCGCCACCGCGACCCAGTACCTGACGTGGTTCAGCGGCACGGTGGTGGGCGCCTTCGCCGGCGGCGTCGACACCGAGAAGCTCGGGCTCGACGCCATCTACCCCACGTTCTTCCTCGCGCTGCTCATCGCCGAGCTGCGCAGCGGCCGGGCGAAGGGCGCCGCGGCGCTCGGCGCTTTGATCGCCCTCGCGCTCGTCCCGGTCGCGCCGCCCGGCGTGCCGATCCTCGTCGCGAGCCTGGCAGCGCTGATCGGGGTGCGGCGCGCGGAGGGTCCGGGCGGCCCGGCCGGCGAGGAGCGCGCGCCGTGAGCACCGCCGACGTCTGGCTCGTCATCGGCCTGTGCGCCGCGGTCACCGCGGCGATCAAGGCCGCCGGCCCGATCGCGCTCGGCGGCCGCGAGCTGCCGCCGTGGTTCGCCGGCGTCATCCAGCTGATGGCGCCGGCGCTGCTCGCCGCGCTCGTCTGCGTCTCCGCGCTCGCCGAGGGCGACGAGTGGGCCGTCGGCGCCGACACCGCCGGCGTCGCGGTCGCGGGCGTCCTGCTGTGGCGCGGCGCGAACGTCGTCGTCGGCGTGCTCGTCGCAGCGGCGATCACCGCCGCGCTCCGCGCGGTGTAGCCGTCGTCAGCCGGTGGTCGCCGGCGCGCCGAGCGCGTCGGCGATCTGCTCCGCGACCTGCTCCGGCTTCAGATCGACCGCCTCGATCCCCGCTCGTTCCCGGAGGATCGAGGGCGCGTCCTTGCGCACATCGTTCGAGAGGAACACCGGGATCACGCGCTTCTCCGCGCCAACTGCGGCTCCGATCTCGAAGTTCAGCTCCGGCGACGCCAGCGCGGTGTCGGTGACGAACGCGACCAGCACGCCCGCCGAGCGAAGCGCATCCTCGAGCCGATCGCGCATCGCCTCCCCCGCAGCGACCTCGCTCTCGTCGAGCCACGCCTCGACCCCGCGACGGCTGAGCTCGTGGGCCACTGCCCGGGCGTACGGGAGCTCGCTACGTGAGAAGGAGAGGAAGACGCGTCGCGAGTCGTCTGTCATCGCCGAACCCTTCGGGTCAGCTCCTCAAGGTACTGGTTGAGCTGATTGATGTCTCGGAGAAGGACGCCCTTCATGAAGGCGGGCGTGCCGTCGCGCGCGGCCAGATCGCTCGTCGTCAGCCCATGCAGGATTCCGACGATGCGCTTGCCGCGACCCCACGCGACGCCGATCTCGATCCAGACGTACGGGCGCTCCAGCGCGGCCGGCGACAACACTACGAGCAGCTCGTCGGCTTCGTTGAGCGCCGTCCGAAGCTGCTCGTCGATGTGGTCCCCGGTCTCGATGGCCCTCGAGTCGAGGAACGACTCGGCGCCGGTCGCCGCGATCTCCTTGGCGATCTGACCAGCGACCCACTTGTCGACCGACGCGTGCGAGATGAACACCGAGTACGCCATGCGAGCGCGGCACCATAGGCGACGCTCAAACGCGCAGGGCTTCTCACCGTGCCGGCGCCGGGGCCGGCGCCGCCTCCCCCTCCGCCCCCGCGTTGCGCCGGTACATCAGCCGCGCGAACGCGCCCGCCGTCGCGAACATGAACGCGCTGTAGATCGCGGCGGGGATCGCGAGGTCGTCGGTGATCAGGACGGCGACCGCGATCGCCAGCGTGCCGTTGTGGACGCCGAGCTCCATCGCCACCGCCGTCGACTGGCGGTTGTCGAGCCGGGCGAGGCGCGAGATCGTGAACGAGCAGGCCATCGCGAGCACGTTGAGGGTCAGCGCCGCGATCGCCAGCTCGGCGAAGTGCTCGGTCACCGTCTCCCACTCGTCGGCGACGGCGCCGACGACCACCACCACGAACGCCACGATCGCGATCCGCTTGACCGCCGGCTCGTGCGCGACCGCCCACGCGGTCCGCCGGGCGCGGATCCGCATCCCGATCGCCACCGGCACGACCGTGATCGCGAACACGCGCGCCACGACGCCGCCCATGCTCACCTCGTCGCCCAGCCCGGCGTCGAAGTGGCCGATCGCGAGCGACAGGTACAGCGGCACGGTGACGGTCGCCGCGATGCTCGACAGCGCCGTCATCGAGATCGACAGCGCCGTGTCGCCGCGCGCCAGATGCGTCAGCAGGTTCGCCGTCGCGCCGCCCGGCGACGCGCCGAGCAGCACGAGCCCGACCGCGAACACCGCCTCCAGCCCGTACAGCTCCGCCACCGCGAACGCGAGCAGCGGCGACAGCAGGAACAGGTTCGCGAGGCCGATGAGGATCCCGCGCGGCTGCACGAAGATCCGCCGGAAGTCCTCCACCGTCAGCGACAGCCCGAGGCTGCCCATGATCAGCGCGATCGCGAGCGGCAGCGCGACCAGGGCGAACGGGGAGGTCTCCTCCATCAGAAGGCGATCACGCTGCGGATGCCGTCCTGCGCCTCCATCAGCTCGAAGCCCCGGTTGACGTCGTCGAGCGACAGCCGGTGCGAGATGAACGAGTCGACGTCGACGTCGCCGGCCAGGTACCGGTCGACCAGCTGCGGCACCTGCAGGCGCGACTTGACCCCGCCGAACGACGCGCCCTGTACGCGCCGGCCCTGCATGAGGTACCGCGGCACGATGTCGAGCGTCTCGCCCTTGCCGGCGACGCCGGCGATCGTGCACAGCCCCCACCCCATGCGCGCCGACTCGACGGCCTGGCGCATCACCGACACGAGGCCGGTCGCCTCGAACGTGTAGTCGGCGCCGAACCCGCCGGTCTCGGCGACGATCCGGTCCACGACGTCGTCGCCCGCCACCCAGGTGTCGGTCGCGCCATGGTGGCGGGCCAGCGCCAGGCGCTCCTCCGACAGATCGACGCAGACGATCCGCGCGGCGCCCTGCAGCCGGCAGCCGGCGACCGCGCCGAGCCCGACCATCCCCGCACCGAAGACGACGCACGTCGAGCCCTCCTCCACCTGCGCCCGGTACATCGCCGCGCCGAGCCCGGTCGACAGGCCGCACGCGAACAGCGCGCACGCCTCCAGCGGCGCCTCGGGCGAGACCTTCGCCAGCGCGATCTCCGGCATGACGGTCGCCTCGGCGAACGTCGAGCACCCCATGAAGTGGCGCAGCGCCTCGCCGCCGCGCGACAGCCGCGTCGTGCCGTCGGGCAGGTACCCGCGGTTCTGCTCGTCGCGGATCGCGACGCAGACGTTCGTCTTGCCGGAGCCGCAGTTCACGCACTCGCCGCAGAACGGCGAGAACAGCGTCACGACGTGGTCGCCCGGAGCGACCGACGTCACGCCCTCGCCGACCGCCTCCACGATCCCCGCGCCCTCGTGCCCCAGCACGCACGGCACGTAGCCGGACGGGTCGGCGCCGGACGCCGTGTAGAGGTCGGTGTGGCAGACGCCGCACGCGTGCAGCCGCACCAGCGCCTCGCCCGCGCGCGGCTCCGCGAGGTCGACGTCCTGCACGGCGAGCGGCCTGCCGAACTGCTCGAGGACTGCGGCGCGGATCTGCATCGTCGCAGCCTATGCCCCACCTGCGATTCGCGCGCGCCCTCCGGGGGTACGGGGCGCCATGGTCGCCCCACTACTGGAGGAGCATCACCAAATGGCCGCAGTCGACCCAACCCCCGGCACCACCGGGACCGCCCGAGAGCGCGCCGCCGCGGCGGGCGGCGCAGGCGGGCGCCGCCGTGCGCCGTTCCCGACCGAGGCGATCGTCTTCGCGGCGACCGTCGTCGCCGTGCTGATCGCGGCGGCCGTCGCCGACAACCTGGACGCGACGCTGGCGTGGCCGCTCGTCACGTTCCTCGCCGTCGCCTACATCCTCAGCCGCGGTCTGGTGAAGCGGGGCGTGGGCGCCGACGACGGCCTCTGAGCCTCCCGTTCTCGCTGGCTCCCGCGAGGCGTCGAGCGCGGCGCCTTCAGGAAGGCCGGCCGCGGGCCGTACGCCCCGGCCCAGCGACCGGCCGCGAGGCCCCCGCTCCGGCGGGGGCCTCGCTTGTCTTCGGGGGCCGAAGTGGCTCCCGCCGCAGGGCGAGCTATGATCCGCGCCGCTTCGCCCGAGCGGCGAGGTGAAGGGGGAATCGCGGGGCCGCTCCGCCGAACGGTCCTTGCGAGTGTGTGCGTCGTGGCGGTCCGCGAAGGGTCGCTGGCGGCGTCAGTCGAATCGTTCACAAGACGAGGGGACCGACATGCCAGTCAAGAACCCGTTCCGGGTCGCGGCGTTCGCGGCCATCCTGAGCGCCGCGGCGCTGCTGATTAGTGCGGGCACCGCGTCCGCACAGGCCTGCGCGGGCGCGAGCTCGCAGAAGCTCTCGAAGCCGCAGGCCGTCCGCGTGGTCTTCTGCCTGGTCAACGGCCAGCGCGCACGCCGCGGGCTGCCCCCGCTGCGCAACAGCCGGCGGCTCGCCCGCGTCGCCCGCGTCCACGCCCGCGACATCGTGCGCTTCCAGTTCATCGGGCACGACTCCCCCGCGCACGGCTCGCTGCTGCAGCGGGTCAAGCGGTCCGGCTACGGCCGGGGCCGGCGGCTGACGTTCGGCGAGATCCTGGGCGCCGGCCGCGGCCGCTGGAGCACGCCGCGCTCGATCGTCCGCGAGTGGATGCACCGCCACATCCACCGCACCGCGATCCTCTACCCCAGGTTCCGCGCGATGGGCGTCGGCGCGACCGTCGGCATGCCGTCCGGCGGCCAGCGCCGCCGGGGCCGCAGCTTCGTCATCACGTTCGCGAACTGAGGAAGCGCTCGGCGAGCGCGGCGAAGAAGTCGCTGCGCGTGATCACGCCGACGACCCGCCCGTCCTCGGTGACGGGCAGGATGAGCACGCGGTGGTGCAGGAAGGTCTCGGCGAGCTGCACGTCGGCGAAGTCGGGCGGCACGTCCACGTGCTCGGTGTTCATGTGGTCGCGCACCGGCTCGGTGCTGCTGCTCGCCCGCTTCTCCAGCACCGACTCGATCGACCGCGGCACGAAGCCCGCGTACGAGAGCTGCTTGAGGTAGCCCGGGAACAGCGCCTCCATGAACTCGCGCTCGCCGAAGATGCCGGCGAGGCGGCCGCGGGCGTCGACCACGGGCAGCGCCGGCAGGCCGGAGCCGGCCACGGCCCGGACCGCGTCGGCGAGCGGCATGTCGTCGCGCAGCAGCGGGGCGTCGCGGTGGACCAGCTCGGTGATCGTCCGCGGGCTCACAGGTACCGAAGGGCGATGTACCCGGTGGCGAGCACCATCGACAGCAGCGTGGCCGGCACGCCCACCTTGAGGAACTGGACGAACCCGATCGGCTGGCCGCTGCGCTCGGCCATCCCGGCGGCGGCGACGTTCGCGGCGGCGCCGATCAGCGTCAGGTTGCCGCCGAAGCACGCGCCGAGCGCGAGCGCCCACCAGTAGGCGGCGTCCTCCGAGCCGCCCTGCAGCTCCTCCACGACCGGGATCATCGTCGCGGTGAAGGGGATGTTGTCGACGACGCCCGAGGCGAGCGCAGACACCCACGCGATGCCGAGCAGCTCGGCGGTGCGGTCGCCGCCCGTGACCTCGCCGATGCCGTGCGCGATCTCGTCGATGGCGCCGGTCTCCTCCAGCGCGCCGACCATGACGAACAGGCCGATGAAGAAGAACAGCGTCGGCCACTCGATCCGCGCGAGCGCCTCCTCCAGCGGCTGCCGGGTGACGAGCAGCAGGACGGTGGCGCCGAGCAGCGCGACGGTCGCGGGCTCCAGGTGCAGCGGCTTGTGGACGAAGAACAGCAGGATCGTCCCGACGAGGACCGGCAGCGCGCGGCTCAGCTCCGCGCTGTCCTCGATCGACCTGTGCGCGTCGAGCGCCATGACCCGGTCGCGCGCCTCGGGGGCGATCTGGAGCCGCGACCGGAACGCCAGGTACATCAGCCCCGACACGACGACGAACGCGACCGCGGCGATCGGCGCGAGGTTCACGACGAAGTCGACGAACGACAGGCCCGTGGCGCCCGCGATCATGATGTTCGGCGGGTCGCCGATGAGCGTCGCCGTGCCGCCGATGTTCGAGCTGACGATCTCGATCAGCACGAGCGGGATCGGGTCGATGTCCAGCGTGTCCGCGAGCAGGAACGTGATCGGGACGATCAGCAGGACGGTGGTCAGGTTGTCGAGGAACGCGCTGAGGAGCGCCGTGGCGGCGGCGAGCGACAGCACGACGAGGAACGGCCGTCCGCGGGCCAGCTGGCCCGCCCGGATCGCGAGGTACGTGTAGAGCCCCGTCGTCTCGGTCAGCCGGACGATGAGCATCATCCCGGCGAGCAGGCCGATCGTGTTCCAGTCGATGGCCTCGATCGCCCGCTCCTGCTCGATCGTCTGGGTGACCAGGACCAGGATCGCGCCGACCAGCGCCACCTTCGTGCGGTGCATCCGCTCGCTCGCGATGGCGGCGAGCGCGAGGACGAAGATGCCGACGGCGAGGGCCACGGAAGCCGTCACGCTACTCTCGGGGGGCGCGAGCGAACCGTTCGCCGCGCGGCAGAGGTTCGGGTCAGCCGTCACCTTCGCCCCGAATCGTCTGCGGCCCCAGGCCGCGCCAGGAGTTCTTGCTTGCCCCCTCAGTCCTTCGCCGCGCTCGGCGTGTCGGCGCCTGTCGTCAAGGCCCTCGCCGCCCGCGGGATCACCGAGCCCTTCCCCATCCAGGCCCGCGTCGCCGCAGACGCGCTCGCCGGCCGCGACGTGCTCGCCTCCTCCCCCACCGGCTCCGGCAAGACGCTCGCGTTCGCGGTGCCGCTCGCCGAGCGGATCGAGGCGACCGACCGGCGCCCGGCCGCGCTGGTGCTCGCGCCGACGCGCGAGCTGGCCTCCCAGATCGTCGACGAGGCGCGCTCCGTCGCCCACGCGCGGGCGCTGAAGATCGCCGCCGTCTACGGCGGCGTGTCGATCGGCCGCCAGGCGCGCGAGGCGCAGGCCGCCCACGTCCTCGTCGCGACGCCGGGCCGGCTCGAGGACCTGCTCGCGCGGGGCGCGATCACGCTCGAGCACGTCAAGGTGCTCGTGCTCGACGAGGCCGACCGGATGCTCGACATGGGCTTCAAGCCCGCCGTCGACCGGATCGTCGCCCAGACGCCGCGCTCGCGGCAGACGCTGTTCTTCTCGGCCACGCTCGACGGGGAGGCGGGGCGGATCGCGCGCGCGTTCACGGTCGACGCCGCCGAGCACGAGTCGCGGCCGGCGCAGGCGGACCGGGCCGCGATCGAGCACCGCTTCGTCGCCGTCGAGCGGCCCGCCCGGGTCGAGGCGCTCGTCCGGCACCTGTCCCAGCCCGAGCGCGAGCTGACGCTGGTGTTCGTGCGGACCAAGCGCGGCGCCGACCGGCTCGTGAAGTCGCTGAGCCGCGAGGGCGTGGAGGCGGTCGCCATGCACGGCGACAAGTCCCAGCGCCAGCGCGAGCGCGCGCTCGCGAGCTTCGAGGCCGGCCGCATCGACACGCTCGTCGCGACCGACGTCGCGGCGCGCGGCATCGACGTCGACGACATCTCGCACGTCATCCAGTTCGACCCGCCGGACGGGCGCGACACGTACGTGCACCGCGTCGGGCGGACCGGCCGCGCCGGGCGGACCGGCGTGGGCATCACGTTCGTCGAGCCGGAGACGGCGGCGGACATGGAGCGGATCGCGGCGGCGCTGCGGCTCGACGCGCAGTTCGCGGCGAGCGGCCTGGCGCGGCGCTCGCACCCGGCGCGCGCCCCCGAGCGCCCCGGGCGGCCGAGCGCCCCGCACCACGGGCGCGCGTCGCGCGGCTCGCGCCGGCGCCGGTCGCGCGGGCGCGCGTGACGCGGCGCGCCGGCTGAGTATCTTGTCCGCCCGGTGACCGAGCGGCTCTGCAAGGTCGGGGACGTCGAGCTCTGCTACGAGACGTTCGGCGATCCCGGCCACGAGCCGATGCTCCTCGTCATGGGGCTCGGGACGCAGATGATCGCCTGGCGGGCGGAGTTCTGCGAGCTGCTGGCGGAGCGCGGGTTCCACGTCATCCGGTTCGACAACCGGGACATCGGGCGCTCGACGCACCTGCGCGGCGTCCGCCCGCCGACGCCGCTCCAGCTGCTCCTGCGCGACACGCGCGCGGCGACGTACACGCTCGACGACATGGCCGACGACGCCGCGGGCCTGCTCGACGGCCTGGGGATCGCGTCGGCGCACGTCGTCGGCGCGTCGATGGGCGGCATGATCGCCCAGGTGCTCGCGGGCCGGCACCCGTCGAAGGTCCGCACGCTCACCTCGATCATGTCCGCGACCGGCAACCGCTGGAAGGGCCAGCCGGCGCTGCGGGTCTATCCGTTCTTCCTGGCGAAGCCGCCGCGGACGAAGGAGGAGGCCGCGTCGCGCGCCGTGAAGCTGTGGCGGATCGTGGGATCGCCCGGCTTCGAGCGCGACGAGGACGACCTGCGCGCGCTCGCCGAGGAGTCGTTCGAGCGCGGCGGAGGCGACGGCTCGGGCACCGGCCGCCAGCTCGCGGCGATCCTCGCCTCGGGCGACCGGACGGCGACGCTGCGCAACGTCAGGGCCCCGACGCTCGTCATCCACGGGACGGCCGACAAGCTCGTCCGCCCGAGCGGCGGCCGCGCGACGGCGAAGGCGATCCCGGGTGCGCGCCTGGAGCTCGTGGACGGCATGGGGCACGACCTGCCCCGCGGCGCCTGGCCGCGGCTCGTCGACCTGATCGCCGAGCACGCGTCCGCGTCGCGCGGCGCCGAGCGCGCGGCGGCCTAGCCGCGCTGCGCCCGGCGTCAAGGCTCGGTCGCGAAGGCGAGCGCGAACGCGAGCGCGATGGCTCCCCCGAACGCGTGCGGGATCGCCTGCGCGTCGAGCGCCGCGTGGAGGGCGACGATGCGCTCGCGCAGGGTCACCGGAGCCGCGGGTAGCGGAGCGACGGCGAGTGCCGAGTCGGCAGTGCTTCTGCGAGGTCGAGCACGTCGGCGAACGTGCGCCCGTTGTCGAACGGCCCGGGCGCGACGGTGAGCTGCGCGCCTGCGGCGGCGAGGACGCGTTCGAGGGTCGAGATCGACGGCTCCTTGCGTCCGGTCTCGTAGGCGGACAGCGTCGCCTGCGAGGTGCGCGCGCGCCGAGCGAGGTCGGCCTGCGTCAGGCCGGCGCGGCGGCGCGCGTCGCGGATCGCCTGGCCCACGTCCATGCCGCGATTATATCTGAGCGGATATCTCTCTCAGCCGAGCCACCGACGCAGCTGCGCGTACACCTTCGGGTGGTTCAGCAGCGCGAAGTGGTTCGCCGGGGCGACGTGGAGGCCGTCCTCGTCGCGGAAGCCGAGGCGCCGGGTCCGGGAGCGGCCGGTGGCGCTCGGGGTGAGGACGAGCATGTCGCCGAGGAGGCGGCCGAGCGGGTGGTCGGGGCTGCGCGTGATCGTCGCGGAGACGAAGCAGTGGGTCGCCCCGGGCAGGAGCGGGACCTCCGCGCAGGCCGCCGCGCGCAGCTCGTCCGGGTCGCGGTCGCGCCAGTCCTCGTCGACGAGCGAGCCGTGGCGCAGGTCGCGGATGCCTCCGCTGCGCCGGCGCAGGAGGCGAGCGATCGGGCGGGTCTCGGGCAGGCGGTCCAGGCCGTGGGCGGCGTAGTGGACGGCCTGCTCGAGCGGCGCGCCGAAGTGGGGCGAGCCGAGCGAGACCACGTGCCGCACCCGCCGGACCCACTCGCGGTCGTCGAGCGCGGCGCGGTGGCAGGCGCTGCGCGCGACGAGGCCGCCCATCGAGTGGCCGACGAGCGCGATCTCCTCCACCTCGACCGGCCACTCCGCGACGAGCTCGGTCATCAGCTCGCACAGCGACCGCCCGTTCTCCGAGATGCGGCGGCCGGTGTTGTACCGCAGCTCGATCGCGGTCGTGCCGGGGCGCTCGCGCTGCAGGCGCTCGCCGTAGGGCTCGCGGTCGCCGAGCCGCCACGATCGCTCCGTCTCCATCAACCCGTGGAGGAAGACGACCAGCCGCGGCGCCGGCTCGCCCGCACGCCGCACCGACATCGGCTGCGCGAGCGGGCTGCCCTCGCGCTCGAGCGCGTCGCCGACGAGCCCGTTGAGGATGCCGACGAGCCGCGCACCCTGCGGCGTGCGCGACACCGGCGGCGCCCCGCGCACGGCGAGCGCCGCCCCATGCCCGGCGGCGACGGCCGCCCCGCGCACCCCGGCGTACACCCCGCGGGTGATCGCCTGGTGCGCGACCCGCACCGGCGCGGCCTGCGGCCCGACGAGGGCGAAGACGCGCTCGGCGAGCGCCTGGTGGACGTCGCCGATGCCAGCCGCGGCGCTGCCCAGCTCGCTCAGGCCGCGCCGCGCGAGCTCGGCGGTCTCGGGAGCGGCGGGAGCGGCGACCTCGCTGCCGCGGGTCCGAAACCCTCCCTCCCCCTCTGGAGCCGGGTGCCGAGCAGTCACGGGAGCCAGATCTTACGATCAAGCGGTTCCTTAGAGAGTCGTGAGTGATCGAGGGCATGGGCTTGGCGACGCGAACCGCGCACGTCGCCGACGTCGTGTCCATCACGCCCCAGCCGACCGTGGTGTGACCCAGCTCGACGGCGTGCAGCTTCCCGACGTCTACAGTCCGGCCCGCGTTGCGGGGAAGGTCTCGACGACGCGACTGGCGGGTGAGATGAGCGCGTTCAAACACCGCGGCGCCCAACGAGCGCGACGAGATCGGCTGACAGCACGCGATCTCCCGAAGGCGCTTCTCATGCTGTTCATCGAGTTCGGTGTGTTCCCGTAGCACACGTTCAAGGACAACGAGGCCGCACGGCGCGCGTCGATCGGCTTCACGGCGGTGGTCGCGATCGCCTTGCCGACGGTCGCGCTCGCGAACGGAAACGTCGCGCTCGGGTTGGGACTGCTCGCCACGTTCGCCGGCGCGTTGCTCGTCATGGTCCTGACCGACCGGCGAATCGCGAGGAGACGACGAGCCGATCGTGCGCGAAGAGCAGCGGCGCGCGCAGCGATCGACGCCGATCGCCCCTAGGCCGGCCTCCGCACGATGCGGCGCCCGCATCGGCGGAGGGATGAGCGGCGGGCCAGCGCGTCGGCAAGAGCGCGGGCAGGTCGAGACGAGCGACTGACTCAGATGAGCTCGCGTTCGTGCTCCTGACGCGGTCGATCATGTTCATGATCCTCAACGAGTGCTGACGTCGGCGACACACTCGGCGCCCGTGGCAAAGGCTGGCTGGCTCTGTGCGGCCGCCGCCGCGCTCGCCGGCGGCGGAGCGATCGCGGTCCCCGACCACGCCGGCGAGCTGGCGGTGGCGGCGCTGGTCGCCGGTGGCTCGGCCGTCATGGTGCTCGGCGCACCGTTCGCGCGGGCCGGGAAGCCGGCCGGGTGGCGCATCGCCCTCCTGTTCGCGGTCGCCGTCGCTGCGACGGTGCTCACGGTGGCGCTGGACGCGGTGCTCGCGGTGGCGGTCGTCTACCTCTCCTATGTGCTCGTGACGTTGGCCATGGCACGGTGGCCGCCGAGCGAATGGCTTCAGCGGGACGTGCGGATACGGATGTCCCGTCCCCCGGCCGGGGGTCTCGTGGCCGTCGCCGGAAGCGTCCCCGCGTACTTCGCGCTCATCGTCGCCATCGCTCGCACGACCGACCCGGGCGCGACCCGCTTCGCCCTCGTCGCCGCGCTCACCCTCGTGATGACGGGCGTGTGGGTCCGGATAGCGACGGCCTATTCGGGCCGCAGGGTGATCCGGCGCCTGCGCTAGCAGAGCCGTCCGCCGGCGCGGTGCGACCCCGTCGACCATCGCCTCCGGCGTGCTCACGCCCGGTGCTCATGGGCCCGGCGCTCGTCGCCCTGGCGGAGCCACGGTCGCCGGTCTACGCGATGCTTCTCATGACGCTGCCGATGAATCACCTCATGCACGCCTACTCCCTGCGCAACGAGGAGTGACTCCGCTCTGCGCGCGTTCATGAGCACCCCCTCCCGGGCCCGCTCCGTCGCCGCGTGGGCGGCGATCGCGATCTCGTTGCTCGCGATCGTCGTCTCCAGCCGCGACAGCAGGCCGCTGGTGATCTGGGGAGCGGTCGTCCTTCCGCTGACGGTGCTGATGCTGCACGAGCGCGACGGAGCGATCATGAACTTCGCCTCGATGGTCTCGGGCCGGCCCATCGCGCTGACCGCTCGCGGACGGCGGCTCATCGAGCTCGACAGCGTCACCTCCCACGAGCGGCGCGTGTTCCGCGTCGTCGGGCTGATGGTGGTCACCTTCGTGCTGCTCGGGATCGTCCTCGACGGCGTTGGGGAGTGAGCGGGTCGCCGTCGCGGCGCGGGTCCCGGCACGAGCCCACGACCGCCAACGTGATGCCGGTCGGTTCCGGGCTCGTCGTCGTGATCGCTGCGGTCGTTGCGATGACGGCGCCGGACGTCAGCGACGCCGCGCTCGCGCATCTGCCTCGGCGCCGTGTCGCAGCTCGCGCTCTGGGTGATGCTCCCGCGGGCGCGCGTCCTGCCGCCGAAGAGCCTCGCCGCACTGGAGGGGGCGATCGGCGTCGGGTCGATCGTCGCGGCGATTCTCGCGAGTGCCTGGCTCCTGCTGCCCGCGGTGACCGCGCTCGCCACGGCGGCCGCGCTCCTGCGCTTGCGTGAGACCGTGGCGTCGCCCGCGGTCGCCGGCGCGCCGCCGTCGGCCGAGCCGGCGCCGCCGTCGCCGTCGCGAACGTCGATGGAGGAGCTCCGCGCTGCTCGCCGCGGCGTCCACCGGTTCTTCGTCGCGGCCATGACGTGCTTCCTCGTCCTGGCCGGGCTCTTCGCCGTGATGGCGACGGCTGAGCCGGTGATGCTGGTCCTCACCGCGCTGTTCGTCGCGCTCGCCGGGGCGGTCCGGTTCGCGGCGTGGCTGTGGGTCCAGACGACGCCGGCGGCCGTCCGGCGCGAGATGGAGCGGGCCGCCGCGTCGCGTCGGCGTGCTCCAAGCCCACCGTCACGTCCGTGAGCAGCGGCTGTGGCTTTGCCCCGCGGCTCGCTCACCGCTTCCCCCGCCGCGCCATCCGCTCCAGCTCGCGCGCGAACGCCGCCTCGATCTCCGCCGTCATCGTCTGGTTGAAGAGGGCGAGGACGGTCTGGGAGGAGACGGGCTTGAGGGCGTCGATCGCCTCGGCGATCTCGGGCCAGCGGCGCTCGCCGTCGGGTGAGGAGCGGACGGGCTTCCACAGCTCCTCGAGGAAGAGCCGGACGAAGGTGCGTGCGATCGACTCGCAGTGGCGCTTGACGCGCTCGATCGCCACGAGGGCGTCGGGCATGTCGATGCCGCGCTCGACCGCCTCCTCGGCCGCGCGCAGCAGCGACGGGCTCGGCACCTCGTAGCGGTCGTCGCCCACCGGGAGGAGGAGGCCGAGCTCCTCGGCCTTGGCGAGCGTGCGCGGGTCGATCGGGCCGAACCGCTCGGCCAGCTCGGCCAGGCCGAGGATCTCGCCCTCCTCGACGTCCAGCGGCGAGGACACCGCGCGGCGGAAGAGCAGCAGCGGCTCCTCGCCGCCCGCGAGCAGGCGCTTGATCGCGTGGAGGTTGAAGCCCTCGGCCTGCATCTCGCGGATGAGGTTCAGCCGCTCGACGTGCTCGGGGCCGTAGTAGCCCGTGCGCGCGATCACGTCGGGCGGCGGGAGCAGCCCGCGCGACTGGTGGTTGCGGATGTTGCGCACCGTCATGCCGGTCGCCTGGGCCAGCTGCTCGATCGTCAGACGGTCGCCGGACGGCTCGTCGGCGACGGCGCGCAGGTCCGGGGTCGGCATGAGTGTGATGATACCCACGATTGACGTAACCTCAATCGAGGTAACATTGCGACATGCAATCGTTCCTCCTCGCCGCCGACGGCACCGAGCCCGCGGGCGGCGCCGCGGCCGCCGAGGTGATCGGCGCGACCGCCGGCGCGGTCGTCGCGACCGTCGTGCTCCTGGCCCTCGGCATCGGCCACCGCAGCGGCCGCGTGCTCGTGCTCGGCCGGCTCGCCGCCTTCTCGCAGCGCATCTCGGGCCTTCCCGGCTGGGCCGCGCTCCCCGTCGGCCTCGCCACCGGCTCGCTGCTCACCGCCGTGTTCGGGATGTACTGGGACATCTCCCTGCACATCGACGAGGGCCGCGACGCCGGGCCGCTCGCGAATCCCGCTCACTACTTCATCCTCTTCGGCCTCTTCGGGATCTTCGCCGCCGGCTACCTCGCGATGGTGCTGCCGAAGGAGCGCCCGGGCCCGACGGCGATCCGCATCCAGGAGGACTGGCACGCGCCGCTCGGCGGCGTCGTCGTGCTCGCCTGCGGGGCGTTCAGCCTCATCGGCTTCCCGCTCGACGACATGTGGCACCGGCTGTTCGGCCAGGACGTCACGCTGTGGGGGCCGACGCACCTCATGCTCATCGGCGGGGCGTCGATGACGCTCATCGGCCTGGCGGTGCTGCTGGTCGAGGCCTCGCGCGCGAACGCCGCCGCCGGCCGCCCCGACCGCGAGCGGTCGTGGGCGCTGACCGCCCGCAAGGCGGCGCTCCCCGGCGGGCTGCTGATCGGCCTGTCGACGTTCCAGGCGGAGTTCGACTTCAGCGTCCCCCAGTTCCGCTTCGTCTTCCAGCCGATGCTGATCATGCTCGCGGCCGGCGTCGGGCTCGTCGCGACGCGGATGTGGCTCGGCCGCGGCTCGGCGCTCCTCGCCGTCGCGTTCTTCCTGCTCGTCCGGGGGCTGCTCACGCTGCTGGTCGGCCCCGTGCTCGGCCAGACGACGCCCTCGCTGCCGCTCTACGTCGTCGAGGCGCTGGTCGTCGAGGCCGTCGCGCTGCGCTACGCGCGGCGCCCGCTCGCGTTCGGGCTGCTGGCCGGCCTCGGCATCGGCACGCTCGGGCTGGCCGGCGAGTGGGGCTGGTCCCATCTCGCGATGCACCAGCCGTGGCCGGCCGAGCTGCTCCCCGAGGCGCTGCTGCTCGGCCTGCCGATGGCGCTCGCCGGCGGCGTCATCGGCGCGTGGGTCGGCTCGCGCCTGTGCGCCGAGTCGGTCGACCGCCCGCCGGTCCTGCGCCCGCTGGCGGTCGCCGCCGCGGCGGCGCTCGCCGTCATGGTCGCGTATGCGCTGCAGGACGACCCGAGCGGCGAGCCGGTGCGCGCCCAGGTGCAGGTGCAGGAGACCCGCGGCGGCGCGCAGCGCGAGGGCAACCTCGTCGTCGCGCTCGACCCGCCGGACGCCGCCGACGGCGCCGAGTGGCTCACGCTGACCGCGTGGCAGGGCGGCGGCAGCATCGTCGAGCCGCTCGAGGAGATCGGCCCCGGCCGCTACCGCACCGCCGAGCCCGTGCCCCTCCACGGGTCGTGGAAGTCGCTGATCCGCCTGCACACCGGCCGCGAGCTGCAGATCATGCCGGTGTTCATGCCCGAGGACCGGGCGATCCCCGCGAAGGAGATCCCCGCCCCCGCGCGGTTCGAGCGCGCGTTCGTCGCCGAGCCGGAGGTCCTGCTGCGCGAGCAGACCGGCGGCGGCGGCGCGACGTGGGTGCTCGCGTACGGGGTCGTCGCGTCGATCGCGCTGGCGCTGCTCGCGCTCATCGCGTGGGCGCTCCACCGGCTCGCGGCGCACGCGCGCGGGCCCGCCGGCGCGACGACCTCCGCCCCGCCGGCCGAGCGGCGCACCGGCCCGCGCGTCGGCCGCCACCCGACGCCCGCCTAACCGGCGGGCTCCATCCCCTTCGCGCGCAGCTCCTCCAGGGCGGCCTCGGTCTTGCCGAGGCCGCCCGCGCCCATCGCGCGCAGCACCTCCGGCGCCTTCGTGAACTGGACCTCGTCGTACTGCACGATCTGGACCCAGTTCCCCCACGGGTCGCGGAAGTTGTTCCCGCGCGAGCCGAAGACGGGGACGCCGGCCTCGTCGAGCGCGCGCCGGACCGCGTCCGCGTCGTCGACGACGAGCCCGAAGTGGCGGTGCTCGTCCGGCGGCGAGCGCCGCGGCGCGGAGAGCGCGACGAACTGGTCGCCGAGGTCCACGAACGCCATGCGGTCGCCGAGGCGGCCCCGCAGCTCGAAGTCGAACAGCGCCCCGTAGAACGCGAGCGCCTCCCCGATGTCGCCGACCTCGAGGGCGACGTGGTTGATCCCGATCGCACGAGCTTTGCGCGTCATGCGCGGCATCCTGCCGTACGCTTCGCGCCGATGGGGGTCACCGAGCGGGCGCTGAGGCTGCACGAGCGGCTCTACGTCGGCAGCGACGGGTGGATCGGCCACGGGATGCTCGGCGTCCCGACGCTGCTGCTGCGCACGACCGGCCGCCGGTCGGGGGCGACGCGCACGAACGCGCTCGTGTACGCGCGCGACGGCGAGGACTACGTCGTGGTGGCGTCCAACGGCGGCGCCGACCGCCACCCGGCCTGGCTGCTCAACGTGCGCGCGAACCCGGCCGTCGAAATCCAGGTCGGCCGCGACCGCCGCCACGCGGCGGCGCGCGTCGTCGAGCGCTCCGACCCCGACCACGACCGGCTGTGGAAGCTCGTCAACGAGAACAACCGCGGCCGGTACGACGGCTACAGCAGAAGACGAGCCGCCCGATCCCGCTCGTCGTCCTCACGCCGGCCTGACTCACGACCGCGCGTCGCCCTCGGCCGCCGCGGACCCACCGGCGCGTTCCGCCACTCCGTACAGGTCGCACGACTCTCGCGGCCACCACGGCGCGGGCGTAGGGCGGCTCGGGGCGTCATCGCCCCACTCGCGCAGGCACGTCTCGATCGCATCTCGCGAGCTGAGGAGATGCCGCCACCAAAACCGCGGCGGCTCGTGCACAGATGGCAGCCGGACAAGCTCGCCGCACACCGGGTCGACCCAAACCCAGTGCTTCGCTCCAACCGTGATGAGACGCACCCACGCCGCCGCGCACGGGACGGTCAGGGCCACCACCGCGGCGTCGAGCCAGAGATCTCGCGAGGAACTGAGCGCGAACCAGGCGGCGGGCACCGCCGCGACGGAGGTGCCGAGGGCGACCGCCTGCCTCTGCGACTCCCCGCGCCGGGGCAGCCGCGCCAGAACGGCCCGTCCGAGCCGCCGGGTCAACAGGCCTTCGTGCCGCTCGCGTGCCTTCCTGCGCGCACCCCGCCGTTCCGTCTGGTCAAGCCGCGGCTCGCGCAGTTCGAACTCGTACCGACGCGCCGCGTCGTCGACGATCGCCTCGGAGAGTCGCCTGATGCCCGCGATCACGTACCGGAGGATCGAGACGGCGAGGATGGTGAGGAAGAACTGGGCGGCGCGGATGGAGATGTCATCAGCGCCGACGCGGGCGTCCTGGATAGCTGCAGTGGCCATGAGCGCGACGTACGTCGCCCCAGACGTGGCCGCCATGCGGACATGCTGCTCGCGTTCGCGGCTGCGCTCGCTGTAGCGCTCATCGATTCGCTTGGCCTCCTCGTAGTAGTCCGGCTGCGCCCAGCTCACAACAGGACATAACGCAGGACGTCGCGGAGGCGTGCGCGTACCGCGCCCGCCCGGTTCCTACCCTCCCCGGGTGGCCCGCTCCGCCGTCTGGTCCGTCTACGCCCTGCTCGTCCTGGTCTGGTCGAGCACCTGGGTGTCGATCAAGATCGGTCTCGAGGACCTTCCCCCGCTGTTCGGCGCCGGGGTGCGGTTCGGCCTGGCCGGCGTGCTGCTGCTGGCGGGGGCGACGCTCGCACGGCGGTCGCTCCGCACCGACGCCGTGCTCGCCGCCGTCATCGCCGTGCTGCCGTTCGCGACCGCGTACGGGCTGATCTACTGGGCCGAGCAGCACGTGCCGTCGGGGCTCGCCGCGGTGCTGTTCGGCGTGCTGCCGCTGTACACGGCGCTGATCGCCTCGGTCGCGCTGCCCGACGAGCCGCTGCGGGCGCGGCTGCTCGCGGGGATCGGGATCGCGGTCGCCGGGCTCGCGCTCGCGTTCAACGAGTCGCTCGAGCTGGGCGACGACGAACTCGCCGCGGTCGCCGCCGGCGCGGTCGTCCTCTCGCCCCTCGCGAGCGCGATCGGCACGGTGTCGATCCGCCGCCGCGGCGCCGGCGCCGACGCGCTCGTGCTCAACGGGTGGGCGATGCTCGCGGCCGGCGCGCTCCTGCTCGCGAGCTCGGC
>DASZEJ010000039.1:0-2890 GCA_035940955.1 Solirubrobacteraceae bacterium
GGCGCCGAGCGAGGACTGGGGAGCCGTCGCGTGGACCGCCGAGGCGGTCGGCTCGATCCTCTACCTCGCGCTGTTCGGCACCGCGTTCACGTTCGTCGCCCTGACGCTGCTGCTGCGCGAGCTGACCGCGGTCGCCACGTCGTTCATCTCGGTCTGCCTGCCGTTCGGGGCGCTGGCCTTCGGGGCGCTGCTGGAGGACGAGCCGGTCACCGGGACCGCGGTGCTCGGCGCGGCCCTGGTGGCGGCCGGGATCGCCGTCGCCCAGTGGCCCCGCCGCATTGCGCGAGCGCCCTCCGGGTAGCCCCGCGCGCATGGCAACCGGCGTCTCCGAAAAGGAAGCGCGGCAGGTCGCCGAGGCCGCGCGCGAGCGCGAGTGGAAGCTCCCGAGCTTCGGCAAGGAGCTCTTCCTCGGCAACCTCCGCCTCGATCTGATCCATCCGCAGCCCAAGCTCGACCCGCAGGCCGTCGAGAAGGGAGAGCAGTTCCTCGCGCGGCTGCGCGAGTTCCTCGTCCGCGACGTCGACCCGCTCGAGATCGAGCGCGAGGCGCGGATCCCCGACCACGTCGTCGACGGCCTGAAGGAGCTGGGCGCGCTCGGCATGAAGGTGCCGGAGCGGTACGGCGGGCTCGGCCTCAGCCAGGTCCACTACAACCGCGCGCTGACGCTCGCGGGCTCGTGGCACTCCTCGCTGTCGACGCTGCTGAGCGCGCACCAGTCGATCGGCGTCGCCGAGCCGCTGATGCTGTTCGGCTCGGAGGAGCAGAAGCAGCGCTGGCTGCCGCTCGTGGCCCGCGACCACATCTCCGCGTTCCTGCTCACCGAGCCGGACGTCGGCTCGGACCCCGCGCGCCTCGGCGCGACCGCCACGCCGACCGAGGACGGCTCGGGCTACGTCATCAACGGCCGCAAGCTGTGGGCGACCAACGGCGCGATCGCCGACGTCGTCGTGGTGATGGCCAAGGTGCCCAAGCACGCGGGCGGGCGCGGCGGGATCAGCGCGTTCGTGCTGCCCTACGACACCGAGGGCGTCACCGTCGAGCACCGCAACCGGTTCATGGGCCTGCGCGGCATCGAGAACTCGGTGACGCTCCTGCAGGACGTCTTCGTCCCGAGGGAGAATCTGATCGGGCGCGAGGGCGAGGGCCTGAAGATCGCGCTGACGACGCTCAACACCGGGCGGCTCGCGCTGCCGGCGATCTGCGTCGGGACGGCGAAGTGGGCGACGAAGGTGGCCCGCGAGTGGTCGACCGAGCGCGTGCAGTGGGGCCAGCCCGTCGGCAGGCACGACGCGGTCGCGCAGAAGGTCGCGTTCATCGCCGCGACCGCCTTCGGGCTGGAGGCGATGGTCGACGTCGCCTCGCGGCTGGCGGACGACAAGAAGTCCGACATCCGCATCGAGGCGGCGATCGCCAAGCTCTACGCGTCCGAGCTGGGCTGGAAGGTCGTCGACGAGCTGATGCAGGTGCGCGGCGGGCGCGGCTACGAGACCGCCGAGTCGCTGCGGGCCCGCGGCGAGAAGGGCGTCCCCGTCGAGCAGGCGATGCGCGACATGCGCATCAACCGCATCTTCGAGGGCTCGACCGAGATCATGCACCTGCTCATCGCCCGCGAGGCGGTCGACCAGCACCTGGAGGTGGCGGGCGAGATCCTCGAGGGCGACGGCGACCTCAAGGCGAAGGCCGGCGTCGCGGTGCAGGCGGCGCGCTTCTACGCGAAGTGGCTGCCGCAGCTGGCGGCCGGCGAGGGGCAGCGCCCCGGCTCGTTCGCGGAGTTCGGCCCGCTGGCGACGCACGTGCGCTACGTCGAGCGCTCGTCGCGCAAGCTGGCCCGCTCGACGTTCTACGCGATGGGCCGCTGGCAGGCGAAGCTCGAGAAGAAGCAGGCGGTCCTCGGGCGGATCGTGGACGTCGGCGCCGAGCTGTTCGCGATCGCCTCCGCGGCGGTGTACGCGCAGACGATCGCGGCCGAGCACCCGGAGCGCCGCGAGCAGGCGATCGAGCTGGCCGACCTGTTCTGCCGCCAGGCCCGCCGCCGCGCCGACGACCTGTTCGGCCAGCTGTTCGCCAACGACGACGACGCGAGCTACCGGCTGGCCCAGCAGGTGCTCGACGGGCGCCACACGTGGGTCGAGGAGGGCGTGCTCGACCCGTCGGCCGGCGGCCCGGAGGTCGCGGCCGACCGGCCGGGCGAGACGGCGCCGGTGGCCGACGAGCGCGAGCGCGCGGGCGCGAGCGGCTGAGCCGTCACTCGACCCTGAGCTCGCGCTCCAGGTACGGCGCGAGCGTCGCCCCGTAGACGGAGGTGATGTGGTTGGCGTCCTTGTAGACGAGGGCGCCGCCGATCACCGGCGGGCACCAGCGCTCGTCGCAGAAGCGGTCGGTCAGGTCGACGAGGACGGCGCGCGGCGTGCGGGTCGCCGCCTCGGCGGCCGGGTCGGGCGGCAGGGCGTCGGCGCGCGGGCGGCGGCAGTCGCGCACCGGCGAGCGGCCCTCCTCCATCGCCTTCTGCACGCAGTCGAGCGTCCGGCCGCGCGAGAGCATCTGCGGGTTGTCGCGGATCACGTAGATCCGCCGGACCGAGTCCGGCAGGCCGCGCCACGCATCGGCGTAGTCCTCGGCCGTCGCGTCCGCGCCCTCGAACTGCGCGACGAACACCGTGTCGATCTCCGGGTGGCGGCTCAGCCAGCGCGGGACCTGCCTGCGCCACGAGGAGCACTCGGAGCGGTCGGGCTCGGGCAGGTCGGTCTCGCCGCCGGCCAGCGGGCAGTGCGAGCGGGCGATCGACAGGCCGCGCCAGTTCCGGCGCAGCGCGATCGGCCGCAGCGCGGCGCGCCAGTGGGAGGCGTGGCTGTCGCCGATCAGCGCGAACGTCCTCGTCGCCTTCGCGCCG
>DASZEJ010000040.1:0-12140 GCA_035940955.1 Solirubrobacteraceae bacterium
GCGCAGCGGCCCGTCCGGGCAGGCGACGAGCGGCTCGACGTCGGCCGGCAGCTCGCGCAGCAGGTCGAGCAGCGAGCGCTCCGCCCCGCTGACCTGGCCGGTCTGGTTGACGTAGAGGACCCTCACCGCGCGACACCGGTCAGCGCCGGTCGACCCGGCCCGCTCACCGCGCGACACCGGCCAGGACCGCCTCCACCCGCTCGGCGACGCGCGGCCACGCGTGCTCGCGCGCCCGCTGCCGCGCCGCCGCCCCGAGCCGCTCGCGCAGAGGCGCGTCGGTGAGCAGCTCGACGAGGGCGTCCGCGACGGCGCGCGGGTCGGTGGCGTCGACCAGGAGTCCCGTCTCGCCGTCGACCACCGCGTCCACCGCTCCCCCGCGGTCGCCCGCGACGGACGGGACGCCGAACAGGCCGGCCTCGACGTACGCGATGCCGAAGCCCTCGCCGCCGACGCCGCCGGGGGGCACGCGACTCGGCATCACGAAGACGTCGGCCTGCGCGAGCCACGCGTCGCGCTCCGCGTCGCCCACGGCGCCCGCGAAGCGGACGGCGCTCTCGACGCCCCGCTCGCGCGCGAGCTGCTCCAGCGCGCCGCGCCGCTCGCCGTCGCCGACGACGACCCATCGCACGCCGGGGACGGCGTCGCGCACGCGCGGCAGCGCGCGCAGGACGACGTCGTGGCCCTTGTGCTCGGTCAGGCGCGCGACCGTGAGGAGGGTCGGGGGGCGCTCGCCGGCGGGACCGCCCCACTCGCCGGCCGGAGCGGCCCGCTCGCCGGCGGGAGCGCCCCACTCGCCGGGCGGCCGCGCCGCCGCAGCGGCCCGCTCGGCCCGCCGCTCGTCGACCCCCGGATGGACGAGGTGGACCCGCCCCTCCGGTGCGCCCGCCCGCACCGCCAGGTCGCGGGTGTACCGGCTGACCGCGATCGTCGCGTCGGCCTCGGACACCGCGCGCGCCGTCAGCCCCGGCCGCGTGCGGAACTCGTCGGCGTGGACGTACTGCACGACCGGCACGCCGGCGAGCCGCCGAGCCGCCAGCGCGGCCGGCGCCGCGACGACGTGGCCGGCGAGCACGACCGCCGGTCGCAGCGCGAGCGCGCGCGCCAGGCCCGCCGCGTTGAGCAGCGCCACCGACGCGCGGTGCCCGCGCGGCCCGGCCGGCACGCGCCGCACGTCGAGCGGGCTCGCGGCGTCCCATGCGCGCGCGGCGGCACCGCCCAGCGCGACGACCGCCGGATCCAGCTCGCGCAGGTTCGCCGCCACGCCGTGCATCAGCGCCTGGATGCCGCCGTGCGCCGGCGGGAAGTCCGGCGTGATCAGCAGCAGCCGCCGCGAAGGCGCCGCCACGCTCAGCCGCGCCGCGAGGTGCGCCGGCTCAGCACGCGCCTCCCGCAGGCGGAGTAGCGCGTGCGCCGCACGACCCGCCGGCCGCGGCGCGTCGTGCCCCGGACGGTGACCGTGAACGGCCGCGCGGGCAGCCCGCGCACGTACACCGGCCGGCGCAGCGCCCGGCCGCGCACCGTCCGCGCGCGCCGCCGGCCCACGTACACCCGCGCGACGCGCAGCCGCCGCCCGCGGAAGCGGACGCTCACCCGCAGCCGCCTGCCCACCGCGCAGCGCCGGACCTGCGGGCCGGGCGGCACGGACGTCGGCGCCAGCCCCGGGCCGAGGACCGGCGGCGGAGAGGAGCTGCCGGCCGAGCCGCCGCCGCCCCCGCCGCCCGACCCCGCCGGCGGCTTGCAGGTCCCGTCCGCGTTCGTCACCTTGAGCACCGAGTCGGTCTGCGTCGCGTACAGGCAGCCGTCCGAGCCCACCGCGACCAGGTCCCCGCGCGACCCGTCGCGCACGAGGTCCGTCTGGGCGGCGCCCGGCTGCGTCAGGTCCACCTTCGTGATCACGCCGTCGGTGCGGTTCACGACCACGAACGGCGGCGGGTTGCCGAGCGCGACCGCCACGCCGTCCGAGTTCGGCACGTTCCCCAGCCCGGTCCGCGCCCCCGGCGTCGCCGTCGCGGTGCCCGCGAGCGCGCTCAGCGTGTTCCCCTGCGCGTCGCGGTGGTGCGCGGCGTACAGCGTCCCGTCGGGCGAGAACGTCAGGCCGTCGGCCTCGATCCCCGTCGCCCACACCGACGTCCGCGGCGCGTCCGACTCGGGGTCCGTCACCCGCACGATCCCGTCCGCGCAGCGGATCATCGACACGAACAGGTCGTCGCTCACCGGGTCGACCGCCACGGCGATCGGGCACGGGAAGTCGTCCGTCACCACCCGCAGCACGGAGCCGTCGCGCGGGTCGAGCTCGACGATGTCGCCGCGCTCGGCGTCGAGGTGCCGCGCGCCGTACAGCCGGCCGTCCGAGGCGAACGCGAGGCCGGTGAGGCCGACGCCGATCGGCGCCGAGCTGACGCGGTTGCCGCTCGCCTCGCCCCCGGCCGGCCCGAAGCGGTACAGGTGGTCGCGCGAGCTGACGAACAGCCGCTGCTGCGCGTCGAAGGCGAGGCCGAACGGCCCGATCCGCAGCCCGGGGTGGAAGTCGAAGCCGCTCGCGAACACGGTCGCGGCCGCGCCGTTGTGGACGGTGAACGCCTGCGCCGGCGGCGCCGCCGCCACGAAGCACGCGAGCGCGACGGCCAGCGCGCATGCGAACGGCACGCGCCGCCCCACAGTCCCTTGGGCATCCCCCACCGGCGGGCATTGTGCCCTACCGAGCGCCGGCGCGCCAGCGGCACCCGCGCGAGCCGCGACCACCCGGACAGCCTCCGAGTAGCCTGCCCAGGACTCGTACCACCCCCACCGGAGGAGAGCTGTGGCTGCAGGTGCCCGGAGCGGTGCGGCGCGCAAGTCGCCCGCCCCCAAGAAGACGACCGCGGCGGCACGGGCCGCGGCCTCGACCGACGGCGGGGGGGTCGACGAGCGCGCGCTCGAGGACCTGCTTGCCGCGCTGAACAAGGCCTCCGACGGCGACTTCGGCGTGCGCCTCCGTGCCCGGCGCACCGACCTCGTCGGAGACCTCCAGCGGGCGTTCAACACGCTCGTCGAGCGCAACCAGGCGATGACCCGCGAGCTGGACCGGGTCGGCCGGATCGTCGGCCGCGAGGGCCGCATGACCGAGCGCGCGTCGCTCGCCAACCTCGGCGGCGACTGGGAGGAGGGCATCGAGTCGGTCAACCAGCTGATCGACGACCTCATCCGCCCGTCGACCGAGGTCGCGCTCGTGATGGAGGCCGTCGCCCGCGGCGACCTCACGCGCAAGATGGCGATGACGATCGAGGGCCAGCCGGTGAAGGGCGAGTTCGCCCGCATCGGCACCACGGTCAACACGATGGTCGACCAGCTCTCGAGCTTCGCCGACGAGGTGACCCGCGTCGCCCGCGAGGTCGGGACCGAGGGCCAGCTCGGCGGCCAGGCGCGCGTCAAGGGCGTGTCCGGCACGTGGAAGGACCTGACCGACTCGGTGAACGGCATGGCCGGCAACCTGACGACCCAGGTCCGCCAGATCGCGCAGGTCACCACGGCCGTCGCGAACGGCGACCTGTCGCAGAAGATCACCGTCGACGCGCGCGGCGAGATCCTCGAGCTGAAGAACACGATCAACACGATGGTCGACCAGCTCTCGAGCTTCGCCGACGAGGTCACCCGCGTCGCCCGCGAGGTGGGGACCGAGGGCGTGCTCGGCGGCCAGGCGGAGGTCAAGGGCGTCAGCGGGACGTGGCGCGACCTGACCGAGTCCGTCAACGGCATGGCGTCGAACCTCACCGACCAGGTCCGCCAGATCGCCAACGTCACCACCGCCGTCGCCAACGGCGACCTGACCCAGAAGGTCACGGTCGAGGCCCGGGGCGAGGTCGCCGCGCTCGCCGACACGATCAACTCGATGACCGACACGCTGCGCACGTTCGCCGACCAGGTGACCGGCGTGGCGCGGGAGGTGGGGACCGAGGGCCAGCTCGGCGGGCAGGCCGACGTGCCCGGCGCCGCCGGCACCTGGAAGGACCTCACCGACTCCGTGAACGGCATGGCCTCGAACCTGACCGACCAGGTCCGGCAGATCGCGGTCGTCACGACCGCCGTCGCCAACGGCGACCTGTCGCAGAAGATCACCGTCGAGACCAAGGGCGAGGTCGCCGAGCTGGCGGAGACGATCAACTCGATGGTCGGGACGCTGCGCACGTTCGCCGACGAGGTGACGCGCGTCGCGCGCGACGTGGGGACCGAGGGCCAGCTCGGCGGGCAGGCCGACGTGCCCGGCGCCGCGGGGACGTGGCGCGACCTCACCGACTCGGTGAACGGGATGGCCGCGAACCTGACCGACCAGGTCCGCAACATCGCGCACGTCACCACCGCGGTCGCGAACGGCGACCTGTCGCAGAAGATCACCGTCGAGGCCCGCGGCGAGATCGCCGAGCTCAAGCGGACGATGAACACGATGGTCGACCAGCTCTCGTCGTTCGCCGACGAGGTGACGCGCGTGGCGCGCGAGGTGGGGACCGAGGGCGTGCTCGGCGGGCAGGCCGACGTCAAGGGCGTCAGCGGCACCTGGCGCGACCTGACCGAGTCCGTCAACGGCATGGCCTCGAACCTCACCGACCAGGTGCGGCAGATCGCCAACGTGACGACGGCGGTGGCCGACGGCGACCTCACCCAGAAGGTCACCGTCGAGGCCCGCGGCGAGGTCGCCGCGCTCGCCGACACGATCAACCGCATGGTCGACCAGCTGTCGAGCTTCGCCGACGAGGTCACCCGCGTGGCCCGCGAGGTGGGGACCGAGGGCGTGCTCGGAGGGCAGGCCGACGTCAAGGGCGTCTCCGGCACCTGGCGCGACCTCACCGAGTCGGTCAACGGCATGGCCTCGAACCTCACCGACCAGGTCCGCTCGATCGCCGCCGTCACCACCGCGGTCGCCAACGGCGACCTGTCGGGCAAGATCACCGTCGAGGCGCGCGGCGAGGTCGCCGCGCTGGCCGACACGCTCAACACCATGGTCGACCGCCTGCGCTCGTTCGCCGGCGAGGTGACCCGCGTGGCCCGCGAGGTCGGCACCGAGGGCAAGCTCGGCGGCCAGGCCGAGGTCGAGGGCGTCAGCGGCACCTGGAAGGCGCTGACCGAGTCGGTGAACGGCATGGCGTCGAACCTGACCGACCAGGTCCGCCAGATCGCCCAGGTGACGACCGCGGTGGCCGACGGCGACCTGTCGCAGAAGGTGACGGTCGAGGCCCGCGGCGAGGTCGCGGCGCTCGCCGACACGATCAACCGCATGGTCGACCAGCTCTCGTCGTTCGCGGCCGAGGTCACCCGCGTGGCCCGCGAGGTCGGCACCGAGGGCGTGCTGGGCGGCCAGGCCGACGTCAAGGGCGTCAGCGGCACCTGGCGCGACCTCACCGAGTCGGTCAACGGCATGGCGTCGAACCTGACCGACCAGGTCCGCTCGATCGCCCACGTCACGACCGCGGTCGCCGACGGCGACCTGTCGCAGAAGGTGACCGTCGAGGCCCGCGGCGAGGTCGCGGCGCTCGCCGACACGATCAACCGCATGGTCGACCAGCTGTCGAGCTTCGCCGCCGAGGTCACCCGCGTGGCGCGCGAGGTGGGAACGGAGGGCCAGCTCGGCGGCCAGGCCGAGGTCGAGGGCGTCAGCGGGACCTGGCGCGACCTGACCGAGAACGTCAACCAGCTCGCCGGCAACCTCACCACGCAGGTCCGCGCGATCAAGGACGTGTCCGCCGCGGTGACCCAGGGCGACCTGACCCGGCAGATCACCGTCGAGGCGCGCGGCGAGGTCGCCGAGCTCAAGGACGTCGTCAACCAGATGATCGGCAACCTGCGCGTGACGACCGAGCGCAACGCGCAGCAGGACTGGCTCAACTCGAACCTCGCCCGGATCTCCGGCCTCATGCAGGGCCAGCGCGACCTGTCGCAGGTCTCGCGGCTGATCATGTCCGAGGTCACCCCGCTGGTCGACGCCCAGCACGGCGCGTTCTTCCTCAGCACCGAGAACGGCGACCCGGAGGACGCCGAGCTGCGCCTGATCGCCTCGTACGGCTACAAGCAGCGCAAGAACCTCTCGAACCGCTTCCGCGTCGGCGAGTCGCTCGTCGGCCAGGCCGCGCTCGAGGCCAAGCCGATCCTCATCACCCAGGCGCCGGAGGACTACGTCAAGGTCACGTCCGGCCTCGGCGACGCGGCGCCGCGCAACATCATCGTCCTGCCCGTCCTCTTCGAGGAGCAGGTCATGGCGGTCATCGAGCTGGCAACCCTGCACGAGTTCTCCGAGGTCGACCAGACCTTCCTCGAGCAGCTGTCGGAGACGCTCGGCGTCGTGCTCAACGCGATCATGGCCAACCAGCGCACCGAGGAGCTGCTCGAGCAGTCGCAGTCCCTCACCCGCGAGCTGCAGGAGCGCCAGGAGGAGCTGCAGACCCAGCAGGAGCAGCTGCGCCGCTCGAACGCCGAGCTGGAGGAGCAGGCCCAGTCGCTCAAGGCCTCGGAGGAGCTGCTGCAGACCCAGCAGGAGGAGCTGCGCCAGACCAACGAGGAGCTGCAGGAGAAGGCGGCGCTGCTGAGCCAGCAGAACCGCGACATCGAGCTGCGCAACCGCGAGATCGAGGAGGCGCGGCGCGAGCTGGAGGAGCAGGCCCGCCAGCTCGAGCTGACGTCGAAGTACAAGAGCGAGTTCCTGGCGAACATGTCGCACGAGCTGCGCACGCCGCTCAACTCGCTGCTGATCCTCTCCAAGCTGCTGGCCGACAACCCGGAGCAGAACCTCTCCGAGCGCCAGATCGAGTTCGCGCAGACGATCCACCAGGCCGGCACCGACCTGCTCGCGCTGATCTCGGACATCCTCGACCTGTCGAAGGTCGAGGCCGGGAAGATGGAGGTCCACCCCTCCTCCCTGCCGCTCGCGCAGGTGCGCGACTACGTCGACCGCGCCTTCCGGTCGGTCGCCGAGGAGAAGGGGCTCACCTTCTCCGTCGAGATCGACCCGGAGGCGCCGCAGGCGATCGTCACGGACGAGCAGCGCCTGCAGCAGGTGCTCCGCAACCTGCTCTCCAACGCGTTCAAGTTCACCGACGAGGGCTCGGTCGAGCTGCGCATGGCCAAGGCCGAGCCGCCGTACGCGGTCGCGCTCACGGTCAGGGACACCGGGATCGGCATCGCGGCCGACAAGCTGCGGCTGATCTTCGAGGCCTTCCAGCAGGCCGACGGGACGACGAGCCGCAAGTACGGCGGCACCGGCCTCGGGCTGTCGATCTCGCGCGAGATCGCCAAGCTGCTGCAGGGCACGATCGAGGTGCAGTCCACGCCTGGCGAGGGCAGCTCGTTCACGCTGCTGCTGCCGGCCGGGCTCGAGACCGCCGCCGACGGCGAGGGCGCGGCGCTGCCCGCGCGCTCGCCGCTCAGCCCGCCGGTCGTGCTCATCCCCGCCAGGGGCGAGGCCGCGACGGCCGCCGAGGGGGACGGCGACGGCTCGTCGCCCGCCGCGGCCGCCGTGCCGATCGACGCCCCGACGCTGGCGCCGGCGCTCGACGACCGCGAGGACCTCGTCGCCGGCGACCGCGTGCTGCTCGTCGTCGACCCGGAGGAGGACGCCGGGCGCGCGTCGGCCGAGCGCGCCCGCGAGGCGGGGTTCAAGGTCGTGCTCGCGCGCGGCGGCCCGGCGGCGATGGGCCTCGCCCACGAGTACGGGCCCGACGCGGTGCTGCTCGACGTGGACGCCGAGGGCCGGCTGCTGCAGACCCTCAAGCACGAGCCGCGCACGCGCCACCTGCCGGTCGTCGCGATCGGCGGCCCGGAGGCGCGCCAGGAGGCGCTGCGCTGCGGCGCCTCGGCGTTCCTCGAGCGCCCGCCGGCCCCCGGCGAGCTGTCGGCGGCGCTGAGCGACCTCGTCGCCTTCCTCGACCGCCCGACCCGCCACCTGCTCGTCGTCGAGGACGACGACGTCGAGCGCAGGGCGATCTGCGAGCTGGTCGGCGGCGAGGGGATCGAGGTGACGCAGGCGGCGTCGAGCGAGGAGGCGCAGGCCGAGCTCGACCGGCGCTCCTTCGACTGCATCGTCCTCGACCTCAAGCTCCCGAAGACGCAGGGGTTCCAGCTGCTGGAGGCGATCAAGGGCGACCAGCGCCACCGCGACACGCCGGTGATCGTCCACACCGGCAAGGCGCTCACCCGCCGCGACGAGACCCGCCTGCAGCGCTACGCGGAGACGATCGTCGTCAAGGACGCCTCGTCGCCCGAGCGGCTGCTGGCCGAGACGTCGCTGTACCTGCACCGCCCGGAGTCGTCGCTGCCCGACGAGGACCGCCGCCGCCTGGAGAGCATGCACCAGGCCGACGCCGTCCTCCACGGCCGGACGGTGATGATCGTCGACGACGACGTGCGCAACGTCTTCGCGCTGACCAGCGCGCTCGAGGCCCGCGGGATGACCGTCCGCTTCGCCGAGAACGGCGTCGAGGCGCTCGACCAGCTGCGCGAGGACCCGGCCGTCGACCTGATCCTGATGGATGTGATGATGCCCGAGATGGACGGCTACGAGACGACGCGCGCCGTCCGCCGGATGCCCGACCTCGAGAGCCTGCCGATCATCGCCCTCACGGCGAAGGCGATGAAGGGCGACCGCGAGAAGAGCATCGAGGCCGGGGCGTCGGACCACATCACCAAGCCGGTCGACGTCGAGCAGCTGCTGTCGCTCATGCGCGTCTGGCTGTACCGGTAGTGAACCCCGACGACCCCGAGCGCATCGAGGTGGACCTGCTGCTCGAGGGCGTCTACCGCCGCTACAGCTACGACTTCCGCGGCTACGCGCGCGCGTCGCTGCGCAGGCGGCTGTGGCGTCGCGCGCACGAGGAGGGCGCGCAGACGCTGTCGGCGCTGCAGGACCGCGTCCTGCACGACCCGGCGGTGATGGAGCGCCTGCTGCGCGACCTGTCGATCAACGTGACCGAGATGTTCCGCGACCCGGGGTTCTTCCGGGTGCTGCGCGAGAAGGTCGTCCCGACGCTGCGCACGTATCCGTACGCGCGGGTGTGGAACGCCGGCTGCTCGACGGGCGAGGAGACGTACTCGCTGGCGATCGTGCTCGCCGAGGCGGGGCTGCTCGACCGCGTGCGCATCTACGCGACCGACATGAACGACGACGTGCTCGCCCAGGCGCGCGAGGGGTCGTTCGCCGCCGACAAGATGCGGCGCTACGAGGAGAACTACCGCCGCGCCGGCGGCACCGGCGACCTCAGCCGGTACTTCAGCGCCCGCGACGGCCGCGCGACGTTCTCCCGCTCGCTCAGCGACGGCACGGTGTTCGCCCAGCACAACCTGGCGCAGGACGCCGCGTTCAACGAGTTCCACCTGATCGTCTGCCGCAACGTGATGATCTACTTCGCCCGGCCCCTGCAGGAGCGCGTCCACGAGCTGTTCCTGGCCAGCCTGATCCGCTTCGGCGTGCTGGCGCTCGGCCACAAGGAGTCGATCGCCGCCGCGTTCGAGGACCGCTACGACGTGCTCGACGCGGGTGAGAAGCTGTACCGCCGGAAGCGATGAGCGCCTACGACATCGTGGCCATCGGGGCCTCCTGGGGAGGGCTGCACGCGGTCGGCACCGTGCTGGCTGGGCTCGACCCGTCGTTCGGCGCGGCGGTGGTCGTCGCGCAGCACCGCGACGGGCACGACGACCAGGGCCTGCTCCCCGAGCTGCTGGGCCGCCGGACGCCGCTGCCGGTGGCCGAGGGCGAGGACAAGGGGGCGCTGGCGCCGGGGCGGGTCGTGATCGCGCCGGCCGGCTACCACCTGCTCGTGGAGGAGCGGTCGGTCGAGCTGTCCTGCGAGGACCCCGTGCAGTTCAGCCGCCCGTCGATCGACGTGCTGTTCGTGTCGGTCGCCGAGGAGTTCGGCCCGCGGGCGGTCGGCGTGGTGCTCACCGGCGCGAACGCCGACGGCGCGCGCGGGCTCGCGGAGATCGGCCGCCGCGGCGGGCACACCGTCGTCCAGGACCCCGCGACCGCCGAGCGCGCCGAGATGCCGCGCGCCGCGCTCGAGGCCGTGGCGCCCGACGCCGTGCTGGCGCTCGACGAGATCGCCCCGTACCTCGTGCGCCTGTGCGCGGAGGCCGCGTGATGGCCGGCGACCTGCCCGCCGTCCTGCTCGTCGACGACCGGCCGGAGAACCTGCTGGCGCTCGAGGCGGTGCTCGCCCCGCTCGCCTGCCGGCTGGAGACGGCGACCTCGGGGCAGGAGGCGCTGCGCCGGCTGCTGCACGACGAGTTCGCGCTCATCCTGCTCGACGTCCAGATGCCCGAGCTCGACGGGTTCGAGACCGCCGAGTACATCAAGCGCCGCGAGAAGACCCGGTCGATCCCGATCATCTTCGTCACGGCGATCTCGAAGGAGCGCCACCACGTCTTCCGCGGCTACGAGACCGGCGCCGTCGACTACGTCTTCAAGCCGTACGACCCCGAGCTGCTGCGCGCCAAGGTCCAGGTGTTCCTCGACCTCTACGAGACCTCGCGGCAGGTGCGCCGCAGCGAGGAGCTGCTGCGCGCGACGTTCGACTGCGCGCCCATCGGGATGGCGCGGCTCGACGCCCAGGGGACGGTGCAGCAGGTCAACCGGGCGCTGTGCGAGGTCCTCGGGATGCGCGAGAGCGTGCTGCTCGGGCGGACGTTCGAGTCGCTGACCCACCCCGAGGACGTGGCGCGGGACCGCGACCGGCGCCGCGAGCTGCTCGACGGGCGCCGCGGCCGGTACGCGACCGAGGCCCGGCTGGTGGACGCCGCGGGCAGGGACGTCGACGCGGAGCTGTCGTTCTCGGTCGCCCGCGACGAGGACGGGGCGCTGCGCGCGCTGCTCGTGCAGGTGCAGGACGTGCGCGAGCGCCGCCACGCCGAGCGGGCGCGCGAGCAGCTCATCCGCGAGCAGGCGGCGCGCGCCGAGGCGGAGACGCTCGCGCGGCGCCAGGACGCGATCCGCCGCGTCACCGACGCGGCGCTGGCGCCGCTGGCGCTGGAGGACCTGCTCCGCGAGCTGCTCGCGCGCATCACCGACGTCCTCGGCGTGGACGGCGCCGCGGTCATGCTCGGCGAGGGCGAGCAGGGCCAGGTCGTCGTCCAGGCCGCCGGCGAGGCGGCGACGTACGTCGAGCAGCACGGCTCGGGGATCGACTCGCAGCTCACCGCGCGGATCCTGCGCGAGCGCGCGCCGGTCGTCGTGCCCGACACCGAGCGCGAGCCGGGCCTGACCGACCACCCGCTCGGCCGCGCAGTGCGCTCGCTGCTCGGCGTGCCGCTGCTCGTCGACGGGCGGCCGATCGGGGCGCTGCAGGTCGGCACGCTGTTCGCGCGCACCTTCTCCGAGGATGACGTCGACCTGCTCCAGCTGGCCGCCGACCGCGCCGCCCTGGCGATCGAGCGCGTGCGCTTCTTCGAGCGCCAGCACAGCATCGCCGAGGAGCTGCAGCGCTCCCTGCTGCCCGACTCGCTGCCGGTCGTGCCGGGGCTCACGATGGCCGCGCGCTACTTCGCCGGCGGCGCGGGGACGCGGGTCGGCGGCGACTGGTACGACGCGGTCCCGCTCCCCGGCGGCCGCGTGGCGCTGGTGATCGGGGACGTGGCGGGGCGCGGGGTCGACGCGGCGGCGACGATGGGCCAGCTGCGCAGCGCGCTGCGCGCCTACGCGCTCGACGGCGCGCCGCCGGCGACCGCGCTGGACCGGCTCAACCGGTTCCTGCTGTCGCTGTCGTGGGACAGCATGGCGACCGCGCTCGTGCTCGTCGTCGAGCCGGCGACGGGCCGCATCACGTACGCCAACGCCGGCCACCCGCCGGCCCTCGTCCTCGGCGCCGGGGGCGAGACCCGGCACCTCAAGGGCTCGCTGTCGGTGCCGCTCGGCGCGCTCGACGTGCCGGGCTACACCGAGGCGACGGCGACGCTCGAGCCCGGCGCGACGCTCGTGCTCTACACCGACGGCCTCGTCGAGCAGCGCGACCAGCTCATCGACGCGGGCATCGAGCGGCTGGAGGAGGCGCTCGTCGCGGTCGACGAGGTCGGCCCCGAGGCCGCGTGCGAGCGCATCATCCGCGGCACGCTCGGCGAGGCGGGGTCAAGCGACGACGTGACGCTGCTCGTCGTGCAGGCCGAGGTCTCGCTGGGCGAGCGCCTGCAGC
>DASZEJ010000041.1:0-3223 GCA_035940955.1 Solirubrobacteraceae bacterium
CATCCGTGCGCTGTACCAGGAGGTCGACGAGCAGCTCAAGCAGCGCGGCTGACCCGGCGCGCTCAGCCCGCCCAGGGCACCTCGACGGAGTCCTCCGTCGGCGAGTCGCGCGCCACGACGTACTCGGCGGGCTCGGAGTCCGACAGGTTCTCCAGGACGTGCGTCTCGCGCGGCGGCACGTACAGCAGGTCGCGCGGCTCGAGCACGACCTCCTGCTCGAGGTGGTCGCCCCAGCGGATCTTCATCCGCCCCGAGAGCATGTAGCAGACGCTCTCGCAGCCCTCGTGGTAGTGCGGGCGCGACCGGGCCCCCGGCGGGACCCGGAACACGCCCATGTAGATGTTGCTCGCGCCGGTCGTCGCCTGGGAGATCTCCGACCCGCCGACGACCCCGCGCGGGACCTCGCGATCGGGCCCGGGCTTGACGACCTTCATGACCCGTCGGTCAGCCTGTTGAAGTTCGACCGCTCGCCGTCCTTCGTCGTCTCCTGGTACTGCAGCTCGAGGTCGCGCTCGTCGAACACCTCGAACCACTCGTCCCAGGAGATCTCCTCGAAGCGGTCGCCGCCGCTGTAGCCGGGGAAGTCGAGCTCGATCACGCCGGTGTCCTTGACGCGCACCGGCTTGCCGCCGCGCTCCTCGGCCCACGTGCGGATCGTGTCGTGGTCCTTCGTGCTGAGGCTCTCTCCGCTCATGTCAGAAGTACATGCCCGTGAACTGCCCGCCCGTCACGTTGAGGACCTGGCCGTGCACGAAGTTCGACCACGGCGAGCAGAGGAAGAAGATGCCGCCGGCGGCCTCCTCCGGCGTGCCGGCGCGCCCGAGCGGGATGAGCATCGTCCCCATGCCGCGCAGCTGCTCGGGGATGCCGAGCTGGACCTTCTCGCCGTCGATCTCCATGACGTTCTCGTCGGCCTTGGCGGCGGTCAGCCGGGTCTCGATGAAGCCGAACGCGACCGCGTTGCAGTTGACCTTGAACTGGCCCCACTCCTTGGCCAGCGTCTTCGTCAGGCCGACGATGCCGAGCTTGCCGGCCGAGTAGTTGGCCTGGCCGGCGTTGCCGTTCATGCCGCTGGTCGACGACACGTTGACGATCTTGCGGAAGACCTCGCGGCCCTCCTCGCGCTCCTTCTTGGCGGGCTCGCGCAGGTGCGGCGCGGCGGCGCGGATGATCCGGAACGGCGCGATCAGGTGGATGTCGAGCATCCGCTGGAACCAGTCGTCGCTCATCTTGTGGATCGGCGCGTCGAGCGTGTAGCCGGCGTTGTTGACGAGGATGTCGAGCCTGCCGAACGAGTCGATCGCGGTCTTAACGAGCTTGTCGGGCGCGTCGGACTTCGTGAGGTCCCCGGCGAAGACGGCGGTGTCGCCCTGGATCTGGTCCGCCGCCTCCTGCGCCGCGTCGGCGTCGAGGTCGTTGACGACGACCTTCGCGCCGTGCTCGGCGAGCAGCTCGGCGGTCGCGCGGCCGATCCCGCGCGCCGACCCGGTGACGATCGCGACCTTGTCGTCGAGGACTCCCATGTGCCGTGTCTCCCTAGGTTCGAGTGCGGTGGATGCGGCGGGGAACTCTACGTCCATGCGCCTCTATCCCGACCTTCCCTCCGCCCGCGCGCGCACCGTCGCCGCCGACGCCGCCGTCCTCGTCGCCGTTCTGCTGCTCGCGTGGCTGGGGCTGCGCGTCCACGACGCGGTGATGGACCTCACGCCGGTCAGCGACGGCGTGCAGGCGGCGGGCGGGGCGGTGCAGGGCGCGTTCGAGACGGCGGCCGACCGCGTGAGCGGCGCGCCCGTCGTCGGCGGGCAGGTCGGCGACGCGCTGCGGGAGGCGGGGCGCGAGACCGGTGGCGAGGCGGTCGAGGCGGGGCGCGCGGGGGAGGAGGGGATCGCCGACCTGGCGAACCTGCTCGGCTGGCTGACCTTCCTCGTTCCGGCGGGGCTGCTGCTGTCGCGCGCGCTGCCGCCGCGGGTCGAGCAGGTGCGCCGGCTGACGGCCGCCGACCGGGTGCTGCGCGCGCCGGAGGACGGCGAGCGCCGGGCGCTGCTCGCGCGCCGCGCCGCGTTCGGCCTGCCCTACGCGACGCTCCTGCGCCACACGCCCGACCCGCTCGGCGACCTGGCGGCCGGCCGGCTCGACGCGCTCGTGGCGGCGGTGCGGGAGGACGCGGGGCTGCGCTAGCGGCTGCCGCCGAGCGCCTCGAGCGCGCCCGACCGCGTCCCGAGGACGAGCGCGACCGGCAGCTCGTCGATCCGCTGGGCGAGGTAGGCGAACAGGCGGACCGACGCGGCGTCGGCCCACTCGGCGTCGTCGACGAGCATCGCGAGCGGGTGCAGGTCGGCGAGGTTGGAGGTCAGCCAGTAGAGGCCGTGGATCGCGGACAGGTCGCGCTCGGCGCCGGCGCCGAGCGGGGCCGGCTCGAGCAGCGGCGCGGCGAGGCGGGCGGCGCCGCGGAGCACCTTCGCCCGGCGCGCCGGCCCGAGGCCGGCGAGGGCGGGGGCGAGGAGCTGGCGCGCGACCGCGAACGGCGAGCCCCGCTCGGCCTCGCTCGCCCGCGCGCGCAGGACGGCCAGCCCGGCCCCGACCGCGCGCGCCTGCGCGTCGTCGAGCACGTCCGGCGGCCCGACGACGACGACCGCCCCCGACCCTCCCGCCGCCGACGCGACCGCGCCCGCGACGGCGTCGAGCGCGCCGGCGCGATCGTCGCGGCGCGCGCTGCTGTCGGCGGACGGATCGGTCATGGCACCTGAATTCGGTGCAGCATATGGCGGGCGGGAGGGGGGCGCGCCGGGGGCGGGGTGCCTCCGTGGGGCGGGGCTGGCCGGTGCGCCGCGAGCGGGGTGCCTTCGCGGCGCGGGGCTGGGCTCGGCGCGTTTACTGCGGGCAGCGAGGGAGGGGTGGGCCGCCTGCGCCTCGGGGGGGCGGGCCACCTACACCCCCGTGGGCGACATTCTGGTTCGTATGGGATCGGAATGTCGCCCACACCCCACCCGTGGGCGACATTCTCGTTGGCATCCGATGGAAATGTCGCCCACACCCCCGCCGCCCGGGTGATCCCCCTGCGCCGCGGAGGACGGGCCGCCCACACCCCCGTGGGCGACATTCTCGTTGGCATCCAATGGAACTGTCGCCCACACCCCCCGTGGGCGACGTCCTCGTCAGGGGGTGGGCGACAGTTTGGTTCGCATGGGATCGGAAAGTCGCCCACACCCCCGCCGCCCCCGTG
>DASZEJ010000042.1:0-15537 GCA_035940955.1 Solirubrobacteraceae bacterium
GACGCGCATCCGCCCGGCGAGCGCGGCGACGACGCCGACCGGCGCGTCGCGCTCGGCCAGCTCGCGGCTCTGGTCGATGTGGACCTCGAGGAACCCGCGCAGCCGCTCGAGCGACCGCGGCGCCTCGGCCAGGCGCTCGGGAGCGACGCCGGCGCTCGTCATCGCCGCCGCGAGCGTGACCCCGTCGCCGTCCGTCCGCGCGAGCACGTCCTCGACGTCGAGCCGGCCGGCGAGCGCGCGGCTGCCGAACGTCGGCGTGTTGAAGCGCGCGCCCTCCTCGTCGGCGAACGCGACGACGGCCACCGGCACGCTGCTCGCGCGCGCGATCTCGAAGGCGCACGCGACGCCGAGCGCGCCGTCGTAGCGCCCGCCGCCGGCCACGGTGTCGAGGTGCGAGCCGGCGCCCCACCAGGGCGGGGGCGCGTCGGGGACCGCCCAGCGGTTGCCGGCGCGGTCGCGCTCGACGCGCAGCCCCAGCTCGGCGGCCTGGGCGGCGAACCAGTCGCCGGCCCGCTCGTCCTCGGGCGTCCAGGCGAGGCGGTGGAAGCCGTCGTCGCGGCGGCCGACGGCGTCGAGGCCGCGCAGGCGCGCGTCGAGCCGGGCGGCGTCGATCACGCCGCGAGCCGCCAGGCCTGGTCGGGCCGCACGTAGGCCAGGTGGCCGCCGTCGAACGCGAACGCGACCGGGTTGTGCCCGAGCCGATACGGAACGTGCTCGATCGGGCCGTCGAGGACGAGGACGTCGGCGCGCTTCCCCGCCTCGAGCGAGCCGGTCGCGTGCGACCGCCGCAGGACCCACGCCGCGTTCAGGGTGACGGCCAGGAGCGCCTCGGCCGGGGTCCAGCGATACCGGCGGACGGCCAGGGCGATGACCACCGGCAGGGAGGCGACCGGCGAGGTCCCCGGGTTGGCGTCCGTCGCCAGCACCGCGATCGCACCGGCGTCGGCGAGCTCGCGGCCGGGCGCGACGCCCTCGTCGCCCAGCAGCTCGGCGCTCGGCAGCAGCACGGCGGCGCACTCGGCGCGCGCCAGCGCCGCGACGTCCTCGGAGGCCGCGTGCGTCACGTGGTCGACCGACCGGGCGCCCGCGTCGATCGCGACGGGCACCGAGCCGTGGTGGGCGAACTGCTCGACGTGCGCGCGCAGGTCGAGCCCGCGGCGCGCGGCGAGGCCGCCGACGCGCCGCAGGTGGTCGTTGGTGAAGGCGACCGACTCCACGTAGACGTCGAGGGCGGTCACGTGCTCGGGCGTCAGCTCCGGCAGCGCCGCCTCGACCGCGTCGAGCCACCCGTCGGCGTCGAAGCCGTCCGGAACCGCGTGCGCCACGAGCGCCGTGGACGCGACGTCCTGCTCGACCCGGCCGGCGAGCTGGGCCGCCAGCGCGAGCGACCGGCGCTCCTGCTCGATCGACAGGCCGTAGCCGCTCTTGGTCTCCAGCGTCGTGGTGCCGTGCGCGAGCATCTCCGCCGCGAGCGCGCCCGCCTGCTCGAGGACCGCGTCGTCCGTGCTCTCGGCGAGCGCGCGGGCCGACGCGCGGATCCCGCCCCCGGCGCGCGCGATGTCCTCGTACCGCCGCCCGGCGACCTTCATCGCGTACTCCCCGGCGCGCCAGCCGGCGAACGGCAGGTGGGTGTGGCAGTCCACGAAGCCGGGGACGATCGCGCAGCCCGACGCGTCGATCTGCCACGGCGCGCCGGGGTCGCGCTCGAACCCCGCGACGACGCCGTCGTGCAGGCAGACCGCGCCGGGGTCGAGCCGCAGCTCGTGCGCGCGATCGTGGCGCAGGTAGGGCAGCCCGTCGCTCGGGGGCCGCAGCACCTGCGCCGCGCTGTGGATGCAGGCGGCCGGCGCGGCCGCCGTCACGCGCGCTCGGGGTCGAGCATCGGCATCCGCACGCCATTGTCGCGCGCGAAGGCGACGGCCTCCTCGTAGCCGGCGTCGGCGTGGCGCACGACGCCCAGCCCGGGGTCGGCGGTCAGCACCCGCTCGATGCGCTCCGCCGCCGCGGGCGTGCCGTCGGCGACGACGACCTGCCCGGCGTGGATCGACTTCCCCATCCCGACGCCGCCCCCGTGGTGGATCGACACCCAGCTCGCGCCGCACGCGGTGGTGAGCAGGGCGTTGAGGAGCGGCCAGTCGGCGACCGCGTCCGAGCCGTCGCGCATTCCCTCGGTCTCGCGCTCGGGCGACGCCACCGACCCGGCGTCGAGATGGTCGCGGCCGATCACGATCGGCGCGCGCAGCTCGCCCGCGGCGACCATCTCGTTGAAGCGCAGCCCGGCCCGGTGGCGCTCGCCGTAGCCCAGCCAGCAGATCCGCGCCGGCAGGCCCTGGAACCTCACCTTCTCGCGCGCGAGCTCGATCCAGCGGACGATGTGCTCCTGGTCGCCGAAGAGGTCGAGGATCGCCTCGTCGGTGCGGTGGACGTCCTCGGGGTCGCCCGACAGCGCGACCCAGCGGAACGGGCCCTTGCCCTCGCAGAACAGCGGGCGGACGTAGGCGGGGACGAACCCGGGATAGGAGAACGCGTCGGCGTCGCCGTGCTTCGCCGCCAGCCCGCGCAGCGCGTTGCCGTAGTCGAAGGCCTCGGCGCCCGCGGCCTGCAGCGCGCGGATCGCGCCGACGTGGGCGACGGCGCTCTCGCCGACCCGCGCGAGGTACGCCTCGGGGTCCGAGCGGCGCAGGGCGTCGGCCTGCTCGACGGTGAGCCCCGCGGGGACGTAGCCGTTGAGCGGGTCGTGCGCGGAGGTCTGGTCGGTCACGACGTCGACGTGCTCGCCGCGCGCGACGAGCTCCGGGAGGACCTCCGCCGCGTTGCCGAGCAGGCCGATCGACAGCGGGCGGCCCTCCTTAGCGGCGGCGCGCAGCCGCGCCAGGGCGTCGTCGAGGTCGGCGGCGCGCTCGTCGAGGTAGCCGGTCTCGATGCGCCGCTCGATGCGCTGCAGGTCGACCTCGACGCACAGCGCGGTGCCGCCGCACATCGTGATCGCCAGCGGCTGCGCGCCGCCCATCCCGCCGAGGCCGGCGGTGACCACGAGGCGGCCCTTCAGGCTGCCGTCGAACCGCCTGCGCGCGACCGCGGCGAACGTCTCGTACGTCCCCTGCAGGATCCCCTGGCTCCCGATGTAGATCCAGGAGCCGGCGGTCATCTGCCCGTACATCATCAGCCCCGCGGCGTCGAGCTCGCGGAAGTGCTCCCACGTCGCCCAGTCGCCGACGAGGTTGCTGTTGGCGATCAGCACGCGCGGGGCGTGCTCGTGCGTGCGGAAGACGGCGACCGGCTTGCCGGACTGGACGAGCAGCGTCTCGTCGTCGCCGAGGCGCATCAGCTCGCGCCGGATGGTCGCCAGGCTGGCGTGGTCGCGCGCGGCCTTGCCGATCCCGCCGTAGACGACGAGGTCCTCGGGACGCTCCGCGACGTCGGGATGGAGGTTGTTCTCCAGCATCCGCAGCGCCGCCTCCTGCTGCCACCCGCGGCAGCGCAGGTGCGAGGTGCCGGTCGTCGCCATGCCGGCAAATGTGGACCGCTGCGACGCGGCGCGCAAGGCCGGCGGGGGGAGCGGCGTCTCGGATGGGAGACGGGCCATGCGCGGCAGTTACGATCTGCGCCGCGACGATGCCTACGTTCGTTCGCTCCTCCACGACCGCCGCTACGACCCGGCGCGAGATCGGTTCGCAGCGGCGCTCACCGAAGCCGAGGTGAACGAGATCGACGAGGCGTCCGACATCGAGCGGAACGAGTCGGACCGAGCGACGATCGACACGTACGGCCGGACCGCCGGCACGGGGTCGTACGCCGGCCGCTACAACGAGGGCGGCTTCGAGAACGTCGGGTTCAAGATCGCCGGGGAGGCGCACTTGACAGCGCTCCGGACGCAGGTCTCCGCGCCGGAGAAGCTCCGGCTGTTCACCGCCACCTACAGTCTGCTAGAGCTCGAGGCGATCGCGACGGAGCTAGACCGAAGCTGGGACGTTCTGAAGCAGCTCGGCTACGAGATCACCTTCGTCGAGGACGACATCAAGTCCAACCGGCTGAACGTCGGTCTCGTCTCGGTGACGGACGCGGCGCGCAAGTTCTTCGCTGAGCGCTGGGGATCGGCGGTTCATCTCGTAGAGTCCGACGTGGAGTTCGTCCCCGGCGGTGACGAGAACCCGAGACCGTCGCGCGGACGAGCTGGCATCCAGGCCATGTCCGGCGGGTTGAGCATCTTCCCGAGCCCGAGTCACACGCCGTCGTTCTGTACATCAGCCTTCACGGCGCAGATCGTCGACCAAGCGAACCGCGAGTACGAGCGGCTGTACTTCACGGCGGGGCACTGCCTCTACAACTACGACGCGTGGTATCAGGGCTGGTGGGGCTACGGCACGGGGCGTCGCCTCGGCGGCAGCTACGTCGCGCACGTCGGCGACAGCACGGACGCGGCGCTCATGCGCATGCCCGACGGCGTGACCGCGCGCGTGTACATCACCTCCACGGTGAAGCAGCCGATCACGCGCATCCAGAATCAGCGGGATGACGAGAGGGGCGACCCCGTCTGCTTCAGCGGCGCGAACACCGGCGTCAGGTGCGGTCGGCTCCGCGGCACGACGGCTCGCGTGTACATCCAGACGGCGAACGGTCGGCGCCGACTCGACAACCAGCGATCGATGGACCGGACCTGCAGCCCCGGCGACAGTGGCTCGCCGGCCTACAACGGATACCTGGCGAAGGGCATCGTCTCGTCCGTCGCGAAGAAGGCTGGAATCTGCTTCTACACGCACATCGCGATCGCGGCCCAACAGCTGAGCATCGACGCACAGCAGGGTGGCTAGGCGTCTCGCGGCGCGCTCGCGAGCAATCACAACGACCTGACCTCATCCGAAGCGGGTGCGCTGCTCACGACTTCGGAGCAGCGGCGACCTCGGGACGAATACGTTGATGTGGGTCAAGCGGCTTGCCGCCGCGGCGAGCGCAGGCGCCACTGCTGTCAGTGCCCCGCGGGTCGACATCGCCTGGACGAAGACCGCACCGGGCCGCAGGCGCCCGCTGTCACGCCGCGCCCGCCGCGAGCGACACCGCGAGCGCCGTCATCACGGCCGCGATCGTGGCGTCGAGGACGCGCCACGAGACGGGCCGCGCGAACAGCGGGCGCAGCAGCCGCGCGCCGTACCCGAGGGCGGCGAACCAGGCGACGCTGCCCGTGGCCGCGCCCGCCGCGAACCACCAGCGCTGGCCGCCGTGCGTGGTCGCGATCGAGCCGAGGAGGACGACCGTGTCGAGGTAGACATGCGGGTTCAGCCACGTGAGCGCCAGGCAGGTGGTGACCGTCGCGGCGAGCCCCGCCCGCGCGCCCGCCGCGTCGTCGGGGCGCAGCGCGCCGGCGCGCAGCGCGCGCCGGGCCGCGAGCAGGCCGTAGCCGAGCAGGAACGCGGCGCCGCCGAACCGGACGGCGTCCAGCAGCCACGGCGACGCGCTGAGCACCGCGCCCGCGCCGGCGACGCCGGCGGCGATCAGGGCCGCGTCGGACACCGTGCACACCGCCACGACCGGCCCGACGTGCTCGCCGCGCAGCCCCTGGCGCAGCACGAACGCGTTCTGGGCGCCGATCGCGACGATCAGCGACAGGCCGAGCCCGAGTCCGGAGCCGGCGGCGAGGAGTGCGGAGGAGTCGGCCAGGGCGGGCGAGGCTAGGACGCTTTCGCACTGCACTCCAGCTCATGTTTCTTCAGGATCGTTAGCGTTGCTGTTGCATGGAGCTCGACCTCGCACAGCTGCGGGCGCTGAGCGCGGCGGCGTCGGAGGGCTCGCTCGACGCGGCGGCGCGGGCGCTGCACGTCACGCCGTCGGCGGTCAGCCAGCGCCTGAAGGCGCTGGAGACGGCGACGGGCCGGGTGCTGCTCGTCCGCAGCCGGCCCGTGCAGGTGACCGAGTCGGGACGGGCGATCCTGCGGCTCGCCCGGCAGGTCGAGCTGCTCGTCGCCGACGCCGCCGCCGAGCTCGGCACCGAGGACTCCCGCCCGGCGATGCCGCTCCCGATCGCCGTCAACGCCGACTCGCTGGCGACCTGGGCGCTGCCCGCGCTGGCGCCGCTCGCCGACGCGCTCACGTTCGAGATCCACCGCGAGGACGAGGAGCACACGAGCGAGCTGTTGCGCGAGGGCGCGGTGATGGCGGCCGTGACCGTCGACGCCGACCCGCTGCCCGGCTGCAGCAGCACGCGCCTCGGGGCCATGCGCTACCGGCCGATGGCGTCGTCGGCGTTCGCCGCCCGCTGGCTCCCCGACGGCCCGAGCGCACGCGCGCTGGCTCGCGCGCCGGTCGTGGTGTTCGACCGCAAGGACGACCTGCAGCACCGCTACCTGCGCCGCCGCGCGCGCGGGCACGCGCTCCAGCCGCCCGCCCACCACGTCCCCTCCTCGGCCGACTTCCTCGCCGCCGTCCGGCTCGGCCTCGGCTGGGGGATGCTGCCGGACCTGCAGACCGCGGCGGACGAGCGCGCGGGCCGGCTCGTCGACCTCGACCCGCGCGGCGCCGCGAACGTCGTCCTCCACTGGCAGCAGTGGCGGCTGCGCTCCCCGTCGCTCGAGCGCGTGGCCGCCGCGATCCTCGACGCCGCCCGCGCCCAGCTCCTGCAGGGCTGACCGGCGCACGACGACTCCCGCTCGATGGGCACCCCGGAGGTCGCCGACCGG
The DNA here is from genome assembly GCA_035940955.1 of Solirubrobacteraceae bacterium. Classification (GTDB taxonomy): domain Bacteria; phylum Actinomycetota; class Thermoleophilia; order Solirubrobacterales; family Solirubrobacteraceae; genus CADCVT01. The sequence goes on from DASZEJ010000042.1 coordinate 6,672, forward strand.
CTGTCCGGCCGGGCCAGCTACGACACGCGGCCGTGGCCCCCCGTCGGCATGTCGATGAACATCTGCAGCACTCTTAGGAGCGATCCCGGCGGGGCGGCCAGAGCGGTTGCCCCGCCGCTCGCCGGCTCGCCCTCGCCGGAGCCCACTCCGCGGCGCGACCCCGAAGCTACCCCGTGACGACGAGCCGTTCGATCGCGTCCTCGACGGCGCGGCGGAGCGCGTCGATGGCGTCACGCTCGAACAGCGGGGTCGCCTCGTCGTGCACGGTGACACCGGCTAGGAGCTCATCGGATACGGCCTGTTCGAGCGCCGCCGGCACTCCTTCGGCAAGCGCGGTCCGCGCCAGCGGGCCGGCGAACGTGAAGCCGATGATCGCGCCCGACGGGTCGTGGTCGACGATCAGCAGCGCATGCGGAGCACTCGAGCGAGCCCACTCACCCTCGGGGCTCAGCGCGACGTGGACGATCCCGTCGCCCTGGTTCTCGATACGCATCGGCAGACTCCTTGGTCGGGTGTACCCAGGTCATGTTCGACGGTCGTCCACACGACTTCGAGCCGTCCCCAGGACCGTCGTGGAGCGATGGGTGGTGGAACCTGGTCGCGGTGCATCGAACTCTCAAGGCACTTCCAGTGGACCTTGCAGCGGGCCTCTCATGATCTTGTATAGGGGTAGCTGGCGTGTCGGCGAGCTGCGCGCCTTCTGCGCTGCCACGCCAGCCGCGGTTGTAGCCTCGCCGGCGATGCGGCCGGAAGACGTCGAACTCTCGCCCAGCGCGCAACGGATCGCTCACACACGTGGCATCGACGTGCGCGACGTTCGTCATGCCCGAGCGACGGGACAGCCGGTTCGCAGCTTCCGCCGAGGCGCTGAGGAGATCTGGCAGGTCGTGGGCTCTACCCCAGACGGACGCCGGCTCGTGATGTTCTGCTCGCCTCTCGAGCTCGTCACCTGGGTGACCGAACTCTAGTGCTCCCCGACCAGTGGCGAGCCGTGGAAGCGCTGCTCGTTCGTTCGGGGCGGGACTTCGTCCCCCTGCGGCGTGCCTTCGTGCAGGATCGTCGGCGCGGCGGAGGTGCGGGACCGCTCGCCGCCTTCGTGACAGCCCGTCGTCGACGCGCACTCGACCTGTACCTCCTGCTCAGGGCGCTCGCGAGCAAGGAACCCTGGGACGTCGAGCTTCCAGCCGTGGTGTGGGCGCGGCTCCTCGGGCTTTCCCGCGATGGCGCCGGCACGGCCATCAGTCGCCAGTGGACGTGGCTCGAGCAGCAGCGGTTGATCGACCAGCAACAGACCGGACGTCAGCGCCGGCTGATCGTGCTTCGAGAGGACGGGTCCGGCCGCCGCTACACACATCCCGGGGTGGCGACCAATGAAGTCGCGGCCGAAGGCGACTACTTCCCGCTGCCGCACACCTACTGGGCGGCGGGAATGCAGGAGTGGGCCGATCTGCCCACCAAGGCTGTCCTGCTCATCGCCCTGTCGCTGCCCGACGACTTCGTGCTGCCGTTGGATCGCGGCCCGCAGTGGTACGGCTTGTCGCGGGACACCATCCGTACGGGACTTCGCGGTCTTCTCACGCGCGGATTCCTCCGGATGCGCTCGTTTCGGAAGTCGGCGCCGCTCACTGCCGCGGGGTACACGCTGGAGCGCCGCTACACGTTGGCGGGACCGTTCCGCCGCGAGGGCGAGCGCACCTAGCGCCGGGACGTCCGGCGCCGGCATCACAGCTCCCCGACCCGCGTCACCCCCGCCACCCGCAGCGCCAGCGCCACCGCCGGGCCGACGAGCAGCGCGAAGGCGATCGTTCCCGGGCCGAACGTCCCGCCGAGGGCGATGCCGATCGCGAGGGCCGTCAGCTCGATCGAGCCGCGGACGAGGGCGACGGAGCGGCCGGTGACGCGGTGCAGGGCGGTCATGAGGCCGTCGCGGGGGCCGGGGCCGAGCGCGGCTCCGAGGTAGAAGGCGCTGCCGATCGCGACGAGCGCGATGCCCGCGGCGAGCTCGAAGATCCGCGCCGGCAGCACGGCCTCGTCGGGCAGCACGGCCAGCGTCGCGTCGATCGCCACGCCGACGACGAGCGCGTTGCCGACCGTCCCGAGCCCGGGCCGCTGGCGCAGCGGCACCCACAGCAGGAGGATCGCGAAGCTGGTGGCGATCGTCGCCGTCCCGACGGTGAGCGGCGTGTGGAGCGCGATGCCCTCCGCGTTGACCGTCCACGGCGTGTTCCCGAGCTCGGACGCGACGAGGCACGCGTCGCCGGCCCCGAACAGGACGAGCCCGAGCAGCAGCGACGCCAGCCGCCGCGGCGAGGCGCGCCAGCGCGAGAGCGGCGCCGGGCCCGCCGTGGCCTCCGCGGCCGTCACGCGGCCTCCGGCGCGCGCAGCGCGCGCCGGGCGAGCTGGATCGCCACGACCACGAGCAGGCCCGCGAACGCGATCTCCAGCACCCGCTCGGGCAGCGCGTTGGCCGCCACCACGCCGAGCACCGCGCCGCCGACCGCCAGCACCCCGACGGTCACGCTGTCGCGGACGCGCACGTTCCCGTAGGCGCGCTGGCGCCAGGCCCCGACGAGCGCGACCGGGATCATCGCCAGCAGCGACGTCGCCTCGGCGTCGATCTGGCTCAGCCCCAGGAAGATCGACAGCGCGGGGACGAAGAGCGTTCCCCCGCCGACCCCGAACATCCCGGCGATCACGCCCGCGGCGACGCCGATCAGCGCGGCCTCGATCACCCGCCCACCACCAGCTCCACGGCGATCCCGACGAGCAGCGCCGCGAAGCCGAGCGAGATCCAGCGGACCGGCACGCGCTGCTGCAGCCACGTCCCGAACAGGACCCCGCCGACCGCCGGAACGCCGACGAGCACGCCGTCCTCGACGTGCACGTTCCCGTACAGCGCCTGCGTCCCCGCGGCGACGCTGGCGATGATGACGATCGCCCCCAGCGACGTGCCCGTCGCGCGCCGCTCGTCGAAGCCGGCCCAGAGGATCAGGAGGGGGACCATCACGATCCCGCCGCCGACGCCGAAGAGCCCGCTGAACGCGCCGCCGAGGCTGCCGACGGCGGCCAGCATCAGCCACCGGCGCCGCTCCATGCTCGGGCATACTAGGCGGCGTGCCCTCCGCCGCCACGCTCGCCGAGGCGCTAGCGCCGCTGCGCGCGGAGCCGGCCCGCGCGGCGGTGCTCCTGGACGTGGACGGCACGCTCGCGCCGATCGTCCGGCACGCCGACGACGCCGCCGTCCCCGAGCCCACGCGCCTGCTGCTCATCCGCATCGCGCGCCGCTACGGCTGCGTCGCGTGCGTCAGCGGCCGCCGCGCGTCGGCCGCGCGCCAGATCGTCTCGCTGGGGACGATCGCCTACGTCGGCAACCACGGCGCCGAGATCCTGCGGCCGGGGCGCACGCGCGCCGACGTCGACCGCGAGGCCGCGGCGTGGCAGCGGCGCGTCCACCAGTTCGCCGCGGGCGCCGACGGGGCCGAGCTGCACAGGCTGCGCGTGCGGCTGGAGGACAAGGGGCCGATCGTGGCGTTCCACTGGCGCGGCGCCCCGGACGAGGAGATCGCCGAGGCCGCGGTGCGGGAGCTCGCCGAGCGCGCCGGGCGCGCCGGCCTCGCCGTCCACTGGGGCCGCAAGGTGCTCGAGGTGCGCCCGCCGGTCCCGCTCGACAAGGGCCGCGGCGTGCACGGCCTGCTGCGCGACGCCGACGTGGACGCCGCCGTCTACGTCGGCGACGACCGCACCGACGTCGACGCCTTCCGCGCCCTGCGCGACTGCGTGGAGAGCGGCCGGCTGCAGCACGCGGTGTGCGTCGGGGTGCGCTCGGAGGAGACCCCCGCCGAGGTCGAGCAGGGCGCCGACGTCCTCGTCGACGGGCCGCTCGGCGTCCGCCGGCTGCTCGAGAGCCTGCTCGACTAGGTGCGGTTCGTCGACTTCCTGAAGACGACGGTGCTCGTGTGCGCCGGGTCGGCGACCGCGCTGGGGGCGATCGCCGTCCTCAGCGCCGCCAACGCGCAGGAGACCGGGCCGCTGTACTTCGCCGCGGGGTGGTGGCTCGTCGCGGGCGCGGCCGGCGCCTGGCTCGGCCGCCGGGCCGAGACGACGGCGCCGATCGCCCGCCTGCTCGCCGACGCGCGGTCGGCCACGTCGCTGCCCGAGCAGCGCCCGGGCGCGATGCTGCTCAACCGCCTGTGGCCGCTCGCCGCGGTCACCGTCGCCGCCAGCGCGCTCGCCGTGGTCGCCCCGCAGATCCCAGCGATCGCCGCCGGCTTCGCGGTCATCTGGGCGCTGTCGTGGCGGCGGCAGGAGGCGGCGGTCACCGCGATCGAGGAGCGCGACGGCGTGCAGTTCTACGTCGACCGGACGAGCCCGCTGCGGCCGATCCGGCTCGTCCGCGTGCCCGGGTTCCGCCGGATCGGGCCTACGCCAGCGCCTCCGCCACGGCGCTGATCGCGGGCGCGAAGACGAGCGCCGGGAGGAAGTTGCCCACCTTGACGTCGTTGACGGAGAGCAGCTTCAGCGCGATGCCGACGATGAGCACGCCCCCGGCGCTGGTGAGCGCGGCGAGCGGCTCGCCGACGAGGACGTCCTCGAAGAAGCCCGCGCCGAGCGCGATCCCGCCCTGGATGACGAGCACCGACACCGCCGCGAGCGCCACGCCCGGCCCGAGCGCCGCAGCGAGCGCGATCGACGCGAACCCGTCGAGCAGCGACTTGGTCGCGAGCAGGTCGTAGTCGCCGCGCAGGCCGTCCTCGATCGAGCCGAGCACGGTCAGCGGGCCGACGCAGAAGAGCAGCGTCGCCGTGAAGAACGCCTCGCTGACCGTCGAGCCGTCCTGCGCGAACCGCGCCTGGAGGCGATCGCCGACGCGCTGCAGCCGGTCCTCGATCCGCAGCACCTCGCCCGCGATCCCGCCGAGCAGCACGCCGCCCATCACCGACAGCAGCACCCGGCCGCTCTCGTCCTCGCGCCACGCGAGGCCGTTGTCGACGCCGAGCAGCAGCGTCACGAGGCCCAGCCCCATCAGCACGCGCTGGTGGATGCGCTCGGGCAGCCGGCCGCCCGCGAGCGAGCCGGCGAGCGTCCCGGCGAGGACCGCGACGACGTTCAGGAGCGTTCCCGTCACCGGGCGCGTCAGCATGACGGCTGATGGACCCCGACGTCCTCCTCGTCTCGCTCGGCTCGACCCACGGCTGGCGCGTCGCCGACGCCGCGCTCGCGGCGTCGCTGCGGCGCGCGGGCGCGAGCGTCGAGCTGGTCGAGGCGCAGCGCCCGCGCGAGGTGCGCACGTTCGCGCTGACCGACCTCGGCTGGGCGCTCGCGGCGCGGCGCGCGGCGGCGGGCGCGCTGGAGCGCATGGAGCCCCGCGCGATCCTCTACTCGACCTCGACCGCCGCGCTGCTCGCCCCGCGGCCGGGCGCGATCCGCTTCGACGCGCTCGCCGCCGGCAACCGCCCCGGCCGCCACGGCGCCTGGCAGCGGCCGCTCGAGCGCCGCCGCGTCGCCGCCGCCCCGCTGCTCGTGCCGATGAGCGAGCAGGCGCTGGCCGAGGCGCCGCGCCGCCGCGCGCCCGCGGTCGTCGTGCCCGTGCCGGTCGAGCCGTCGGGCGAGCCCGGCGAGCGCGACGTCGCCGCGATCACCTACGCCAGCGACCCGGTGAAGAAGGGCCTGGGGCGCGTGCTCGACGCGTGGGCGCGAGTGCGCCGCGACGGCGAGGAGCTGGTCGTCGCGACCGAGCACGAGGTCAGCGCGCCCGGCGTGCGGACGGTGCGCGCCCGCGGCGAGGCGTTCCGCGCGCTGCTGCGCCGCGCCCGCGTCTACGTCGTCGCGCCCCGGCGCGAGGACTTCGGGATCGCCCAGCTCGAGGCGCTGGCCGACGGCTGCCGGCTCGTCACCACCGCGCCGCCCGGCCCGTACGTCGCCCGCGACCTCGCCCGCGCGCTCGACCCGCGCCTGGTCGGGGACGACCTCGCGACCGCGATCCGCACCGCGCTCGACGACCCGGCGCCGGGCTACGCCGAGCGCGCGCGCGAGCTGCTGCGCCCGTTCGCGCCGGCGGCGGTCGACGCCGCCGTCGCGAACGAGCTGCTGCCGCGCCTGCTCCCCTAGAGCCGGCGCGCGGTGAGCGTGTGCGTGGCCGAGCGGCCGGTGCGCACGGCGCGCATCGTCACCCGCACGTCGCCGCGTCGCGGCACGCGCGAGGCGGCGATCCGCAGCCGGATCGTGCGGCCGGCGAGGTACGTGCGCCGCGGGACGCGCGCGACGACCCTGCCGCCCTGGCGGACCTCGATCTCGACGTCGGCCGCCTGGTTGAGGCGGAACGAGACGCCCAGCGGCGTCCGCCGCCGGCCGCCGAACACCGGCCGCGAGAGCTTGAACGTCTCGGCCAGCGCGCACGGGATGCGGCGGTAGAACTGCGGCCTCAGGCGCCAGCGCCCGCCGCGCCGCACCAGCGCGACGCGCCGCGTGTCGCGCCCGCCGCTCGCCGTGCGGGTCTGGAACCGCGCGTGGTAGTAGCCGTCGACGACGCGGCGCCCGCGGTCGCCCCGGCGCCCGTTCCAGCGGAACGCGCCGGTCCGGTCGACGAACCGCTTGACGCGCCGGTCGCCGACCCGCCGCCCGCGCGACGCGCGGAACAGGTCGACGGTGACCGCGGCGCGGCCGCGCCGCCGGAACGAGAACGCCAGCCCGCGCCCGCGCGGGCGCACCGACACGCGCTCGAACGCGGTCGACGACGCGCACGGCGCCGCGCGCTCGTTCTCGACGCCGCGCACCTCGCTCGCCGGGATCTCCGGCGTGCCCGGCGCCGGCCCGCCGGCGGGCTCGGGCGCGGGCGGCAGCGTCACCTTGTAGACGTCGATCGCGCTGCGCCCGCTGCCGGGCAGGATGCCGTCGCTCGCGGCGCCCCAGTACGTGAACGTCCCGTCCTGGTTGCGCTGCGCCTTGAACACGTGCGAGACCCACGTGTCGGCGTGCTCAGGCGTGAACCACCCCGCCTCGCGCAGCGACACGGTGCCGTCGTCGTTCTCGGTGAAGTCGAACACCTGCGTGCCCTGCGAGTACCAGCCCATGAAGATCCGGTTCTGGCCGGGGATCTGCTGGAAGACGTGCGCCGTGCAGATCGAGCCCTGCGGCTCGGTGCGGATCGTCGCCCGGTAGACCGCCTTCTGGCCCTGCGGCGTCAGCGCGTGCAGCTTGTCGGCCTGCTCGGTCGTCAGCGGCGTGTCCTTCGTGAACTTCGCGACGGGGAAGAAGTGCATCCCGCCGTTGCCGATCGGGTTGTCGACGCCCGGCGAGCACGACGCGCCGCCGGGGACGATGCCGCCGCCGCGCTCGTCCGAGGTGATCACGTAGCGGCCCGACTGCGTCAGCTCGGACTCGTGCGCGGCGAGGACGTCGATCGCCGACCCGCGCGGCCCGGTGACGATCGTCTCGGTCCCCGAGAAGCCCATGTGCGGCACGGTCCCGAGCCACTCGACGCCCTCCAGCGACGGCGACCCGATCTTCTTCCACTCGCTGACGCGGAGCGGCTGGTCCTTGCCGCCGACCGACCCGACGACGCAGTCGATGACGGGCGCCCCGGTCTTCAGCCCGGGGACGACGTCGCGGCTCGACGACTCGCGCCGCTTGCACGGCAGCGGGGTGCCGCGCGGCCTGTCGTCGAGGTAGTTCGTCGGCGTCCCGTTGTCGTCGAACGCGTTCGAGAGGTCGAAGAGGATCGTCGAGGTGATCGACGCGCAGGCGATGCGGTCGTCGGGATAGATCTCGAGCTCGTGGCAGCTCTGCAGCGCGTTGGGGTACTGGTGCGAGGTCGCCATCCGCGCCTCGGGGTAGCGGTAGCGGTAGACCTTCGGGTCGCAGCGCGCGCGCTTCTCCTCGAGCGACGTGCGGGGCGCGAAGTTCATGCACGACGACATGTCGATGACCTCGAAGCCGTCGAGGGCGTTGGAGGTCGACCCGTCGGTCTCGTTGTTGCGCAGCCCGGTCTGCGGGTTGTTGGTCACGCCGTCCTGGGTGACGTCGAACGCGATGTGCGGGCGCTTGGGGTCGACGTTCACCGTGTGCGCGTTGCCGATGTGGCTGATGAGCGCGAGCTCCTTCGGCTGCTTGACGTCGGTGACGTCGATCAGCTCGAGGCCGCCGTTCGGCACGGGGTCGCGGCCCGGGATGGGGACGCCCTGGACGGTGTTCGGGATGCCCGCGTCGCCGTTGTCGTGGCAGCGCCCGGGTGCGTCGGTCGAGTCGACGAGGAGCTGCGCGTCGCCGCGCGCGACGTGCAGGTTCGGCTGCTGCTGGAACGCGTTGCCCTTCGGCGTCGCCTCGACGTCGTGCTGCAGCCCGGTGGCGCTGGTGAACACGCCGGGGCACGCGGCCGACGGGTGCGAGGAGACGTACGTCGGGTTGACGACGCCCTTCTCGGTCAGGCGCACGATCGTCTGGCCGCCGGCGTTCGGCCCCACGCCGAGCGTCCCGGCCGACATGTACGTGTCCTCGCCGATCGTGAAGAAGTCGAGGTCGGTGTGCGGGTTGCCGGTCGGGATCGTGGTGATCAGCTCCCACTCGGCGTCCTGGCCGCCGGCGCGGACCTCCGAGGACAGCGGGCCCGCGGGCTCGACGAACGCCGGCGGGGCGTGGTCGAGCTCGTGCGCGGCGGCGACCGCGGCGAGCGCGAGGAGGACGAGCACGGTGAGCGAGACGAGACGGCGCATGCACCGGATGATGGAGCAGCGGCCCTGGCGATGTCGCGGTGCCGAGCGCTACGGCGCCGCCGCGCGCGGCTCGGCCGCCGCCAGCGGCGGCGGGGTCAGCGCCGCGGCGGCGACGACGAGCGCGAAGGCGAGGACGCGGGCCGTCAGCCCGAGCGCGT
>DASZEJ010000043.1:0-21472 GCA_035940955.1 Solirubrobacteraceae bacterium
TGGGCGATCCGCTCGCGGCCGGCGTCGTCGGGGGCGTCGGCCGCCTCCTGCGCGCGCAGGACCTCGAGCTGCTTCTCGCGCTGCGCGACCCGCTCGGCGAGCGAGCCCGCGGTCGCCGACGCCTGCTCGAGCCGCAGCTCGATCCGCTGCCCGGCCGCCCGCGCGCCGTACACCCGCCGGGCGAGCGCCTCGCGCCGCTCGGTCCGCTCCGCGAGCTGCTCCTCGGCCCGCTCGCGCCGCGCCGCCACCTCGGCCAGCGCCTGCTCGGCGTCGGCCTGCAGCCGGTGCGCCTCGGCCGCCGCCCGCTCGGCCGCGCCCAGCGCGTCGCGCCGCCCGCGCACCGCGTCGCGCGCGAGCTCCCACCGCGCCTCCAGCGACTGGCGCTCGAGCCGCGCGTGCAGCTCGGCCGCCTCGGCCTGGCGCTTCAGGGGCCGCAGCCGCGACCGCGCCTCGCGCTCGACGTCGAGCGCCCGGTCGAGGTTCTCCTGCGTCCGCTCGAGCTTGAGCTGCGCGCGGCGCCGGCGCTTGCGGTGCTTGCCGAGCCCGGCCGCCTCCTCGATCAGCATCCGCCGGTCGCGCGGCTTGGAGGTCACGATCGCCTCGACCCGGCCCTGCGACACGACCGAGTGCATCTCCTTGCCGAGGCCCGTGTCGCTCAGCACCTCGAGCACGTCCACCAGCCGGCACCGCGCGCCGTTGAGCCGGTACTCGCCGTCCCCGTTGCGGTCCAGCCGCCGGAGGATCGAGATCTCCGCCATCGGCAGGTCGATCGCCCCGTCGGCGTTGTCGATCACCAGCTCCACCTCGGCCGACGACCGCGCCTGCACGCCGCGCCCGCCGGCGAAGATCACGTCCTGCATCGACTGGCCGCGGACGGCGAGCGGCGACTGCTCGCCCATCGCCCACAGCACCGCGTCGGTGACGTTCGACTTGCCGGAGCCGTTCGGCCCCACGACGACGGAGATGCCGGGGCCGAACTCGAGCCGCGTGCGGTCGGGGAACGACTTGAAGCCCTTGAGCGAGAGCGACCTCAGGTGCACGCGGTCACTCCTCCTCGTCCGGGTCGGACTCGTCCCCGCCGGCGACCTCGAGCGCCGCCCGCGCGGCCTCCTGCTCGGCGTGCTTCTTGGACCGGCCCGAGCCCCGCCCGACGGTCTCGCCCTCGACGACCGCGACCACCTCGAACGTGCGGTCGTGCGGCGGCCCCAGCTCGGCCACCACCTCGTAGCCGACCGTCGCCCCGCGCCGCGCCAGGTGCTCCTGCAGCGCCGACTTGAAGTCCACCGGGTTCTCCAGCGCCTCCTCGATCTGCGGCATGAACGCCTCGACCACCGCCTCCGCCGTCCGGTCGTAGCCGTGCTCCAGGTAGACCGCCCCGATCACCGCCTCGATCACCGACGCCAGGACCCGCTCCGTCTCGACCAGCGTCGCCGCGCTCTGCCCCACGCCCTCCGGCGCCGCCGCCCGCAGGCGCTCCGGCACCCCCAGGCGCTCGGCGACGTCCCGGCACGACGGGCCCGACACCGCCTGCGCACGGATCTTCGTCAGCCGGCCGGCCCCGTAGCGGTCCTCGTCCAGCCGCGGGAACAGGAACGTCGTCACCGCGAGGCCCAGCACCGAGTCCCCGAGGAACGCGAGGCGCGAGTAGGAGTCCGACCGCTTCTCGGTCCACGAGGCGTGCGTGAACGCCTGCCGCTGGAGGTCCTCCGGCAGCGCCTCGAGCAGCTCGCGCAGCCGGCGCACTCACGCGCGCCCGGCGCCGTGGGCGAGGACGAAGTCGATGGCCTGACCGACGGTGAGGATCTGCGCGGCCTCCTCGTCGGACACGCGCACGCCGTAGGAGTCCTCGAGCTCCTGCACGAGCGTGTAGAGGTCGAGCGAGTCGGCCTCCAGGTCCTCCTTGAACCGGGTGGACTCGTCGATCCGCGACGGGTCGACCTCCAGCTCGTCGGAGAGGTGGCCGCGAATCAGGGAGAAGATCTCCTCGCGCGTCATGGGCGTCACAAGCTAGAGGCGGCGTCGGACGCCGGGACCCGCCGCAGCGCGCCCGCCTCCTCCAGCGCCGCGTGGGTGCGCCCGACGACGTCCTCGGTCACGCCGCGGGCGGCGCGCCGGACCGCCTCGGACCAGCCCTCGGCGCTGAACGAGCCGTGCGGGACGACGCCCAGCCGGCGCAGGCCGAGCAGGTAGGCGCCGCCCTGCGCCTCCGGGTCGATCTCCGACCGCAGGCCGCGCAGGGCGGGCCGCAGGAGCGCGCCGCCCAGCTTCGCCTTCGGGCCCGACGTGGCGGCGCGCCGGACGGCCGCGACCATCGCCTGCGACGTCGCCTCCATCACCTTCAGCGTCACGTTGCCGGTGAACCCGTCGGTGACGATCACGTCGGCGACGCCCCGGGTGATCGCGAACCCCTCGACGTTCCCGACGAAGCCCTCCATGCCGCGCAGGCGCTCGTGGGCGTCGACGACCTCGTCGCGCCCGCGCTCGGGCTCGGTGCCGTTGCTGAGCAGCCCGACACGCGGCCTCTCGACGCCCAGCACGGCGCTCGCGAGCGCGGCGCCCATGTACGCGAACTGGACGAGGTGCTCGGGCCGGCAGACGTCGTTGGCGCCGACGTCGAGCAGGGTCACGGGCGCGCCCGGGACGGGGACGGGGATGGCGAGCGCGGGGCGGTGGATGCCCTTCCCCCGCTTCACGTTGAACAGCCCGGCGGCGAGCGCGGCGCCGGTCGAGCCGCCCGCGACGAACGCGTCGGCCTCGCCCTCGGCGACCGCGCGGGCGGCCTGGACGATCGACGCCTCCGGGGTGGACCGCGCGGCCCGGGCCGGGTCGGAAGCCTTGGCGATCGACACCGGGGCGTCGTGGGTGACGTGCGGCACCTCGCGCGCCGGCCCGAAGATCAGCACGTCGACCCCGCTCGCCGCCGCTCCCTCCGCGGCCGCGCGCGGGTCGTCGGCGCCGTTGACGTCGACCGCGATGACGGGAGCGCGCGCGGCGCTCACGCGACTAGTGGTCGTGGTCGTGGTCGTGACCGCCGGCGGCGGCGACGACCTCGCGCCCCTTGTACGACCCGCACACGGGGCAGACCCGGTGCGGTCGACGCGGGCTGTGGCAGGTCGGGCACGCGTTCACGGTGGGCGCCTCGGCGCGGTGGTTGGCGCGGCGCTTGTTCGTGCGGGCGTGCGACTGCTTCTGCTTGGGGACGGCCATGGCCGCCCTAGGGTAGACGGTCGGGTCCGAGCGCGCCGTCTACGCCCTGCGGCGGTACAGCCGCGCGGTGAGCGGCGCGAAGACGGCGGCGCTCGCCGCGGCCTCCAGCAGCACCCGCCCGACCTCCCACGCGTCGGTCCCGTCGCCCATGAGCCCGCGCACGGCGGTCGTCAGGTGGGAGACCGGGTTGACGCCGACGAACGCCTCGAGCCAGCCGGGCAGGGTCGAGGGCTCGACGAAGATGTTGCTGAGGAAGATGAGCGGGAACAGCCCGAGGAAGCCGGCGTTCATGACCGCCTGGGGCGCGCGCAGGAGGAGGCCGACCGTCGTGAAGACCCACGACAGGCCGAAGGCGAAGGCGACGACGAGCAGCACCGCGGCGAGCATCCCCGGCGCGCCGCCGGGGTCGAAGCCCATCGCGAGCCCGACGACGACCACCACGCCGGCCGCCACCAGGTAGCGCACGCTGTCGCCCAGCACCGCCCCGACGAGCGGCGCCGGCCGCCAGATCGGCATCGAGCGGAAGCGGTCGACCACGCCCTTCGTCGCGTCGGTGTTGAGGGCCACGCCCGAGTACACCGCGGTGAAGAGCACCGACTGCACCAGCATCCCGGGCAGCAGGTACTGCAGGTACTCGCCGGTGGAGCCGGCCACGGCGCCGCCGAACAGGTACGTGAACATCACGAGGAACAGCACCGGCGTGAGCGTCACGTCGAGGAGCTGCTCGGGGACGTGCTTGACCTTCAGCATCCCGCGCCAGCCGAACGTCAGGCAGGTCGACAGCCGGCTCGGCCGCGGCGGGCGGCGCGCCGACGCGAGCGCGGAGTAGACCTCGTCGAGCGCGGGCTCGGGGCGGGTGCCGGTGGCGCTCACGCCGCGGCCTCCTCGACCGGCTCCTCGGCGGCGTGGCCGGTGATCGCCAGGAACACCTCGTCGAGGCTCGGCTGGCCGAGCGAGAAGCCCGCCAGCTCGACGCCCGCCGCGCCGAGGTCGCCGAGGGCGTCGGCGGCGCGGCCGGGGTCGGAGATCGGGACGGAGAGCGCGGCGGGGTCGGGCTCCAGGCGCACCGGGGCGTCGAGCGCCCGCGCGAGGAGCTGGCGGGCCTCGTCGCGGCGGGAGGGGTCGAGCAGCCGGACGTGCAGGGCGCCGCGGCCGACCGACGCCTTCAGCTGCGCCGGCGTCCCCTCGGCGATCACCTTCCCGCGATCGATGACGGCGATCCGCTCGGCGAGCTGGTCGGCCTCGTCGAGGTACTGCGTGCACAGCAGCACGGTCGTCCCCTGGGCGACCAGCGCCCGGACGACGTCCCACACGTGGTTGCGCGAGCGCGGGTCAAGGCCGGTCGTCGGCTCGTCGAGGAACATCAGCTCGGGCGTGACGACGATGCTGGCGGCGACGTCCAGCCGGCGTCGCATGCCGCCCGAGTAGTGCTTGACCTGCCGGCCGGCGGCGTCGGCCAGCCCGAAGGCCTCGAGCAGCTCTCCCGCGCGCGCCTTCGCGGCGGCGCGGCGGAAGCCGAGCAGCCGCGCCAGCAGCACGAGGTTCTCGCGCCCGGTGAGGTCCTCGTCGACCGACGCCAGCTGGCCGGTCAGGCTGACGAGGCCGCGGACCGCGTCGGCCTCGCGGACGACGTCGCGCCCCAGCACCCGCGCGCTGCCGGCGTCCGGGCGCAGCAGCGTCGCCAGCATCCGGATCGTCGTGGTCTTCCCGGCGCCGTTCGGCCCCAGCACGCCGTAGACCGCGCCGCGCGGGACCGCGAGGTCGACGCCGTCCACGGCGCGCGTCGCGCCGAAGCTCTTGACGAGCCCGGCGGCCTCTATGGCGAGCGGGGGAGCCATGACGTCACCGTACGAGACCCCGCCGACGGCGGAGACTCATCGGGCGCTCAGCCGTCCAGCTTCAGCTCGCGCAGCTTCGACCACCGGGGGTCGGGCGCGCGCTCGTGCTCGTGGGGCTCGTCGTTGAGGTTGCGCCCGCACTGCGGGCACAGCCCGGCGCACTCGTCGCGGCAGACGATCTGGGCGGGGAGGGCGAGCGCGAGCGCGTCGCGCGCCCAGGCGGCGAGGTCGAGCTCCTCGTCGTCGTTGACGTACGGCGAGTCCAGCTCGTCTCCCCCGCCCGGCTGGTCGACCTCGCGAGAGTCGACGGTGAACGGCGGCTGCGCGGCGCCCAGGCAGCGCATGCACGGCCCGCTGAGGCCCGCCTCGAAGCGCAGGCGCAGGCTGTAGCCGCTCCCGGTCATGCGCGAGACGTCGAGGCGGACGGGCACCTCGCTGGGCTCGACGCCGTAGGCCTGGCCGGCGAACCGGAACGCCTCCACGCGCACGGCGAGGTCGAGCCTGCGCGCCTCCCCGGGGCTGAGGCCGAGGCGCCCGAGGTCGAACAGGTCGGTGCGGGCGCCCATGCACCCGAGGGTAGCGGTGGCTAGTCGCCGTCCTCGCCCTTGACGAGGTCCTTCTTGACCACCTTTCCGGTGGCGTTGCGCGGCAGCTCGTCGAGGAACTCGACGTCGCGCGGGACCTTGTAGCTGGCGAGGTTCTCCTTGACGTGCTTCTTGACCTCGTCGGCGCTCAGCCCGTCCTTCGCGACGACGAACGCGGCGAGCCGCTGGCCGAACTTCTCGTCGTCCACGCCGACGACCGCGACCTCCTCGATCTTCGGGTGGTCGGCGAGGAGGTCCTCGACCTCGCGGGGGAAGACGTTCTCGCCGCCGCTGACGATCATCTCGTCGTCGCGGCCGTCCACGAAGAGGCGCCCGCCGTCGTCGAAGTGGCCGACGTCGCCGGTCGACATCAGGCCGTCGATGACGTCCTTGTTGCCGCCGCCGGTGTAGCCCTCGAAGAGCATCTCGTTGCCGACGAAGATCCGGCCGGTCTCGCCCCGCGGGACCTCCCTGCCGTCCTCGTCGTAGATCTTCACCACCGTGCCGCGCGGCGGGCGGCCGGCGGTGCCGGGGGCGGCGCGCAGGTCCTCGGGGGTGGCGATCGTCGCCCACGCCACCTCGGTCGAGCCGTAGAGGTTGTAGAGCTTGTCGCCGAACGCGTCCATCACGCGGGTCGCCAGCTCGCCGGGCAGCGCCGAGCCGCTGACGTCGATGCACCGCAGCGCGCCGAGGTCGTACTTGGCGATCGTCTCCTCGCCCAGGTCGAGGATCCGCTGCAGCATCACGGGGACGACCGCGAGCACCGTGCACTCGTGCTGCGCCGCGTCGCTCAGCGTCATCTCGGGGTCGAACTTGCGCCGCATGACGAGCGTCGCCGCGAGGCCCAGCCCCAGCGTGAAGTGCGCGAAGCCCCAGGAGTGGAACATCGGGGCGGCGACCATCCACGGCTCGCGCGTGCGCAGCGGGATCTTGCTGAACAGCGCGGCGGCGGGGTCGAGCGACTCGGGCTGCGAGCGCGAAGCGCCCTTCGGGGTGCCGGTGGTGCCGCTCGTGAGGATGACGACGCGGCCCTTCTCCTCCGGCGGCCTCAGGTCCGAGTCGTCGCCCTCCGCGATGAGGTCCTCGATCACCGGGCAGTCGGGCTTCTCGGGGCCGTCGAACCAGGCGATGAAGCGCTTGCGCCCCTCCCCCGCCTCCTCGACCATGTTCGCGAACTCCTCGTCGTAGACGATCGCGACGGGCTCCTCGCGGTTGACGACGTCGGTCACCTGCGGCGCGGCGAACATCGTGTTCAGGTACAGCGCGTTCGCCCCGAGCTTCGAGCACGCGACGGTCGCGTCGATGAACCCGCGGTGGTTGCGGCACAGGATGGCGACCCCGTCGCCGGGGCCGATCCCGTGCTCGCGGAAGGCGTGGGCGAGCGCGTTGGTGCGCCGGTGGACGTCCGCGAACGTGAGCGTCCCCAGCTCGTCGACGATCGCGCAGTCGTTGGGGAAGCGGACCGCGGCGGCGCTGTAGCCGGCCGCCGGCGTCGGGCCCCAGCGCTGCAGCGTCAGCGCGATCCGCGCGAGCTTGTCCGGCCGGGTGGGCCGGATGACCCCCGCGTTGGTCAGCGTATACGCGACCCACGCCTTGTTGATGACCTGGTCGAGGACGTTCATCACGGCGCGAAATATGTCACCGATCGGGAAGCCGGAGCGTTGGCGGAAGCTCCCCGCGGTCGATCAGCGCGCGGATCTCGGGGACCTTGCGCGGGTCGAGGAAGACGTGGCGCTGGCCGACGCTCGGCTTCTCCGCGAGCAGGCCGGCTTCGAGCAGCGCCTCGCCGACGGCGCTGGCCAGCGCGCGCTCGCCGGGGGCGAAGCCGCGGGAGAGGTGGGCGAACTCGGTGTGGTAGCCGCCCCACTTCCCCATGCCGTCGAGGCGCTGGAGGATCCGCCGGGCGGCGCGGCGGGGCGGGTCGGGGTCGTCGTGGGGCCTGGGGACGCTGTCGCGCTGCCCGCCTCCGAGCATCTCGAGCACCGCCTCCTCGTGCTCCTCGACCGAGGCGGGGTCGCTCGGGCGGCCGCCCAGCGTGGCGACGGCGTGGGCCACCTTCAGCGGGTGGTGCGGGCCGATCGGCTCGCGCAGGTCGGTGACGTCGAGCCTGCCGACCGCGACCCCGCGGGCGCGCAGGCGGTCGATCCCGGCGGTGGCGTCGTCGAAGGCGAGGGCGGCGAGCTCGGCGTCGCCGGGGCCGGTCGCGAGGGCGAGGTGGCCGTCGAGGTCGCCGGCTCGGAGCCTGGTCGCCTCGGTGCTGGCCTGGACGAGCGCCTCGACCGCCGCGGCGACCACGAGCCACGCGCGCTCGGTGATCTCGCCCGCGTCGGCGCGCGTCGCGACGGGGACGGGGACCGCGGCGGCGAGCTGGCCGTCCTCCGTGCCGCCGAACGCGACGGTCACCGGCTCGCCGTAGCCGGAGCGCGGCCTGGCCAGCTCGCCCTCGGACCGCGCCAGCTCGCCGGCGAGCAGCGCGCGCAGGCGGGCGGGCGCGAGCGCCTGCTGCTCGACGGTCTCGGCGAACGGCGGCATGCGCCGATCCTGCCCGTTTCCGTCCGCGCGCGCGCCTACCTTGGCGCCGGACATGGAGGCTGTCGCCACTCTTCCCTTCAGCAGGGTTCGCACGTTCAACGGCGAGCTGCTGATCGACGGCCTGCGGGTCGACGACGAGACCGCGGTCGCGCTGGTGCGCGAGCGCGAGGAGCGGGGCGAGAGCGTCGACCGGCTCGTCGTGCAGATGGTCGAGGTCGGCGCACGCGTGCTGGAGCGCGAGCACACGGGCGCGCAGGCCGACGTGGTCAAGGCCGAGTTCGAGCGGCTGAAGGCGGACTTCGGCGAGCGGCTGAACCGCGTGTTCGGCGCCGAGGAGGGTCATGTCGCGCGGCTGCTCGACAAGCACTTCGGCGACGAGTCGTCGGCGGCCGTGCAGCACCGCATGCGCGCGGTCATGAACGAGCTGGCGGTGCAGATGCGGGAGGACCTGCGCAAGCAGCTCACGACCGACACCGAGTCGAACCCGATCGTGGCGATCCAGCGGGCGTCGCTGCAGGTCGTGCGCGACACGGCGAACCAGCAGGCGGCGTCGCTCGAGGCGATGAACGCCCGGCTGGAGGCGATGCGGCTCGAGGTCGCGGCGCTGAAGGCCGAGAAGGAGAAGCTGGCCGAGGTCGCCGCCGAGGCCGAGCGCGGCACGGCGAAGGGGCGCACGTACGAGGAGTCGGTGTTCGACGCGCTCGACGGGGTCGCCGGCGCGCAGGGCGACGACTGCGACGCGGTGGGGGACGTCATGGGCGTCGGCGGGCGCAAGGGCGACGTCGTGGTGGCGATCGACGCGTGCGGCGGCCCGGCCCGCGGCCGGATCGTCTTCGAGGCGAAGAACTCGCGGGTGCCGAAGAAGCAGGCGCTCGCCGACCTCGACGAGGCGATGCGGGCGCGGGACGCCGACTACGGCGTGTTCGTCGTGCCGTCGGAGGACAAGCTGCCGGCGCGCACGCCCGAGCTGCGCGAGTTCAACGGCAACAAGATGTTCGTGGTCTTCGACGCGGAGGACGGGGCGCGCACCGGGCTGGAGCTGGCCTACAAGCTGGCGCGGGCGCGGGTGCTGATGGCGCGGTCGTCGGCGTCGGGGATCGACGCTGCGGCGATCGCCACCGAGGCCGAGCGGGCGCTGGGCGCGGTCGAGGACGTGCGGCGGGTCAAGTCGCAGCTGACCCAGGCGAAGTCGTCGATCGACCAGGCGCAGGCGATCGTCGGCGCGCTGGCGGACAGCGTGCGGGCGCATCTCGGGCAGATCGAGGCTCTGCTGCGGGAGGGCGAGGGCGAGGACGACGAGGCTGGGTGACGCTCCGCCCGTGTCCGTCGCTCGGGCCGGGGTCCTTACGGCGGGCAGCGAGGGAGGAGTGACCCGCACAACGCACCACTCGCGACGCTGTCGCCGACGTGTGGTGCGTTAGGCGCCCTATAGGACCACAAACGGACACACGCCGTCGGAAACCGCCGCGAGTGGTGCGTTGTGGGGGTGCGGACGGACCCCTCCCCTCCCTCGCTGAGCCGTCAGTCCCGCCGCCGCAGCGCCGCGAGCGAGGGGTGCGGACGGGCCCCTCCCCTCCCTCGCCGAGCCGTCAGTCCCGCCGCCGCAGCGCCGCGAGCGAGGCGCGCGGCGCGCGGCGCGCCTCGCGCGGCGCGGCGGCGCGCGGCACGGCGGCGCGCGGCGCGCCGGCGCGCGTGGTATCTGATGCCAATGGCAAACGTGGCTCGCCGCGTCGTCGTCCGCGGCCGCGTCCAGGGCGTCTTCTTCCGCGACTCCGCGCGCCGGGCGGCGGACTCGCGCGGCGTTGCCGGGTGGATCCGCAACCGCTCCGACGGCGCCGTCGAGGCCTGGTTCGAGGGCGCCGCCGAGGCGGTCGACGCCATGGTCGCGTGGGCCCGCTCCGGGCCGTCGCGCGCGCACGTCGAGTCCGCCGACGTCGAGGACGTCCCGCCCGAGGGCCTCGACGGCTTCGAGATCCGCTGACCCGTACGCTGCGCGCGATGGCCGGCACCTACGACGCGATCGTCGTCGGGCTCGGCGCGATCGGCAGCTCCGTCACCTACCAGCTCGCGAAGGCGGGCGCGAGCGTGCTCGGGCTCGATCGGCACGAGCCGCCGCACGCGCTCGGCTCCACCCACGGCCGGACGCGGATCACCCGGCTCGCGCTCGGCGAGGGCGGGCGGTACGTGCCGTTCGTCAGGCGCTCGCACGCGCTCTGGCGCGAGATCGAGCGGGAGGCCGGAGAGTCGCTGATGATTCGCACCGGCGGGCTGGTGCTCGCGGTCGAGGGCGCGAGCGGCACGCACGGCGCCGAGGACTTCCTCGGCACCACGATCGCGGCGGCGCGCGAGCACGGCATCGAGCACGAGCTGCTCGCTCCGGAGGACGTCGCCGCGCGCTACCCCGCGCTCGCGCTGACCGGCCGCGAGCGCCCCGCCTACTTCGAGCCCGAGACCGGCTTCGTCCGGCCCGAGCGGGCGGTCGCGGCGCAGCTGCGGCTGGCGGAACGCCACGGGGCCGCGATCCGGACCGGCGAGCGCGCGCTCTCGGTCTCCGGCGGGCGCGTCGCCACCGACCGCGGCGAGTACGCGGCGGCGACCGTCATCGCCGCCGCCGGCCCGTGGGTCGGCGAGCTGCTCCCCGCCCACCGCGAGCGCTTCACCGTCTACCGCCAGGTCCAGTACTGGTTCGACCTGGCCGGGGACGAGGCGTACGAGCGCCACCGCGAGCTGCCGATCTTCATCTGGGAGCTGGGCGGCGGGCCGGACGACTTCGTCTACGGCTTCCCGGCGATAGACGGCCCGGACGGCGGCGTGAAGGTCGCCACCGAGCAGCACACGACGCCGACCACGGCGGACGCGTGCGCGCGCGAGGTCTCCCCCGACGAGATCCGCGCGATGCACGAGCAGTACGTCGCCCCCCGCCTCCCCGGCCTGACGGCGCGCTGCCTGCGCGCGACGACGTGCCTCTACACGGTCACCGCCGACCGCGGCTTCGTCCTCGGCCCCGACCCGTCCGACGAGCGCCTGCTCATCGCCTCGCCCTGCTCGGGCCACGGCTTCAAGCACTCCCCCGCGATCGGCGAGGCGATCGCCCAGCTGATCGCCGCGGGCCGCAGCGACCTCGACGTCAGCGCGTTCGCGCTCGCGCCGTAGCCGGCGGGCCGGCCGGCCGGCTACGCCACCTCGGCGCGGTCGGGCTCGTCGCGGCCGGCCAGCCGCTCGCGCCCGCGCTGCACCGCGGCGATGAACTTCGTGAGGTTGACCTCGAGGGTGTTGAGGATCTCGTCGGCGTAGTCCTCGGCGCCGAGGCGGATCTCGCGCTCGCGGCCCCGGGCGTCCTCGATGATGTCCTCGGCCGCGCGCTCGGCCTGCTTGGTGATCTCCTGCTCGGAGATCAGGCGCTCCTGGCGCTCGCGCGCCTCCTTGACGATCCGCTCGGCCTCGCGCTTGGCCTCGGCGAGCATCTCCTGACGCTCCTTGACGATCCAGCGCGCCTGCTTGATCTCCTCGGGGATCGTGGCGCGCATCTGGTCGAGGATGTCGTAGATCTCCTCCTTGTCCACGCGCACCTGGTCGGTCATCGGGACCGACTTGGCGTTGTGGACGAGGTCGTCCAGCTTGTCGATGAGAACGAGGACGTCCATGGGCTCAGGCTTCGTTTCGGCGGCGCTGCAGCTCTTCCTTCAGCCGATCGGCGACTCCGTCCGGCACGAGGCTGTCGATGTTGCCCCCGAAGGTGGCGAGCTCCTTGACGCCGCTGGAGCTGAGGAAACTGTACTGCGGACTCGCCATGAGGTAGAGCGTGTCGACCTCGGCGTCCTGCATCCGGTTGAGCTGGTTCATCTCGAACTCGTACTCGAAGTCGGAGATGGCGCGCAGCCCCTTGACGATGCACTTGGCGCCGACGCGGTGGGCGAAGTCGACGATCAGGATGTCGAACGGCTCGGCTCGCACGTTGTCGAGGTGCGCCGTCGCGCGGTTGATGAACTCGAGGCGGTCCTCGATCCCGAACAGCGTGCGGTTCTTGCGGACCGACTGGTTCACGACGGCGACGATCACCTCGTCGAACAGCTCGGACGCGCGGCCGATGACGTCCACGTGCCCGTTCGTGATCGGGTCGTACGAGCCGGGGCAGACGGCGATGCGCTTGGCGGCAGGGTTCATCGCAGGTGGATCCGGATCAGTGTGTCGCCGTACCGGCGTTCGTCGATGAGGGGCTCAAGGTCGAGGTCGAGCGGAGTCCGGCGGTCGCTCTCGGTCACCACGCGCGCGCCGTCGGCGAGCACGGGCGCGAGAGCCTCGCCCAGCGGCCTCCCGAGCCCCGGCGCCAGCCGGTACGGGGGGTCGCACAGGACCAGATCGTATGTCTCGCCGCGCTTTCTTGCTTCGCGGAGCGCGGCGAGCGCGTCGCCCCGGCGGACGTCGGCGCGGACGCCGAGCGCGTCGAGGTTCGCGCGCAGGGCGGCGAGCGCGCGCGTGTCGCGCTCCACGAACACCGCCGACCCGGCGCCGCGCGACAGCGCCTCGATGCCGAGCGCGCCGGACCCGGCGTAGAGGTCGAGCACGGCCTCGCCGTCGAGCGGGCCGAGGATCGAGAAGAGCGCCTCGCGGACCCGGTCGGAGGTCGGGCGGGTGTCGCGGCCGGGCGGTGCCGTCAGCCGGCGCCCGCCGAAGCGGCCGGCGACGATCCTCATCGAGCGACTGCGGTCGCGGTCACGGGGGGAGTGTCGCGCGGCCGGCGCGGCGGGGCGCGGCGGGGAGCGGTCGCGCCGGCGGCCTACGCCGCGACCGGCTCCGCCTCGGCCGCCCGCAGCGCATCGGCGAGCAGCGCGTGCTCCGGGCGCTCCAGGGCGGGGTCATCGCCGAGGAGCGCCTCGGCGAGGCGGCGGGCGCGCTCGAGGACGTCGGCGTCGTCGGGGAGGCGGGCGAACGCGAAGCGGGCCAGGCCGGACTGGCGCGTGCCGGTGATCTCGCCCTCGCCGCGCAGCTCGAGGTCGATCTCGGCGAGGCGGAACCCGTCGGTGTGCTCGGCGAGCGCCTTCAGCCGGGGCGACTCCGCCGGGCCGAACAGCAGGCACAGCGACCTGTGCGCCCCGCGGCCGACCCGGCCGCGCAGCTGGTGCAGCTGCGAGATCCCGTACCGGTCGGCGTCCTCGACGAGCATCACGGTCGCGTTCGGGACGTCGATCCCCACCTCGATCACCGTCGTGGCGACGAGCACGTCGGCGCGCCCCTCGCCGAACTGCGCCATCGCCGCCGCCTTCTCGCGCGGGCGCATCTGGCCGTGGAGCAGGACGACCTCGAAGTCGGCGAACTCGGTCGTCCTCAGCCGCTCGTACTCGGCGGTGGCGGCGCGCGCCGCGAGCGCCTCGGACTCCTCGACGAGCGGGCAGACCACGTACGCCTGGCGGCCGGCGCGCAGCTCCTCCCGGATGCGCTCGTAGGCCCGCGCGCGCGCCGCCTCGCCGCCGGCCACGAACGTCTCGATCGGCTGGCGCCCGCGCGGCAGCTCGCGCAGCGTCGTCACGTCGAGCGCGCCGAACGAGGCGAGCCGCAGCGTCCGGGGGATCGGCGTCGCGGTCATGTGGAGGACGTGCGGCGCGAGCCCGGGCGGCGCCTTGGCGTCGAGCGCGGCCCGCTGGCGCACCCCGAACCGGTGCTGCTCGTCGACGACCGCCACCGCCAGGCGGGCGAACGCGACGGCCTCCTCGATCAGCGCGTGGGTCCCCACCACGAGGCTCAGCTCGCCGGTCGCGAGCTTGCTCATGACGTCGTTGCGGCGCGAGGCCGGCGTCGAGCCGGTCAGCAGCGCGACGGGGACGGTCGCGCCCGGCATCAGCGCCTGCACGGTCGCGAAGTGCTGCTCGGCGAGCGTCTCGGTCGGGGCCATGAGCGCGGCCTGCATCCCCTGCTCGACGGCGCGCAGCATGGCGTACAGCGCGACGACGGTCTTGCCGGACCCGACCTCTCCCATCAGCAGCCGCTGCATCGGCCGCTCGCTCCCGAGGTCGGCGTCGACCTCCTCCATCGCCCGCTGCTGGTCGCCCGTCGGCGCGAACGGCAGCTGCTCGGCGAGCCACCTCCGCGACAGCGACGGCGGCTCGCGCAGCGGCGCCGCGGCCATCCGCTCGCGGTGCTCGTCGCGCAGGCGCAGCTGCACGATCTGGTCGACGAGCAGCTCGTCGAAGGCGAGCCGCCGCCGGCCGCCCTCGCGGTCGCCGAAGTGGGCGGCGAAGACGGCGGCCGGGCGGTCGGGGAGCTTCTCGGCGGCGCGCAGGCGGCCGGGCAGCGGGTCGGGGAAGTCCGCGGCGAACCCGCCGTAGTCGCGGATCAGCGCGGCGATCTGGGTCGAGGTGATGCCCTTCGTCGCCGGGTAGGCGGAGACCTCGCCCTCCACCGCCCCGACGACCTCGCTGCGCGCGTGCGCGTTGACGCGGAAGCGGTTGCGGCCCTGGTACTTGCCGAGCAGCATCAGCCGCGTGCCCGGGCGGTACTGGCGCTCGAGCCACGGCTGGTTGAAGAACGTCGCCTTCATGACGCCGGTGGCGTCGGCCACCGTCGCCTCGACGAGCGGCTTCATCCCGCGCCGGCGCACGGGCCGCGAGGTGATCGCCCGCACCTCGACGAGCACGGTGGCCGTCTCGTCGGGCTGCAGGTCGGCGATCGTCCGCGCCTCGCCCGACGCCCGCGGCAGGTGCAGGAGCAGGTCGCCCACGGTGTGCAGCCCGAGCGCCTCGGCCGCCTCGGCGGCGGGCGCCGGCGTGACGCGCACCGGCTCGGCGAGCCGCGACGGGCGCGGGTAGCGGACCGGGACGGCCGCGGCGTCGAGGGGATCGCGCGTGGCGAACGCGGTCGGCGGCACCCCATGATGATGATGGGCGCGCCGGACCGCTACTCGGCGGCCAGCAGCCACCAGTACGCCGGCTGCCCCCCGTCGCGCACCTCGAGCTCGACGCCGTCGGGCGCGAGCGCCTGGATGCGCTCCTCGTCGAGCGGCGCGCCCTCGCCCGAGATGCACGTCACGATCTCGGCGTCGCGCGCGAGCGACCGGATGACCGCGGCGAGCGTCGCCTCCGGCTCGCCCCAGGCGATGATCTGGTCCTCCACGAACCCCACCGCGTCGCCGGCGGCGAACCGACCGTGCGCGTCGTCGCGCGCGGCCGGCGCGACCGAGCCGATCGACAGCTCGACGACCGCCTCGTGCATCGCCACGCCGTTCTCCTCGGCGCTGCGGTGCGGGTCGAGCGCGACGACCGCCGTGAGCCCCGCCTGCTGCGACCGGGTCGGCACGACGAGCACGAGCTTCTCCGACAGCTCGGCCGCCCGCTCGGCGGCCATGACCACGTTGGAGGAGTTCGGCAGCACCACGACCTCCTCGGCGGCGACGTCGTGGATCGCCGCCAGCAGCTCCATCGTCGAGGGGTTGAGCGTCGGCCCGCCGTCGATGACGCACGCGCCGAGGCTCTCGAACAGCCGCCGCATCCCCTGGCCGGCGACGACCGCCACCGCGCCGCAGCGCCGGACCTCCACCGGCTTGGCGTGCCCGTTGGCCGACAGCTTCTCCGCCCGCTCGACCACCTGGGCGTGCATGTCGGCGACGTCGAGGTGCGAGACCTCCCCCGCCCCGTCGAACAGCGCGGTCGCCGCCTCCGGGTCGTCGGTGTGCAGGTGGATCTTCAGCGTGTGCTGGTCGCCGACGACGAGGACGGAGTCGCCGATCCCCTCGAGCGCGCCGCGGAACTCGGCCGCGTCGAGCCCCTCGCCGGTGATCGCGAAGTTCGTGCAGTAGCGGTACGTCTCGCTGTGGTGCTCCGGGTGGGTGACCCGCGCCGGCGCGTGGTGCTCGATGGCCGGCGCGTCGCTGCCGCGCAGCGCGGCGACGACGCCCGCGAAGATCACGGTCAGCGCGTGCCCGCCGGCGTCGACCACACCGGCGTCCCGCAGCACGGGCAGCAGCTCGGGCGTCCGGCGCACCGACTCGCGCCCCTCGTCCACCGCCCGCTCGAGGATCTCGGCGAGCGCCGCGTCCTGGCGCTCGGGCGGCGCGTCGGGGTCGAGGTGGGTGTCCGGCATGTGGGCCAGCTCGGACGCGATCCGGTGCGCCATCTCGCGCACGACGGTGAGGATCGTCCCCTCGGCGGGGGCGCGGACGCTCGCGTACGCGCGCTCCACCGCGCGCGCCATCGCGGCGCCGACGAGCGTCGGGTCGACCAGCTCCCCCGGCCGCGAGACCAGCTCCTCGGCCGCGCCGCGGATGAGCTGGGAGAGGATCACGCCGCTGTTCCCGCGGGCGCCGAGCAGCGCCGCCCGCGCCACCGCGTCGACGATCTCGTCGCGGCCGATCTCGTCGATCGTGCGGTCGCGCTCCTCGGCGACGAGCCGGTCCAGCTCGTCGAGGACCGCCCGCAGCGTGAGCGCCATGTTGTCCCCCGTGTCGCCGTCGGCGACCGGGAAGACGTTCAGGTCGTTGACCTCCTCGCGCCGCGCCTCGAGGTGCGAGAGGGCGCCGGCCACGACGGCGCGAAAGCGCGCCAGATTGCTGAAGGACGCCACGCCGGAAGGAACCCGGCTACACGGCCTTGGTTACCTTGCCCGCCTTCAGACAGCGCGTGCAGACGTACGCGCGGGTCGGAGCGCCCTTGTGCAGGATGCGGACCTTCTGGAGGTTCGGGTTGAAGCGCCGCTTGCTCGCCACCATCGAGTGGCTGCGGCTGTGCCCGAACGACGGCCCCTTGTTGCACACGTGACAGACCTTGGCCATGACGGCGCAGGAGTCTAGCGCTCGGCCGTCCGAGTACCGGTGCGCGCCGCGGGGTACCGCTCCCAGCGACGTGCGGATCGGTGACGTCAGCATCGCCCTGCCCGACCGCTATCGGGTCGTGGGCCGCATCGCCTCGGGCGGGATGGCGACGGTCTACCGTGCCGAGGACGGCGTCCTCGGCCGCGAGGTCGCGGTCAAGATCCTCGCGCCGCACGTGTCGGCCGACCCGGTGTCGCGCAAGCGCTTCGAGCGCGAGGCGCGGACCGCCGCGCGCGTCGGCGACCACCCGAACGTCGTGACGATCTACGACATCGGCGAGGCGGGCGAGAACGCGTTCATCGTCATGGAGCTGTACCGCGGCGGCACGGTCGCCGACCGGCTGCGCGACGGCGAGCCGCCGGTGCCGCGCACGCAGGCGCTGGCGTGGATGGCCGAGGCCGCGGCGGGCCTGGACTACGCGCACGGGCGCGAGGTGGTCCACCGCGACGTCAAGCCGGCCAACCTGCTGGTCGACGAGGGCGGGCGGCTGGCGGTCGGCGACTTCGGCATCGCGCGGCTGGCCGACGAGTCGTCGCTGACCCAGGCCGGCACCGTGCTCGGCACCGCGGCGTACCTCTCTCCCGAGCAGGCGACCGGCGAGCCGGCGACCGCCGCCTCGGACCGCTACTCGCTCGGCGTGGTGGCCTTCGAGCTGCTGACCGGCTCGCGGCCGTTCGCGGCCGAGCACGCGGCGGCGCAGGCGCGCCAGCACGTCGAGGCGCCGATGCCGGAGACGGGGCTCGGCCCGCACGTCGACGAGGTGATGTGCCGGATGATGGCCAAGGAGCCCGGCGAGCGGTACCCGACGTGCGCGCTGTTCGTCGAGGAGCTGCGGCACGCGGTGCAGCGGGCGCCGTCGCCGCGCACGGCCGCGCCCACCGAGCCGACGCGGCGCGCGGTCGCCGCGGTGCCGGTGCGCGAGCGCCCGCAGGCGCCGCCGCCCCCGCCGCCGCGCCGCCTGGAGCCGACGCCTCCCGCGCCCGCCGCCGCTCCGGCGCGCCGCGGGTGGTCGCCCGGCTGGATCGGGCTGGCGCTCGCGGGCCTCGTCGCGCTCGGGGTGGCGCTGTTCGCGCTGCTCGGCAGCGACGGCGGCGACGCCCCGGACCAGCGGCAGGCGCGCGATGAGCCGGCGCGGACGGCCGCGCGGACCGGCGACGAGACGCCGGCGCGGACGTCTCCCGCCACCCCGCCGCCGGCCTCCTCGCACGAGCCCGATCAGCAGGAGGAGCCGGCCGGCGAGGCCGACGAGGGCGGCAAGGAGGACGTCCCCGACAACGAGCCCGAGAGCGGCCCGGGGCCGGCGGCCGGGAACGAGAGCCCCGAGCAGCTGAACAACCGCGGCTTCCGGCTGCTGCAGGCCGGCAACGCGGCGGGCGCGGTCCCGGTCCTCGAGCGGTCGGTCGCGGGCTTCGACGCGCAGGGCGACGCGGCGGACGCGACGACGTTCGGCTACGCGCTGTTCAACCTCGGCGAGGCGTACTACGCGGTCGGGCGCTACGACGAGGCGGTGAAGATGTACGAGCGCCGGCTGCAGGTGAGCCCGGACGACCGGCCTGAGCTGGTCCGCAGCCGGCTGGCGCGGGCCAAGGCGAGGGCCGGCGGCGGTCAGTAGCGGGCGCCGCCCGTCAGGGCAGGAAGCACTCGGGCGGCGGCGGGACCGTCGGCGTCACCATCGGGTCGCACTCGTCGGGCGGAGGGGGAGGCGGCTCCTCGCCGCCGCCGCCGCCGCCACCACCGCCGCCGCCGCCGTCCGGGGGCGGGGGCTGCGACCCGCCGCCGCCGTCCGGCGGCGGGGGCTGGGACCCTCCGCCGTCCGGCGGCGGAGGAGGCGGCTGCTGCTGCTGCTGCTCCTGCTGCTGGCGCAGGAACTCGGCCTCGCGCACCGCGGCCTCGAACCAGGTGCGCGCGTCGGCCGCGTCGTCGCTCGCGCCGTCGGCGTCGCGCTTGGCGCGGGCGAGCAGGCGGTGGGCGGTGCCGAGCCGCTTCTTCGCGGCGGCCTGGACCGCGAGCCGCAGGTTGCGCAGCGAGGACGCGAAGCCCTTCAGCGACGCCAGCACCGAGTCGCGGGCGCGCGCGCCGCTCTGGGTCGACGGGCTGGCGGCGACGACGCGGTCGCGGACGGCGGTCGTGAGCAGCTCGAGCTTGCGGATCGCGGAGACGACCGCGCGGACGCGGCGGTACTTCGCCCGCTGCGCGGCCCGCATCGAGCGGCTGAGCGCCTTCGTCGCGGTCCTCAGCGCGGCGTCCTCGCTCGCCCACGCGGCCCGGACGTCGGCGTCCGCCGCCGGGGCGGCCGCGGGTGCGGCGAGCGCCAGCGCGGTCAGCAGGGCGAGGAGCAGGGCGACGGGGCGGGCGCGCAACGTGGGCGCAGCCTATCGCGGGCCGGAGCGTCGTCGCGCTGGTTGGCGGAGCGGCGCGCAGCGGGCGAACGGGCGCGGGCGGCGGCGAAGGGGGCGACCGGGCGGAGCGGCTCGGGCAAGCGGGGCGAGGCCGCTCAGCGCGCGACCGGGACCCGCTCCGGCGCGTCCGGGGCGTGGTCGG
This sequence comes from Solirubrobacteraceae bacterium, assembly GCA_035940955.1. GTDB lineage: Bacteria > Actinomycetota > Thermoleophilia > Solirubrobacterales > Solirubrobacteraceae > CADCVT01. The sequence goes on from DASZEJ010000043.1 coordinate 19,503, forward strand.
GGCGGCGGGGGCGGGGCGGGTAGGCGTCGGCGAGGCGGGCCGGCTCGCGCAGGCGGACGGGGGCCTGGGCTGCGTCGGGGAGCGGCAGGCCGCCGCCGCGGCCGCCCGTCGGGTCGGGCGCGGCGGGATCGACGGACCCTCCGCCGCGGCCCTCGTCGCCGCCCGTGCGGAACACCGACAGGATCTCGCGCCCGGCGAGGTGCCAGAAGAGCAGGCCGAACGCGACGAAGTGCACCAGCGTCAGCAGCAGGATCGACGCGACCACGCCTCCTCCCATGCCTTCAGGGTACCCGCTGTCAGGCCAGCTGCGAGCGCATTTCGGCCATCCGGATGACGGCCTCGGCGGCGTGGCGCCCCTGGTCGCGCTTGCCCCCGCCGGTGCGGGCCAGCGCCTGGTCCATGCTGTCGACCGTCAGCACGCCGAACGCGCACGGCACGCCGGTCTGCAGCTGGACGTCCTGGATCCCGCGGGCGGCCTCGGAGCACACGAAGTCGTAGTGGTCGGTCTCGCCGCGGATCACCGCCCCCAGGCACGCGACCCCCTCGTAGCGGCCGGAGTCGGCGCAGTACTTGGCCGCCAGCGGCAGCTCGAACGCGCCCGGCACGTCGAACACGTCGGCCTCGCCGAACCCGCCCTCGCCGAACGCCGCCTGCGCGCCGCCGACCAGCCGCTCCGCGAGGTCCTCGTAGAAGCGGCCGACCGCGATCGCGAAGCGGCTCACGAGTCGGCCTGCTCGGAGTGGATCATCTCCTCGTCGAGCGGCAGGCCCTGGTGGTGCAGCATGTGGCCGAGCCTCTCCTTCTTGGCCCGCAGGTAGGCCTCGTTGTGCGGGTTCGGCGTGTGCTGGATCGGGACCTGGTCGGTGACGGACAGGCCGTAGCCCTCCAGGCCGCGGATCTTCTTGGGGTTGTTCGTGAGGATGCGGATGGAGCTCAGGCCGAGGTCGGTGAGGATCTGGGCGCCGATCCCGTAGTCGCGCAGGTCCGCCGGCAGCCCGAGGCGCAGGTTGGCGTCGACGGTGTCCAGCCCCTCCTCCTGGAGCTTGTACGCGCGCAGCTTGTTCAAAAGGCCGATGCCGCGGCCCTCCTGGGCCAGATACAGCAGGACCCCGGAGCCCTCGCGCTCGATCATCGACAGCGCCGACTCGAGCTGCTCACCGCAATCACAACGCAGCGAGTGAAAGACGTCCCCGGTCAGGCACTCCGAATGCACCCGCACCAACACGTCATCCCGGCCGTCCACCTCCCCCTTGACGAGCGCGACGTGATGCTTGTCGTCGACCAGCGACCGATACCCGACCGCGGTGAAGTCGCCGAACTCCGTCGGCAGCCGCGTCGCCACCACCCGCTCGACCAGCTTGTCATGCGTCCGCCGATACGCGATCAGGTCGGCCACCGTGATCATCTTCAGCCCATGACGCGCGCAATAGCCGACCAGATCCGGCACCCGCGCCATCGTCCCGTCGTCGTTCATCACCTCACAGATCACCCCAGCCGGGATGAGGCCGGCCAGCCGCGCCAGATCGACCGCCGCCTCCGTCTGCCCCGTCCGCTCCAACACCCCACCCGGCTTGGACTTCAAAGGAAACACATGCCCCGGCTGCACCAGATCCCGCGGCCGCGACCGCGGATCGATCGCCACCTGAATCGTCCGCGCCCGATCCGCCGCAGAAATCCCCGTCGTCACCCCCTCCCGCGCCTCGATCGACACCGTAAACGGCGTCTCAAACGGCGACTCGTTCTTCGCCGCCATCAACTCCAACCCCAACTCATCACAACGCTCCGGCGTCAACGACAAACAGATCAACCCCCGACCCTCCTTGGCCATGAAATTGATCGCCTCCGGCGTCGCAAACTGCGCCGCCAACGTCAGATCACCCTCGTTCTCCCGATCCTCGTCATCACACACCACCACCATCTTCCCCGCCCGAATGTCCTCGATCGCCTCCTCCACCGTCGCAAACGGCGAC
>DASZEJ010000044.1:0-6808 GCA_035940955.1 Solirubrobacteraceae bacterium
GGACGCGACTGGCGCCGACGCCGACGAACATCTCGACGAAGTCCGAGCCGGAGATCGAGAAGAAGGGCACACCCGCCTCGCCGGCCACGGCGCGGGCGAGCAGCGTCGTGCCGGTGCCGGGCGGGCCGTAGAGCAGCACGCCCTTGGGGATGCGAGCGCCGAGCGCCTGGAACTTCTTCGGGTTCTCGAGGAACTCCTTGATCTCGTGCAGCTCCTCGACCGCCTCGTCGGCCCCCGCCACGTCGCGGAAGGTGATCTTCGGCGAGTCGACGCTCATCCGCTTGGCGCGCGACTTGCCGAACGACATCACCTTCGACCCGCCGCCCTGGACCTGGTTCATCAGGAAGATCCAGAAGGCGATGAAGATGACGAACGGCAGGACGTAGGTCAGCAGCGACAGCCAGCCGTTGGACTTGCGGCCCTCGACGTCGAACTCCTGGAGCTTGCCGGCCTCCTCGGCGGCCAGGAGCGTCTCGGTCATCTCCTCGCCGTAGTCGTCGGCGAACCCGACCTCGTACTTCGTGCCGTCCTTGAGGTGGACCTCGGCGGTGTTGTCCTTCTGCCGCAGCTCGACGGTCTTGACGTCGGACGCCTGGACCTGCTGCAGGAACGTCGGGAAGTCGGGCTTCTTCGGCTCGTCGTTCGGGCTGATGAGCCGCTGCGCGAAGAAGGCCAGCACCACCACGATGAGGATCGGGAAGGCCGCGCTCTTGAAAAACCGGCTCATAGCAGAAGGAAGGAGTCTACTCGCTGCCCAGTGCCGCCACGAACGGCAGGTTCCGGTGGCGTTCGGCGTGGTCCAGGCCGTATCCGATGACGAACCGGTTCGGGATCTCGAAGCCGATGTACTTGGCGTCGATGTGCGCCTTGCGACGCTCCGGCTTGGTGAGCAGCGCGCACACCTCGAGGCTCGCCGGCCGGCGGGCCGCCAGGTTGCGCAGCAGGTACTTGAGGGTCAGTCCCGAGTCCACGATGTCCTCGACGATCAACACGTGACGACCCTCGATCGGAGCGTCGAGGTCCTTGAGGATGCGCACGACGCCCGAGGAGTCGGTCGCGTCGCCGTACGAGGCGACGGCCATGAAGTCGACCTGGCAGTCGACGTGCAGCTGGCGCATGAGGTCCGACAGGAAGAAGACGGCGCCCTTGAGGACGCAGACGAGCAGCAGGTCCTTGCCCGCGTAGTCCTCGGAGATCTCCTCGCCCAGCTCGCGGATGCGCCGCTGCAGGTCGTCGGCCTGGACGAGGATCTCGCCGATCTCGGCGTCGTGCATCCCGGAACCTCTACCTGCTCCGCGCCGGAAGCGGCGGCGTGGGGGCCATCCGCAGGACCCCGCGCTCGACGACGGCGCGCGCCCCGTCGCCCAGGTCGAGCGCCCCGCTCTCCAGCGCTAGGACGTCGTCGAGCCGGTTCGCGGCGCGCGGGCACAGGCCGCCCGCGGCGTCCTCGGCCAGCCGGCGGACGACCAGGCGCGCGAGCGCGCGCGGGAGGGCCGCCAGCGTCGCGACCGGGATCGAGTCGCGGCCGGCGAGGGCCGTCGCGACGACCTCGTCGAGCACCTCGGCCTCGTCGCGCAGCAGCGCGGCGGTGCGGACGACGTTCTCGACGGCGGCGGGGTGGACGCCCTCCAGCTCGCGCACGAGACCTGAGCGGATGCGGTTGCGGGCGAAGAGCGGGCTGTCGTTCGTGGGGTCCTCGCGCCACGTCAGGCCGCGCCGCTCGCAGTGCGCGGCGGTCTCCGCGCGCGTGACCCCCAGGAGCGGCCGCACGATCGCGCCCTCGCGCGGCGCCATCCCGAGCAGCGCCCGGCGCCCCGGCGAGGCGGCGAGCCGGTAGAGGATCGTCTCGGCCTGGTCGGTCGCGGTGTGGCCGGTCGCGATCGTGGCGGCGAGGCGCGCCGCGGCGGCGTAGCGCACGTCGCGCGCCCACGCCTGCAGGTTGCCGCCCGCGGGCCGCTCGGGCCGCTCGACGACCAGCTCGACGCCGAGCCGCTCGCACAGCGCGGCGCAGTGGCGCTCGTCGGCGGCGGCGCCGGCGCGCAGCCCGTAGTCGACGTGGAGGGCCGTCACCCGCGCGCCGAGCGCGACCGCGCAGTCGAGCAGGCACACGCTGTCGCGCCCGCCGCTCAGGAGCACGACGAGCGGCTCGCCCTCGCGGACCAGCCCGGTGGCGCGCACGCGTTCGAGGACCACGGCCTAATCCTCCGCCATCCGCGCGAGGAACAGCTCGGTCGGATGCGAGAAGCCCTTGAGCTTGACCTCGCCGATCCGCTCGAACACGAGGTTCGGCCCGGCCGCGTCGACCACCGGCCGCGTGACGAGGACCTCGCCCCCGGCCGCGCGCGCGACCACGCGCGCCGACAGGTTGACCTCGCGCCCGTAGTAGTCGCCGTCGCGGTAGACCACCTCGCCGAAGTGCAGCCCGATGCGCGGCAGCGGGCGCTCGTCCTGCACGAGCTCCTGGAAGCCGACCGCCCAGTCGGCGAGCCCCCGGGCGTCCGAGGCCACGACCATCACCTCGTCGCCGATCGTCTTCACGATCCGCGCGTCGTCGGGCAGCGTGTGCTCGACCGACTCGACGAAGCGCTCGACGGCGTCGACGGCCATCTCGTCGCCCAGCTCCTCGGTCAGCCGGGTGTAGCCGGCGAGGTCGGCGAACGCGATGCAGACCCGCAGCCGGCCGAGGTCGAGCGCGCCGTCGAAGTCCATCTCCATGTGGCCGACGACGTCCTGCTCGACGAAGTGCGCGAGGAACCGCTGGTGCATCGCGTCCATGATCGGCGACGACAGCGGCAGCAGCTCGCGGGCCAGGCCCTCCATCTCCTCCGCCATCTCCATGCCGGGCACGCCGTCGCGCATGAGCGGCTCGTGGACGTAGAGGTGGAAGAGCCGGACCTCGGCGTCGGCGATCTGCGCGACCGCCTGGCCGTAGACGCGCACGAGCTGCAGGAAGGCCACGAGCGGGAAGCCGGCGGCGAGCACCGCGGCGATGTAGCGCAGCAGCTGCAGGTCGTCGTCGTTGAGGCGGTCGAGCTGCGCGGCGCTGAAGCCGGCGGCGGCGTAGACGCGCTCGATCAGCGCCGGCTCGAGGCCGGTCTCGCGGGCGGCGGCCTCGAGGTCGTACGGCCCGGCCTCGCGCGGGAAGAGGTCCTCCGTGTACGCGAACGCCAGGCGCCCCGAGGCGCCGGCCTCGCGGATCGCCCGCAGCGAGTGGCCGCGCTCGCGCAGCCGCGCGACGATGCGCGCGTGCGCGGCGGCCGCGGGCGTCCACGTGCCGTCGTAGCCGGGGATCACGCCGTCGCCCGCCCAGCGCCTCAGCGTCGCGGGCGTGACGCCGGCGCGATGGGCGACGGCGGCGAGGGTCAGCTCGTCGGCCACTACGCCCGCAGGTGCGGGTACTCGGCGTCCACCATCTCCCGATACCGCGCGTAGATCGGCTTGGTGATCGGGATGAGCGCCAGCGCCGCCTTCACGTCGCCGCCGGTCCTGATCCGCCGCCGCGCGATGGCCATGGCGACGTTCTCCCGGCCCTGGAAGTAGCGGTTGCAGGTCTCGGAGGACATCGTCATCCGCACCCGCGGCTCCCAGTCGACGTCGTCGCTCCACGCCCAGACGAGCGGCTCCTCGCCGTCGCCGCCGGCGCGGACGTTCACGACGAGGCCGAGGTCGGTGAACTCGAAGCGCTGCGGGGTGTCGGCGTCGCGGAGCTTCGGCCCCATGTCGGGGTCCTCGGCCATCATCGCGAACGTCCGGTCCATCACCTCTCTGAACTCGTCGACGCCGGCGAACGCGCTCACGGCGCCCGGCGCTCCAGCGCCGCGACGCGCTCCTCGAGCGCCCGCAGCTCCTCGCGCAGCGCGCGGACGTCGTCGGCGGTCGGCGGGCGCAGGTCGTCGAGCGCCTCGCGGACGCGGCCGGCGGCCTGGGCCAGCTCGTCGACGAGGTCCTGGGCGCGCTCGCGGGCGCCCTGGGTCGCGGTGCCGGCCGTCGCCTGGAACGCCTGGTCGACGGCGTGGCGGACGGCTTCGGTTCGGGAGCTGCGCTCGGGCACTGCGCGGGCGATTCTACGGCTAGGGTCCGGCGCCCGTGCCGCGGCCGATCCACCTCCATCCCACCGCCGAGCCGGCCGGGCGCGCGCTGCTGCCGGGCGATCCCGGGCGGGCGCTGCTGCTCGCGCAGGAGCTGCTCGACCAGCCGCGGATGTTCAACCACAACCGCGGGCTGTGGGGGTACGTCGGGGCGGCGGCCGACGGCGAGCGGCTGCTGATCCAGAGCACCGGGATGGGCGGGCCGAGCGCGGCGATCGTCCTCGAGGAGCTGTGCGACCTCGGGGTCGAGCGGGCGGTGCGGGTGGGGACGTGCGGCGCGCTCGACGCGGGGCTGGAGCTGGCCGACCTGGTCGTCGCGCGCGAGGCGCTGTGCGCCGACGGGACCTCGCGCGCGCTCGGCGCCGGCGAGCGGGCGGCCGCGTCGGCGTCGCTGGCGCCGGAGGGGCGGCCGGGGCTCGTCGTCTCGACCGACCTCTTCTACGACCCCGACCCGGCGCGCGAGGACGCGTGGCGCGCGGCGGGCGCGCTCGCGGTCGAGATGGAGACCGCGGCGCTGCTGACGGTCGGCGCCCGGCGCGGGATCGAGGTCGCCTCGGTGCTCGCGGTGAGCGACGTGCTGGCCGGCGGGCGCCGCCGGCTCGGCGACGAGGCGCTGGTCGAGGCGTCGCGGCGGGTCGGGCGCGCGGGCGCCGCGGCGCTGCTCGGCCAGCCGAGCTAGCCGCCCAGCCGCAGCTGCGGCGCCGGGTACGTGATGTGCGTCCCCTCGACGCGGGCGAAGTCGGGCAGCGCGTGCTCGGTCAGCGCGCCGCCGGGGGCGATGTGGCAGACCGTCCAACCGCGCACGGTGAGGACGTCCGCGACGAGCCGCCGGTGGCAGCGCCACCACAGGCCCTCGGCGCACATGACGGCAGTTGGGCGCTCGCGGGCGAGCGCCTCGAGCTTCGCGAGCCCCTTTGCGAACTCGTCGCTCGCCAGATGGTCGGCGTAGCCGCGGAACGACTCGTGCTCCCAGCCGTCGTTCGCCGAGCCGGGCTCCGGGCGGCGCCGCCCGCCGAGCTGCGGCAGGTGCGCGTAGGCGATCCCGCGCGCGGGAAGAGAGGCGGCCAGCGTGTGGGAGGCGAACTGCGGGTGCCGGCGCGAGCCGGGATGGCGGCGGACGTCGGCGACGGCGGTCACGCCGTGACGCCGGAGCAGCGCGGCGAGCGCGTCGAGCTCGTGCGTCGAGTGGCCGACGGTGAAGGCGCGCGCGGGCACGCGCCGGCGGCCTACGCCGGGTCCCCGACCTTGAGGCGCTCCTGGCCGCGCGGCAGCGGCGGCTGGGCGCCCGGCAGCGCGTCGTGGACCGCGGCGAGCCGGCGCGACAGCGCCTCGAGCTGCTCCTCGATCGCGGCGAGGCGCTCCTCGAGCCGGCCGGTCTGCGCGACCGAGGCCAGCCGCTCGTCGAGCCGGTCGACGCCGTCCTCGATCCCCTCCAGCCGCTGCGAGACCGAGCGGACCCGGCGCGTGAGCCGCTCGATGTCGGCCGCCGACGGGATGTTGAGCGCGCTGAACGCGACCTCCTGCGCCTGGACGGCCTTCTCGCGGGCCTCGAACGCGCGCGAGATCGCGCCGGTGATGAGCGGGTTGTCGAGCAGGTCCTGGGCGAGCTTGCCGAGCGCGTCCTCGCCCCCGCTCTGGAGCCGCTCGCGGATTCCCTTGACGTCGTCGTCGGCCATGGCCGCCGAGGCTACGGCATCGCCGGCGGCGGGGCGTCGAGGCGCGCGCCGGGAGGGAGATGCTCAACCTCGACTCGAGCCTGATCCTGCGCGAAATGCACGCGGGTGTGCAACAACACCGCATGTCCTGCGGCTTGGCGGCGTTTTAGGGGGCAGGGTCCTGGTAGCTTCCCCGCCCGCCGTGCAGGCAGTTCGGGGAGGCGACACGGCACGTACATGACGAAGCGCAAGCTGCTCATTGCCCTCACGACGGCGGCCCTGGCGACCGCCGGCTTCGGCGCGTCCGTGATCCCGGCGTCGGCCGAGCAGAAGACGCTTCGCGTCACGCTGGTCACCGGCCAGGTCATCACCTGCACCGTCGACGTGTCGGTCGACATCTGCCCCGGCATCCCCGGGCCGGTCGCCGACGTGGTCGAGATCCCCACGCCCCCGCCCGCGAGCGTGCCCGAGGTCCCGGTCCCCGGCGCCACGCAGCCCCCGCCCAGCGGCGGCGGCGACACCGGCGGAGGCGGCGGCGGCGGCGAGCCGTCAGGCAGCGGCAGCGAGCCGCGCCCGTCCGGCGGCGGCGAGCCGCGGCCCCGAGGCGATGCAAAGCGCCAGAAGTCGACCGGCGAGCAGCAGCGCGGCGGCACCACCTCCACCGACCCTCGAGACGAGGTCGAGGGTGACGGCGACCGCGGCGGCCGCAAGCGCAAGCGCACGGCCGCCCGCCGCGACGGCCGCCTGCGCGACGCCGGCGGCGCGCCGACGCTCGACAACCCGACGCTCTCGATCGCCGTCCCGGGTGCGGCGCCGATCGGGGTGCCGAACTTCTTCATCGACAAGTTCCGGATCCCGCCGTTCCTGTTGTCGATCTACCAGGCCGCCGGGATCGAGTACGGCGTGCGCTGGGAGGTCCTGGCGGCGATCAACGAGATCGAGACCGACTACGGCAGAAACCTCAACGTCTCCAGCGCCGGCGCCGTCGGCTGGATGCAGTTCATGCCCGCCACCTGGCGCCAGTACGGCGTCGACGCCAACGGCGACCGCAAGAAGGACCCCTAC
>DASZEJ010000045.1:0-7531 GCA_035940955.1 Solirubrobacteraceae bacterium
CGTCCTCGAGGTCGAGCCGCCGCCCCCGCCGCCGCCCGACCCGATCCCGCCGGACGCGACGCCGCCCTCGGTGGCGCTGACCGCGCCCGCCGCGGGCTCGACGCTCGCCGCCACGGCCACCGTGGCCGCCGACGCGGCCGACGCGAGCGGCGTGGCGAAGGTCGAGTTCCTCGCCGGCGACCGGGTGATCGGCACCGACGCCGCCGCCCCCTTCGCGATCGACTGGGACACCGCGACCGTCGCCGACGGCTCGCACTCCCTCACCGCCCGCGCCACCGACGCGGCCGGGAACACGGCGACGTCCGAGGCGCTCGCCGTCACGGTGGCGAACGCCCCGCCCCCGCCGCCCGAGACGCCGCAGGACACCACCCCGCCGCAGACCGCGATCGACGCCGGCCCGGCGCACACCCAGCGCACCGGCGCGGCGCGGTTCGACTTCCGCGCCGACGAGACGGCGACGTTCGAGTGCCGGCTGGACGGCGGCGCGTTCGCCGCCTGCGCGCCGAGCGACCTCCTGCACGTCGCCAACGGCGCGCACGCGTTCGAGGTGCGGGCGCGCGACGCCGCGGGCAACGTCGACCCGACGCCGGCCCGCCGCGAGTGGTGGGCGGACGCCCTGCTGCAGAACGGCACGTTCGAGGCCGCCACGGCGGGCTGGGCGGAGCAGGGGATCCCCGTGCCCGGCTGGAACGGCTACCGGTCGACCGTCCGCATCGTCGCGGGCGGCGTGGCGGGCGCGAAGGCGCGCGTCGAGCCGCTGGCCGGCGAGCGCTACTACGGGCTCTACGACGCCCCCCGCTCGGTCGACGCGACGGTCGCCGGCCGCACGTACACCGCCGGCGGGCGCGTCCGCAGCGACCGCGGCGGCGACGAGGTCTGCCTCGAGGTCATCGAGCGCTCGGACAGCGCCGTCGTCGGCAGCGGGTACCGCTGCGTCACCGCGACGGGCTCGTGGCAGGCGTTCCCCGAGGTCGCGTACGCGGCGCGGGCGGCCGGCAACGACCTCTACGTCTCGATCGCGCAGGACGGCGCCGCCGACGGCGACAGCTTCGAGGTCGACGGGCTCACGCTCGACGACGGCACGCCGGCGACCGCGGGCCCGCCGGCGCCGCCCGAGGGCGACCCGGTCCTCTGGGCCTTCGGCGACGTCGCGTCGTGCGGCTCGAGCGGCGACGAGGCGATGGCGCGCCTCATGGACACGCGCGGCGGCACGATCGCCATGGTCGGCGACACCGAGCAGAACAACGGCAGCGCGGCCGAGTTCGCCGGCTGCTTCCAGCCCACGTGGGACCGGCACATGCCGCGCATCCGCCCGACCGTCGGCGACCACGAGTACCGCCAGCCCGGCGCGGTGCCCTACTGGGACACGTTCGGGGCGCGCGCGGGCGAGCGCGGGAAGGGCTGGTACAGCTACGACCTCGGCGCGTGGCACGTCGTCGTGCTCAACAGCAACTGCGGGCAGGTGGGCGGCTGCGGGGCCGGCTCCGAGCAGCACGCGTGGCTCGAGCGCGACCTCGCCGCGAACGCCAAGGCGTGCATCGGCGCGTACTTCCACCACCCGCGCTTCAGCGCCGGCAGCGTCCACGGCAGCCAGGAGCACGTCAAGCCGTTCTGGGACGTGCTCTACCGCTACAGCGCCGAGTTCGTCCTCGGCGGCAACGACCACAACTACCAGCGCTTCGCGCAGCAGACGCCCGACGGCCAGGCCGACCCCGGCCGCGGCATCCGCCAGTTCGTCGTCGGGACCGGCGGCACGATGCACTACCCGCTCGGCACGCCGCTGCCGACGACCGAGGTCCAGCACAGCGGCGCGTTCGGCGCCCTGAAGCTCACGCTCGGGACGGGGAGCTACCAGTGGCAGTTCGTCCCGCAGGAGGGCATGTCGTTCACCGACGCGGGGACGCAGGCGTGCTCGCCGGTCCCGCAGCCGGACACGACGCCGCCGGCCGTCGCGCTGACCGAGCCGCAGGAGGGGGCCACCCTCACCGGCACCGCGCGGGTCGCCGCGACGGCGACCGACGACGGTGTGGTCGACCGCGTCGACTTCCGCGCGGGCGACCGCGTGCTCGCCACCGACACGACGGCGCCGTACGCGGCCGACGTCGACCTCGGCGCGCTCTCCCCCGGCCAGTACGCGCTGACCGCCGTCGCCCGCGATCGCGCCGGCAACGCGGCCACGTCGGCCCCGGTCACCGTGACCGTCGCCGCGCCGCCCGCGCCGCCGAACCTGGTGGCCAACCCCGGCTTCGAGAGCGGGCTGTCCGGCTGGAGCGGGTACCGCGCGACGCTGACCCGGGTCACCGGCGGGGTCGAGGGCCAGTACGCCGCGCGCGCCTCGTACTCCACGACCGGGTCGAGCTACTCGATGATCAGCACGCCGGTGACGGCGACGCCGGCGGGCACCGCGTACCGCGCCACCGCGTGGGTGCGCAGCGTCACGCCCGGCCGCCGCGTCTGCCTGCGGCTCCGCGAGACGGGCACGGGCGGCGCGCTCGGCGCCGCGGAGACGTGCGCGACGGCGACCGGCTCGTGGCAGGCGTTCCCCGCGGCGAACTACCGCTCGGTCGGCGGCGGCAAGCTCGACCTGTACGCCTACCAGGAGGCGCCGGTCGCCGGCGACTCGTTCGACCTGGACGACGTGCGGCTGACGGGCTAGGCGCCGACCGCGCGGCGGTCCCGGATGCGGACCGCCTCGACGCGGTTCTCGCGCACCGACTCGACGCGGATCGAGTACCCGTCGGCCTGCACGACGTCGCCGCGGCGGGGCAGCCGCCCGAGCTCGGCGAACACGAAGCCGCCGACCGAGTTGTAGGCGTCGGTGTCGACCGGCAGCTCGAGCCCGTAGTCCTGCAGGTCGGTCACCGCGACGTGCCCGCGCACGTACCAGTCGCCGTTGGCCAGCCGCCGGATCTCGCCGCCCGCCGGGTCGGTCTCGTCGGAGATCTCGCCGACGACCTCCTCCACGATGTCCTCGACGGTCACGATGCCGGCGACGCGGCCGTACTCGTCGACGACGACCGCCATCGACGAGCGCGTGCGCTGCAGGTCGGCGAGCAGGTCGTCGAGCGGCTTGGTCTCCGGCACGATCGGCGCGTCGCGCACGCCGCTGGCGAACGACGCGTCGCCGCCCTCGGTCATCAGCAGCCGGGCGAGCGTGTTGGCGTGGACGATGCCGCGCACGCGGTCGCGGTTGTCGTCCTCGGTCACGAGCACGCGCGTGTGGCCGGAGGAGATGCAGCGCCGCAGCGCGGTCTCGACGTCCTCCGACACGTCGACCGTGACCACCGCGGGGATCGGCGTCATGACGTTGCGCGCCTCCTGCTCGTGCAGGTGGAAGACCCCGGTCAGCATCCCCGCCTCGCCGGGGTCGAGGCTGCCGCCCGCGCGCGCCTGGGCGATCATCGCCCGCAGCTCCTTCGGCGTCGAGCCCTCGTCCATCCCGGTGTCGGCGTCGATGCGGAAGAAGCGGTGCAGCACCCAGTTGGAGATGCCGTTCAGCGCCGAGATGAACGGGCGCATCCCCTTGTCGAACAGGAACAGCGGGCGCGCGACGCGCACCGCGACCCGCTCGGCGCGGACGATCGCGTAGATCTTCGGGATCTGCTCGCCGGCGGTGATGTGCAGCGAGGTCGTGACGAAGTACGCGACCGCGATCGCCACCGTCGCGGCCACCGCGTGCGACACCGCGTCGCCGAACAGCGGCTCGATCAGCTCGGCGATCGCGGGCTCGCCGATGAAGCCGAGGCCGAGCGACGCGAGCGTGATGCCGACCTGGCACGCCGACAGGTACTGGCTGATGTCCTGGTGCAGCGCGAGCGCGGTCGCGGCGCCGCGCCGGCCCTCCTTGCGCATCTCCTCCAGCGCCGGCTTGCGGGCGCGCACGAGCGCGAACTCGGCCGCGACGAAGAACCCGTTGGCGAGCACCAGCAGGAGCACCGCGATCAGCAGGAGCGCGGTCAAGCGGCGTCGGTGCGGCCGCGGCTATGTCCGCCGCGACTTCGAGGGAGGTCGTCGTTCATCGACAGGCTCGCCGCAAAGGGTAGCGACGGGCCCGGTCTCTACGCGAGGGCGTCGATGCGCCCGGCGAGCGCGTGATCGGCGTCGGTGACGCGCCCCTCGGAGTGCGTCGACAGCGTCAGCCGCACCTTGTTCCAGCCGTGGATGAGGATGTCGGGGTGGTGGTTGGCCGCCTCGGCGACCTCGCCCACGCGGTTGACGAAGGCCAGCGCCTCGGCGAAGTCCTTCAGCTCGAAGTCGCGGACCAGCTCCGCGCCCTCCTCGCGCCACTCGCTCATATGCTCTCCTCCACGATGCGGATCGTCTCCCTCGTGCCGCACGCGACCGAGCTGCTCTTCGCGCTCGGCCTCGGCGACCAGGTCGTCGGCGTCACCCACGAGTGCGACCACCCGGCCGCCGCGCGCGAGTGCCGCCGCGTCACGCGCGACAGGCTACCCGCGGGGCTCAGGTCGGCGGCGGTCGACGCTGCGGTGCGCGACCTGACCGAGCGCGGCGAGGCGATCTACGACCTCGACGAGGACGCGCTGCACGAGCTGCAGCCGGACCTGATCGTCACCCAGGCGCTGTGCCCGGTCTGCGCCGTCTCCTACGAGGACGTCCGCGCCGCCGCCGACCGCCTGGAGCCCGTGCCGAAGGTCGTGGCGCTCGACCCGCGGACGTACGGCGAGACGCTGGCCGACGTGCGCACGATCGCCGGCGCGACCGGCGCGAAGGCGGCCGGCGTCGACCTCGTGGCGCGCACCGCGCGGCGCATCGACCGCGTGCGGCTCGCGGTCAAGGACGTGCCGCGCCGGCCGCGCGTCGCCGCGCTGGAGTGGCTGGACCCCGTCTTCGCCGCCGGGCACTGGACGCCGCAGCTCGTCGAGATGGCGGGCGGCGTCGACGTGCTCGGCTTCGCCGGGGAGGACTCGCAGCAGACGACGTGGGAGGCGGTGAAGGCCGCCGCGCCGGACGTGATCGTCGCGATGCCGTGCGGCTACGACGCCGAGCGAGCGCGCGAGGAGGCCGAGCTGCACGCCGACCGGCTGCGCGACGTGGGCGCCGGCCAGGTCGTCGCGGTCGACGCCGCCGCGACGTTCTCGCGGCCGGGGCCGCGGCTCGTCGAGGGCCTCGAGACGCTCGCGCACGTGCTGCACCCCGACCGGGTGCCCGACGCGCCCGGGCCGGCGCTCGTCGTCGAGATCTAGGCGATCGTCTGGGCGCCGGCGGCGATGATCGCGCCCGCCGCGGCGACGACCGCCACCGCGGCGCAGCCGGCCAGCGCGAGCGGCGTCGAGCGCCGGCGCTCGGCGGCGAACACGAGCAGCGCGGCCAGCGCGCCGCCCGCCAGGCCGCCGAGGTGCCCGCCGATCGACACGCCGGGATAGAAGAACGTGAACAGCACGTTGACGACGAGCAGGCCGAAGATCGGCGACTGCGTGATCGCGACGCCGCGGTCGCGGTAGAGGATCACGAGCGCGCCCATCAGCCCGTACACCGCCCCGGACGCGCCGACCGTCGCGGTGAGCGGGTCGGTCAGCAGGATCGCGCCGAACGAGCCGGCGAGCAGCGAGGCCAGGTACACGGCGGCGAACTTGACGTGGCCGAGCACCGGCTCGAGCGCCTGCCCGAGGAACCACAGCACGACCATGTTCAGGAGCAGGTGGATCGGGTTCGCGTGCAGGAAGCCGCTCGTCACCAGGCGCCACCACTCGCCGTCCTCGACCAGCACCCCGGCCAGCGCGCCCTCCTGGTAGACGCGCCCGTCGCCGACGCGCGCGCCGCCCTCGGTCGCCACCTGCGCGAAGAACGCGGCGACGTTCATCGCGATGAGCGCGTACGTGACCCGCGGCTCGGCCGCCATCGTGCGCGCGGTGCGCACCTTCGTCCGCTGCCGCGCGCAGTCCGGGCAGCGCATCCCGACCGGCGTGGGCGTCATGCAGTCGGTGCAGATCGGGTTGCCGCACGACGAGCACGACACGCCCGTGTCGCGCGAGGGATGGCGGTAGCAGGTCGCCACGGCGAGCGAAGCTAGCAGCGCCCCGTCAGATCCGGACGGCCAGGTACGGCGCCGTGGACGGCGCCGGGCTGCCGCCCGGCGGCTCGTCGGTCACGAGCACCTGGTCGACCCGGCCCGTGTCGGCCGGAACGTCGACCGAGGCGCTGCCGTCCTTGTCGACGGTGAAGAGCGCGTCGGTCGGCCTCGGGTCCTCCCCGAAGCGCTGCGTCCACACCTGGTAGACGCGCCCCGCGGGCGGCTGGGCCATGCCCTCGACCTTCAGCGTCCCGTGGCCGTCGTCGACGCTCATCGCGACCCGCTCGCAGCCGCGGATGCACTGGCCGTCGACCGTCGTCGCGCCGTCCTGCAGCACCGCGACGCCGATCCCCACGCCGGCGAGCACGAGCGCGCAGGCGGCCGCGACGGCGGGCAGCGGGCGGAGCGTCACGAACCCGAGGCGCCGCCCGGTCCGCCGCGGGCGGGCGGCCCGCTCGCGCTCGCGCCGGCGCTCGCGCGCCTCGGTCTCGACGACGCCCATGATCCGCTTCTTCAGCGCGGGCGGCGGCGCCACGGCGTCGGCCGCGGCGGGAAGCGCGTCGACCACCGGGCGCAGCGACGCGAGGTCGGTGCGGCACAGGTGGCACGTCCGCAGGTGCGCCTCGAACCGGCGCGCGTCGTCGTCGGGCAGCGCGCCGAGCGCGTAGGCGGCGACGTCGGAGCCGCAGCCGTCGGTGTGCGTGCCGGTCACGTCCAGGCCTCCGCCGCGCCCTCTCCGAGGGCACCGCGCAGCTTCTCGAGGCCGAGGCGCATCCGGCCCTTCACAGTACCCAACGGCGTGTCCAGCATCTCCGCGATCTCGGAATGCGTGAAGCCGCCGAAGTACGCGAGCTCGATGACGCGCAGCTGGTCGGCCGGCAGCGACCCGAGCGCGGCCCGCACCTCGCCCGCCTCGGTGCGCCGGGCGACCTCGGCGTCGGTGCGCTCCGGCGCCGCGAAGCGCTCCTCCAGCCCCTCGTCGCTCGCGCGCCGCGAGTCGTGCACGCTGGCGCGCCGCACCGCGTCGATCGCGCGGTGGTGGACGATGCCGAGGACCCACGTCCGCACGCTCCCGCGGCTCGCGTCGTAGCGCCCGCCCGAGCGCCACAGCGACAGGAACGCCTCCTGGACGACGTCCTCGGCGGCGTTGCGCTTGCCGACGATCCGGTAGGCGAGCGAGAACGCGGCGGTGCTGTGGCGGTCGTAGACGACGCCGAACGCGGCGGCGTCGCCGTCGTGCAGGCGCTCGACCAGCTCCTCGTCGGCCAGCGCGCCGAGCTCGGCGCCAGCCCTCGCGTGGGCGGATCGGCGGAAGGAGGCCATGTCCGCCTGTTCCTTACGCGCCCGCCCGGGCCGCGGATCAGCGGCGCAGCGCCCGGCGTATGGGGTTGCGCTGGTTGGCTCGCCGCCGCGCGCGCAGCAGGACGAGCCCGGTGGCCGCCCCGGCGCCCGCCACGACCACGCCGCCCGCGTAGGCCAGCCGGCCCCAGTTGCGCGGGT
>DASZEJ010000046.1:0-18280 GCA_035940955.1 Solirubrobacteraceae bacterium
CGCGGCCGGAGCGGCCGCCGCGAGGGTGAGCGCGAGCGCGCAGAGCGCGGCTCGCAGCGTGTGGTGGGTCACCGGGCGATCGTAGACCCGCCGGGAACCGGTGGGAAGGCGCGATCGCCGCCGCCGACGGGCGCCGTACGATGGCGCGGTGAGCGGCGAGAGCGCCTACCGGCAGGCCGGCGTCGACTACGACGTCCTCGACGCGGCCAAGCGCGCCGCGCTCGCCCAGGCGCTCGCGACCTCCCCGCTGCTCGAGCGCCGCGGCGGCCGGGCGCTCGACGCCTCGCGCGGCCAGCCGGCGTTCGTCTTCGCGCTCGGGGCGACGCGGCTCGCGTTCGTCGTCGAGGGGCTGGGGACGAAGTCGATCATCGCCCGCCAGTACGAGGAGCTGACCGGCGAGAGCCGGTTCGACGCGGTCGCGTACGACACGGTCGCGGCGATCGTCAACGACCTGTGCTGCGTCGGCGCGGCGCCGCTGGTCGTCAACGCGTACTTCGCCACCGGGTCGGGCGACTGGTACGCCGGCGAGCGGGCCGACCGCCTGCGCGACGGCTGGCGCGCGGCGTGCGAGGCCGCGGGCGCGACGTGGGGCGGCGGCGAGTCGCCGACGCTGCCCGGGCTCGTCGACCCGGCGGAGATCGAGCTGGCCGGCGCGGCGGTCGGCGTGGTGCCCGACGGCGTCGAGCCGATCCTCGGCCAGGACCTCGCGGCGGGCGACGAGATCGTGCTCGTCGCCAGCTCCGGCCTGCACGCCAACGGCGCGTCGCTGGCGCGCAGGGTGGCGGGCGCGCTGCCCGGCGGCCTGCTGACCGAGCTGCCGGGCGGCCGGCGCTTCGGCGACGCGCTGCTCGACCCCTCGATCGTCTACGCCGAGCTGGTCGCCCGGCTCCTGGGGGCCGGCGTGCGCGTCACCTACCTGAGCCACGTGACCGGCCACGGGCTGCTGAAGCTCATGCGCACGGGCGCGCCGCTCACCTACCGCGTGCGGGCGCTGCCGCCCGTGCCGCCCGTCCTCGCCTTCCTCGCCGAGCAGGCGGGCATGTCGGACCGCGAGGCCTACACGACGCTCAACATGGGCGCCGGCTTCGCCGTCTACTGCCGGGCGGGGGAAGGCGAGGCGGTCGTCCGCGAGGCGGGCGCGCTCGGCCTCGACGCACTGGTCGCCGGTGCGGTCGAGGAAGGGCCGCGCCGGGTCGTGATCGAGCCGGTCGACGTGGTGCTGGAGGGCGAGGAGATGGTGCTGCACCTCGACGACGCCCCCGGCCGCGCCTAGTCGGCTCTGGCGGGCGCGTTCGCGCTCACCCCGCGGGTAGCCCGGAACGCATGCCCACCCGAACCACCCCCCGCTCGACCGGGGCGGGCCGCTTCGGCCGCACGCAGCCGCAGCCCGGCCGCTTCGGCCGCACGCAGCCGCCCGCGGGCCGCTTCGGCCGCTCGCAGCCGCAGGCCGGCCGCTTCGCCCGCCCGTCCGCCCACCGGTCCGCCAACCGGACGATCTCCACGCCGCGCATCGCGGTCGGCCGGATCCCGGCCAGGCGCTCCAAGCCCGACAAGGGGCTGAGCAAGCTCGTCGGCATGCTGCCCGGCTCGATGCTCGGCCGTGCCGCCAAGCCGTCGTCGCGCGGCGGCGGCGGGAAGGGCCGCAAGGCCGGGTTCGCGATGCTCGCCGGGGCCGCCGGCCTCGCGCTGAAGAACCGCGACCGGCTGCCCGGGCCGCTCGGCCGCAGGACCGAGGAGCCGGTCGCCGCGCCGCCCTCCGGCCCGGTCGCCGGCGACTACGTGGCGACGCCGCCCGTCACCGACGCCGGCTCGCCGGCCTCCACGACGCCCCCGCCGGCCGTCTAGGGCATGACCGCCGGCCAGGCGGCGCCCGCGGCGAGCCGCCGCGGGCGCCGCCGTGCCCGGCCCGCCCCATCGCCCGGCAGGGCCGCCCCGCGGCGACCAGAAGACGGTTGCCCTCCAGTGAGGGCGGCATGTAGAGTCGGTCGCGAACCAGCGCTCCCTGGGAGGCGAGATGTTCGTGACCCTCATCCGCGCGGACGAGTTGCCCGGCGGCGGCAAGGACGACGTCGTCCAAGCCCTCAACGAGATGGCGGCCGACCTCGACGGCAAGGACGTCCGCGGCTTCAGACAGGCCTACCTCCTGCGCGGGGAGAAGGGCAACGCGATCGCCCTCGCGATGTGGGACTCCCCGCAGGACGCCGAGCAGTTCATGCGCTCCGAGCACGGCCAGAAGGCCGCCAAGCGCCAGGACAAGGCGTTCGGCGGCAAGGCGCGCAAGGAGCGCTACCAGGTGACGTGGCGCGCGAAGTTCAGCGACCGGGGCGGCGTGGAGCCGGAGACGCCATGAGCGACCTCAGCGGCCGCTGGGAGGGGCTCCTCGTCGACACCGCCGGCGTGCAGCAGCGCGCCGAGTTCGACCTCGACGAGAAGGACGGCGGGATCCAGGGCAGCGCCGGGCTCACCGTCGTCGACACCCACGAGCGCGAGGCGAAGCGCGCGAAGGTGGAGGGCGGCCACGGCCGCGGCGCCCGGGCGCGCGGCGAGGGCGGCGGCGACGACGACGTCGAGCTGAGCATCCGGACCGAGGACGGCGGGACGTTCACGTTCCGCGGGCGCTCGGGCGACCCCGGCCAGCACGCCGAGGCGGTCGTCTACGGGACGTACGAGGTGAGCGGCGCGAAGGACCTCCCGGCCTCGGCCGGCGTCGCGATCCTGTGGCGCTACAAGCAGATCGGCGGGTAGGCGATGGCGCGCTTCCGGACGGTCACGACCGGCGGCAGCTGGACGGGCGGCGGGACGCAGACGCCGACGTGCAACGTGACGGACCAGGGGCGGATCAACACCGCGCTGGCCACGATCCGCAACGTCGTCGACAACCGCTGGAACCTGAACGGCCTCGAGACGATCCGCCAGTCGCTGCGCGACATGCTCAACTGCAGCCTGGAGATCGACTGCAACAACCCCGACTGCGCCGGCCTCGACGGCCGCACGCCGTCGCGCGGCGAGCACCGCATCCAGCTGTGCGGCGCGCTCGGGTCGACGCAGGCGCGGCTGACCGCGGTGCTCTTCCACGAGATGATCCACGCGGGCGGCGGCCGGGAGCTCGACGCCGAGGCGCTCGAGAACCACTTCTTCGCCGGCGCGGGCGCGACGATGCCGACCGGCGGCACGGGCGCCCGGGACGACTTCCCGCTGTTCCGCAGCGATCGCGGCAACTGGATCCTGTGGGACGAGCCGAGCTGCCAGCTGTTCGTCAAGCGCCTGGTCGGCGGGTCGTGGGTCGAGTCGCCGAGGGAGGAGCGGGGGGACCAGCTCACGCCGCTGTTCTGTGCGCCGTAGCGCGGCGAGCGCGGGGCGCGCCGGCGTCGCGTTCCTGCTCGAACGCCAGGACGAGGACGGGCTGTGGCGCGACTTCGAGACGCTCGCGGGCGCGTCCGCCGACTGGGTGACCGGCTACGTCGGGGTGCACCTGCGGCTGGCGGGCGCGCCGCGGTCGCACCTTGACCGAGCGGCCCGGGCGCTGCTCGAGCGCCAGCGCGAGGACGGCGGCTGGGGCTACCACGAGGGCGTCCCGACCGACGCGGACTCGACGGCGTACGCGGGGCTGTTCCTCGCGTGCGGGCGGTGGGCGCCGCCGCAGGCCGCCGGGCGCGTGCGACGGTGCCTGGAGCGCCACCGCCAGGGCGGCGGCGGCGTCGCCACGTACGCCGAGGAGCGGCCGATCCGCGAGTACATGGAGCTGCCGGCGGACCACTCGATCGCCGGCTGGTGCCGCGCCCACGTGGAGGTCTCGGCCGCGGCGGGGCTCGCGCTCGCCGCGCTCGGCGGCGACGGGGCGCCGGCGTGGGGGTTCGTCCGCTCCCGCCAGCGGCCGGAGGGGCGCTGGGAGTCGTACTGGTGGGCGCTGCCGCACTACCCGACCGCGGTCGCGGTGGCGCTCGCCACGCGGCTGCAGGGCGCGGCCGGGGCGGAGGAGGCGGCGGCCCGCGCCGTGCGCTGGCTGGCCGGCGCGCAGCACGACGACGGCACGTGGCCCGCGGCCCCGGGCGGGCCGCCGGACGCCTTCGCGACCGCGCTCGCGGTCGGCGCCCTGGCGCGGGCCGGCGGCCCGGCCGACCGCGTGGCGCGCGGGGCGGCGGCCCTGGCCGGCCTCGCCGACGCCGACGGCGGCTGGACGGCCGAGCCGGCGCTGCAGATCCCGCCGCCGGACGTCGAGGAGCCGGGCGACGTGCGGAGCTGGCGGACCGGGGGGCTCGGGACGGCGGTCGTCGTGGGCGACGGCCGGCGGCTCTACACGACCGCGACGGCCGTCGGGGCCCTGGCGAGCGCCGCGCGGTGACGCCGGGCGAGACGACGATCCGCCGCATCGCCCGCGACGCGATCGCCGCCGCCGGCCTGCTGCTGGCGCCGGGCGAGTTCGCCGCCGTCCACGCCGAGGTCGCGCGCCGCGGGACGGACGCCTGGCGGCGGCTGTGCCGCGACGACGACGGGCACCGCGACGCGCCGGCCGCGCTCGGGCTCGACGTGTCCGCGCTGACGCGCGTGCTCGGGTTCGGCCACGTCCAGGCCGGCGCGCTGGCCGAGGCGCTGCACGCCCGCGACGGCGCGCGCGTGGGGGAGGCCGGCGCGCTGCTCAACCTCGGCGTCGGCCTGTTCGACTGGATCGCCGACCGCCACCCGCAGCGCAGCGCCGACGTGCAGGAGGCGATCTCGCCCGCGTCGCTCGACCGGCTCGCCGGCGGGGCCGGCCTGCCGCGCCACGGCGAGCCGGGGGTCGACCTGCTGTTCGCGGTGGTCGAGGCGTTCTTCGCGCACGCGCGCGCGATGGCCGCCCGGCCGGCGGCGGCCGACGAGCTGCTGGCGCGCCTGCACGCGATGCTCGAGGCCCAGCTCGCCGCGACCGCCGCCACGCGGGACGAGACCGAGGCCAGCGCGGCGCTGTGGGGCGACCTCGAGGCCAAGAGCGTGCTGCCGATGCAGGCCATGGCGCTGCTCCCCGTGCTCGGCGAGGCCGGGCCGGTGCGCGCGTCGGCGCAGGAGCTGGGCCGCGCGGTCGGCGGCGTGCTGTGGCGGGTCGACGACCTGGTCGACGCCGGGGAGGACTGGGACTCGGGCGCCTGGAGCCGGCCGTGGCTGCTGCACACCGGCCGCTGCCGCGGCGGGCTCGCGCCCACGGCGTCGCGCGAGGAGGCGCTCGCGTGCCTGGTCGCCGACGGCGTCGCCTCGTCCGAGGCGGCCGAGCTGGCGCGCCGGATGCGCGAGATCCGGGGGATGTCCGCGACCCTCGACGCCTGCGTCCACGCGACCGTCCAGTCGTGGATCGGCGGGTAGTGCGCCACAATGCCCGGCCGTGACTCGCGCGGTCGACGTCCACGTCCATCCGGCGACGCCGGGCTGGCTCGACGGCAGCATGCGGCCGTTCACGCCGTCGGCCGAGCGGCACTTCCGGCGCACGCTCGACCGCCGGTCGCTCGACGAGCTGGCCGACGACTACCGGGCGCTCGACGTCCGCGCGGTCCTGCTGGCGTGGGACGCCGAGACCGCCACCGGCCTGCCGCGGCTGCCGAACGAGGAGATCGCCCGCGCCTGCGTCGACCATCCCGACGTGTTCTCGGGCTTCGGCAGCGTCGACCCGCTGAAGGGCGAGCGCGCGGTCGCCGAGCTGGACGGGTTCCGGGAGATGGGGCTGCGCGGCGTCAAGCTGCACCCGTCGCTGCAGGAGTTCGCGCCCGACGACGAGCGCCACTGGCCGCTGTTCGAGCGCTGCGCGGAGCTGGGCCTCGTCTGCCTCGTCCACACCGGCACGAGCGCGGTCGGCGCGGGCACGCGCGGCGGCGGCGGCATCCGGCTCGACTGGTCGCGGCCGATCCGGCTCGACCCGGTCGCCGCCGCGTTCCCGAGCCTCGACGTCGTCGCCGCGCACTTCGGCTGGCCGTGGCACGCCGAGCTGCTCGCCATCGCCCTGCACAAGCGCAACGTGTGGATCGACATCTCCGGCTGGGCGCCGCGCTACATCCCGCAGGAGGTTCTCGCCGACCTGCGCGGCCGGCTGCAGGACCAGTTCCTGTTCGGCAGCGACTACCCGTTCATCCCGCCCGAACGCTGCCTGCGCGAGCTGGACGAGCTGGGGCTGGAGCCGGCGGTCCTGGAGAAGCTGCTGCGCGGCAACGCCGAGCGGCTGCTCGACCTATAGCCGCCCGTTGTCGCGGTACCAGCGGTAGGCCTTCTCCATCGCCTCGCGCAGCGGCGTCTGCGGGTAGCCCAGCTCCTCGATCGCCCGGCGCGAGGAGTACGCGCGCCGCTGCGCAGTCATCCGCACGAGCTCCGGCGTGACGTCCGGCTCCCTGCGCGTCACCAGCGACACGAGGTACGCGGCCCGGGCCGCGCCCGCCGCGACGGCGTACGGGACGACCTTCATCCGCACCGGCCTGCCCATCGTCTCGGCGACCAGCTCGACGATCCGCGGGTAGGGGAGCGCCTCGCCGCCGAGGACGTAGCGCCGCCCCGGCCGGCCGCGCTCCATCGCCGCGACGTGCCCGGCGCACACGTCGTCGACGTCGCACGTCGTGGTCGTCCCGTCCAGCCCGCGGATCGTCGACTTGCGCGAGACCATCACGAACAGCCGGCCGGCGTTGCAGTAGTGGTCGCGCGCGCCGAACACCATCCCGGGGTTGACGGCGACCGCCTCGACCCCCTGCTCGTTCGCGCGCATGACCTCCTCCTCGGCGGCGCGCTTGGTGATGCAGTACCCGACGTCGAGCGGGCCCCAGTTCCACGGCGTGTCCTCGTCCGACA
The DNA here is from genome assembly GCA_035940955.1 of Solirubrobacteraceae bacterium. GTDB lineage: Bacteria > Actinomycetota > Thermoleophilia > Solirubrobacterales > Solirubrobacteraceae > CADCVT01. The sequence goes on from DASZEJ010000046.1 coordinate 6,799, forward strand.
CGCCGCCGTCGGTGCGGAACCCGATCGCGGCGATCGAGCTGGTGTGGACGATGCGGCGCACGCCGTGGCGCACCGCGGCGGCGACGACGTTGCGGGTGCCGTCCACGTTGACGCGGAACTGCCGCGCGCGCGCCGGCCGCCAGTAGCTGACCATCCCGGCGACGTGGTAGATGCCCTCGACGCCCTCGGCGGCGCGCAGCACCGACTCGGCGTCGGTCACGTCGCCCTCGGCCACCTCGACCGGCAGCCCCTCCAGCAGCACCGCCCGCGTGGACGGCCGCTTGAGCACCCGGACGCGGTCGCCGCGCTCGACGAGGCGGTGGACCAGGTTCGACCCGATGAAGCCGGTGGCGCCGGTGACGAGGACGGTCACGCCGGGTCGAGCGACCACTCGGCCACGACGTCGAGCGAGCCGTCGAGGTACTCCGACCGGGCGACCGAGCGCTGGATCTTGCCGCTGGAGGTCTTGGGCATCGTGCGCGGGCGCACGAGCGCGACGCCCTGGACCTGCAGGTCGAGCGACTGGGCGACCGCCCGGCGGATGCCCTCGACGACGCCGTGCGGGTCGAGGCCATCCCGGTCGGCGACCTCGGTGACGACGACGACGTGCTCGCGCCCGTCGGTCCTGACCGCGAACGCCGCGCCGGCGTTGCGGCGCACGCCCGGCACGGTCTGGGCGGCCAGCTCGATGTCGCTCGGGTAGTAGTTGCGCCCGGCGACGACGACGAGGTCCTTCGCGCGGCCGGTGACGTACAGCTCGCCGTCGCGCAGGAAGCCCAGGTCGCCGGTCCGCAGGAACGGGCCGGTGCCGTCGGCCAGCCGCGCGCCGAACACCTCCTCGGTCGCCTCCGGGTTGCCGAAGTAGCCGTGGGTCACGCTCGGCCCGCGCAGCCAGATCTCGCCGACGCCGCCGTCGGGCAGCGGGGTCAGCGCCTCGCGGTCGACGACGACGACCTCGTGGTCGACGTCGGCCCCGCCGCAGCCGACGAGCGTGGTGACCCGCGCGCCCGGCGCGGCGGGGACGGCCTCGTCGTCGGTCTCCAGCCGCTCGGCGTCGGCGTCGAAGCGGCTGACCGGCCCCAGCGGCCGCTCGGCGCCGGTGGCCATGAGCGTGCCCTCGGCCAGCCCGTAGCAGGGGTAGAACGCCTCGCGGCGGAAGCCGCAGGGCGCGAACGTCGCGGTGAAGCTGTCGAGCGTCTCGGCGCGCACCGGCTCGGCCCCGTTGAACGCGACCTCCCAGGAGGAGAGGTCGAGCGTCTCGCGCTGCTCGGGCGCGATCTTCTGCACGCACATGTCGAACGCCGAGTTCGGGCCGCCGCTCGTCGTCGCCCGGTAGTCGGAGACCGCCTTCAGCCACTTGTAGGGGCGGCGCAGGAACGTGAGCGGCGACAGGAGCGTGCACGGGAAGCCGCCGAACACCGGCTGCAGGATCCCGCCGATCAGGCCCATGTCGTGGTAGGGCGGCAGCCAGATCACCGCCCGGCTCGCGCGCCGGTGGCCGAACCCGCGCTCGATGAACTCCGAGTTGCGGATGAGGTTGCCGTGGCTGACCATCACGCCGCGCGGCGTCGCGGTCGAGCCGGACGTGTACTGCAGCAGGCCGAGGTGCTCGGCGCCGACGTCCGGGTCGCGCCAGCCGTCCTCGGTGCCGACCGCGCGCACGTCGGTCGCGATCTGCGTCGCCGGCTCGCCCGCCGACGCCTGCCGGAACAGCTCGCCCGCGTTCGCGCGGATCGCCTCGAGCGTGAGGATCGTCCCGGCCTGCGCGTCGCGCAGGATCGCCAGCAGCCGCGGGACGGTCCGGTTCAGCCGCGCGGGGTCCGGCGGGTAGGCCGGCACGGGGATCGCGCCCGCGTACATGCACCCGAACAGCGCGTAGACGTACTCGAGCCCGGGCGGGTAGAGCAGCAGGGCCCGCTCGCCGTGGGGCGCGCCGCTGGCCTGGATCGCCGCGGCGACCGCGCGCGCCCGCGTGTCGAGGTCGGCGTAGGTGATGCGCTCCGCGCCGTCGTCGCCGAGGAACGTGAATGCCTCGTCGTCGCCGGCCTGCGCGGCCCGTTCGCGAAGCACCTCCACGAAGGTCGACGGCACAGCGGTAGCATACGCTTATCGCTGGTCCAGTGTCGAATGGTGACAATCATGGCTTACGAGTGATACAGGACTCACCGGAGCAACTCGACGTTGCAGTAATCGGCAGTGGCTTCGGCGGTCTGTGCGCCGCGATCAAGCTGCGCGAGGCGGGCCTCGGCTCGTTCGCGGTGCTCGAGCGCGGCGACGCGATCGGCGGCACCTGGCGCGACAACCTGTACCCGGGGTGCGCGTGCGACGTGCAGTCGCACCTGTACTCGTACTCGTTCGCCCCGAACCCGCGCTGGTCGCGCATGTTCTCCTCGGCGTGGGAGATCCGCGAGTACCTGGAGCGCTGCGCCGACGAGTTCGACGTGCGCCGCCACGTCCGGCTGCGGTCGGAGGTCACCGGCGCGCGGTGGGACGCCGGCGCCTGCCGCTGGACGGTCGACGTGAACGGGGAGGAGGCGATCGCGGCGCGGGCGCTCGTCGTCGCCAAGGGCCTCTTGAGCGAGCCGCACGTGCCGACGCTGCCCGGCCTGGCGTCGTTCGGCGGCACGACGTTCCACTCGGCGGCGTGGGACCACGACCACGACCTCACCGGCGAGCGGGTCGCGGTGATCGGCACGGGCGCGACCGCGGTCCAGTTCATCCCCGAGATCGCGCCGCTCGCCGGGCGCTTGCACGTCTTCCAGCGCTCGGCGCCGTGGGTCCTGCCGCGCGGCGACCGGCCGATCACCCGCTTCGAGCGCCGGCTGTTCGAGCGCGTCCCGGCGCTGCAGCGCGCGTACCGCGGGGCGATCTACGCCGCGCTGGAGGGCCGGATGCTGGCCTTCGCGGTCGAGCCGCGGCTGACGCGCGCGTTCGCCGCCTACGCGCGCTGGCACATCGAGCGCCAGATCGACGACCCGCGGCTGCGCGACGCGGTGACGCCCGACTACACGATCGGCTGCAAGCGCGTCCTGCTGAGCAACGACTACTACCCGGCGCTTGCGCGCGAGGACGTCGAGCTCGAGACCGCGCGGATCGAGCGCGTCACCGAGCGCGGCATCGTCACCGCGGACGGGCGCGAGGTCGAGCTCGACACGATCGTGTTCGCCACCGGGTTCCGGCCGTACGAGGTCGCGGGGCTCGGCATCGCCGGGCGCGACGGCGTCGAGCTGGCCGAGGCGTGGTCGCCGACGCCCACCGCGCACCTCGGCACCACCGTCGCCGGGTTCCCGAACCTGTTCCTCATCGTCGGCCCGAACACCGGCCTCGGGCACAGCTCGATGGTGTTCATGATCGAGAGCCAGACCCGCTACGTGATCGACGCGCTGCGGACCATGCGCGAGCGCGGGCTGGCCGCGGTCGAGGTGCGGCCGGAGGTGCAGGCGGCGTCGACCGCGCGCGTGCACGAGAAGCTCGCCACCACCGTCTGGGCGTCGGGCTGCGACAGCTGGTACCTGGACGACCGCGGCCGCAACCCGACGATCTGGCCGACGTTCTCGTTCGCGTTCCGCAGCCAGACCCGGCGGTTCCGGCCCGAGGAGTACGTGCTGGTCGAGCAGGCCCCGGCGCGGGAGCTGGTGGAGGCGTGAGGCGCCGGCGCTTCGACGTGGCGGGGAAGACCGTGCTCATCACGGGCGCGGCGCGCGGGATCGGCGCCGCGACCGCCGAGCGCCTGCACTCGCGCGGCGCGCGGGTGGCGCTCGTGGGCCTGGAGCCCGAGCGGCTCGAAGCGCTCGCCGGGCGGCTGGGGCAGCGCGCCGCCTGGTTCGAGGCCGACGTCACCGACGCCGGGGCCCTCGACCGCGCGGTGGACGGCACGCTCGAGCGCTTCGGCGCCATCGACGTCGCGATCGCCAACGCGGGCGTCCACTACGTCGGCGCGCTGGCCACCGCGCCGGTCGAGCAGGTCGAGCGCGAGCTGGCGGTCAACCTGCTCGGGGTGTGGCGCACCGACCGCGCGGTGCTGCCGCACGTCGTCGCGCGCCGCGGCTACCTGCTGAACGTCTCGTCGGCCTCGGCGGTCATGCACTTCCCGCTCATGGGCGCGTACGCCGCGTCGAAGTCCGGGGTCGAGGCGCTGAGCAACTGCCTGCGGGTCGAGATCGCGTCGACCGGCGCGCGCGTGGGCTGCACGTACTTCGGGTTCATGGACACCGACCTCGTGCGGGCCAGCATGTCGCACCCGTCGTCGCGCGCCGCCGAGGGGCTGATGCCGGCGTTCGTGCGCCGGACGTGGCCGGCGTCCGAGGCGGTCGACGCGATCGAGCGCGGGATCGAGCGGCGCTCGGCGCGGATCTGGGCGCCGCGCTACATGGGCCCGGCGCTGCTGCTGCGCGGCGTCGCCCAGCCGCTCACCGAGTGGCGCCTCAGCCGCGCGCCCGAGGTGCCCGAGGCGCTCCGGCTCGCCGACCCGCGCACCGGCGTCCCCGCGCGGCAGGACCCGCTGCTCGGCGTGGCGGTCGACGGGGCCGGGCCGGCGGTCTCAGGCTGACGCCGCGGCCGTCCGGCACGCGCGGACGAGGTCGCCGACGGTCTGCAGCCCGGCCAGGAACTCGTCGGTGTCCGGCAGCTCGACGCCGAGCCGGTGCTCGAGCGCCGCGAGCGCCTCGGCGATCGCGAGCGAGTCGGCGCCGAGGTCGTCGCGCAGCGAGTCGCCGTCGTCCAGCTCGCCGTCCGGCAGGGCGAACCGCGTCGCCAGCTCCGCCCGCACGCGGGCCTCGATCTCCGTGTCCTCGCTCACAACCCGTACCTCCGTGCGACCAGCCGCTCCACCGCGACGCGGGGCAGGAGCCGCTTCGCGAACGCGAGCGCGGCCCCGTCCCCGCCGGCGAAGTGGACCGGCGCCGGCCGCTTCGTCGACATGATGCTCCACACCTTCTCGGCCACCACCGCGGGCGGCTCGGCGCTCGCGACCGCGGCGCGCGCCCGCCGGCTCACCAGCGCCAGCGCCGGCGCGTACGGCGACCACTCGGCCTCGAACCGCTCGACGTGGTCCTGGATGCCGGTCCGGATGTCGCCGGGCTCGACGAGCGCGACGCGCACGCCGAACGGCCGCACCTCGGTCCGCAGCGAGCCGACGAAGCCCTGCAGCGCGAGCTTCGACGCCGCGTAGGCCGACTGGAACGGGACCGGGAACTCGGCCATGAGCGAGCCGATCACCACGACCGTCCCGCCGCCGCGCTCGCGCATCGCGGGCAGGCACAGGCGGATCAGCTCGACCGGCCCGAGGACGTTGGCGGCGAACAGCCGCTCGACCGCCTCGCCCGGGACCTCCTCCAGCGCGCCCATCTGGCTGCGGCCGGCGTTGCTGACCAGCACGTCGACCGGCCCGGCCTCGGCGGCGCAGCGGCGCACGCTCTCGCGGTCCTCGAGGTCCAGCGCCACCAGGTCCACGCCGGCCGGCCGCTCCGCGGGCGGCACGCCGTCCGGGTCGCGCGACGTGCCGATCACGCGGTGCCCGCGCGCGGCGAGCAGCTCGGCGACCGCGCGCCCGATGCCCCGCGACGCGCCCGTGACGAGCGCGACCGGCGCGGCGTCACTCGAGGACGTCGAGGAGGCGGCCATAGGCGGCGACCGTGCGCTCGTTGTCCTCGGTCGTGTGCGCGCACGAGAGCATGTCGCGCCCGAGGCGCGACAGGACGCCGGCGTTCTGGATGGGGACCATGTACGCCGACAGCAGCTCGCGGCGCTCGAGCACCTCGCCGAGCCGCGCCGGGTCGTCGAGCGGCACGGCCTGCGGCGCGGTCAGCTCGGTCTTGACGATCGAGCCGAAGCGGTAGGAGAAGAAGTCGAAGCCGCGGGCGGCGAAGAGCGCGTTCAGGCGGGCGACGAGGTCGCCGGCGGCGTCGATCGCGCGGTCGAGCACGCCGGGCTCGCGCATCAGCCGCACGGCGTGGACGCACGCGCCGGCCGACAGCACGTTGCCCGACAGCGTGCCGCCGACGTACGCCGACGGGCGCTCGTCGGGCACCGAGACGTTCGCGGTGTCGACGATCTCCTTGCGCCCGCCGACCGCGCCGCACGACGGGTAGCCGTTCATCAGCGCCTTGCCGAGCGTCGTCAGGTCCGGCTCGACGCCGTAGAGGCGCTGCGCGCCGCCGAGCCCGACGCGGAAGCCGGTGACGACCTCGTCGAAGACGTACAGCGCGCCGTGCCGGTGGGCCAGCTCGATCGCGCGCGGGTGGTAGCCCTCGTCGAACGGGACGAGCCCGGACTCGGCGCCGACCGGCTCGCAGAACACCGCGGCGACGTCGCCGCCGGCGAGCACGCTTTCGAGCTCGTCGAGGTCGTTCTGGCTGACGAGCACGGTCTCTGACTGGTAGGCCTCGGGGATCCCGCCGGCCAGGAAGCGGCCCGACCCGGGGACCTCGATGTCGACCAGGAACTGGTCGTGCCAGCCGTGGTACGCGCCGCGGAACTTCACGAGCTTCGACCGCCCGGTCCACGCCCGCGCGATCCGCGCCGCGGCGAGGTTCGCCTCGGCGCCCGACGCGGTGAACCGCACCGCCTCGATCGACGGGAAGACCTCCGCCAGCTCCTCGCCGGCCTCGACCTCCAGCTCGTCGAGGTGGCCGTGGAAGTTCGTCCGCTCGCGGATCAGCTCGACCACGCGGCGGTTGAGCTCGGGGTGGTTGTGGCCGAGGAGGATCGCCCCGCCGGCCAGCACGCAGTCGACGTACTCGTTGCCGTCCACGTCGGTGACGCGGCTGCCCGCCCCGGCGCGCATGAACAGCGGGTAGGGGAACGAGAGCGGGTCGACGTGCTCGGTCCCGCGGGCGAGCACGCGGGCGGCGCGGCGCCCCAGCTCGGCCGACCCCGACGTCCGGCGGCGGAACTCGTCGACCTCCGCCTGCAGGCGCTCGGGCGCCGGGCGCCGGATCGGGCCGTCGGCGATCCGCCGCGCGCGCTCGCGGATCTCGGCCGCGGCCGGCTCCGCGGCGGTGCCCGGCCCCGTCGCGGTCATGACTGCAGCGCCGGGACGCCCGCGGCCTCGCGGGCCTCCTCGTAGGCGGCGCTGAACGCCTCGCCGGTCGCGCGGACGTCGTCGAGCGTGTGCGCGCACGTCGGGATGAGCCGCAGCATCAGCACGTCGCGCGGCACGACCGGGTACACGACGGCCGAGCAGAAGACGCCGTGACGGTCGCGCAGCGCGGTCAGGAACGTCACCGCCTGCTCGACGGTCATGTTGAGGAAGACCGGCGTGATCGCCCCCGACGTGCGCCCGAGGTCGAACCCGCGGTCGCGCAGCTCGACCTGCAGCGCCTCGGCGATCCGCCACATGCCCTCGCGCAGCTCGGGCTGGGTGCGCATCAGCTCCAGCCGCTTGCGGTTGCCGACGACGATCGGCAGCGGCAGGCCCTTGGCGAAGATCTGCGAGCGCAGCGCGTAGCGCAGGTACGAGACGACGTCGCGCTCCGACGCGACGAACGCGCCGATGCTCGCGCCGGCCTTGGCGAACGTGCCGAAGTAGAGGTCGACGCCGTCCTGCACGCCGAGGTGCTCGCCGGTGCCGCCGCCGTTCGGGCCCATGATCCCGAACCCGTGCGCGTCGTCGACGAGCAGCCGGAAGTCGTAGCGCTCCTTCAGCGCCACGATCCGGTCGAGCGGCCCGACCTCGCCGGACATGCCGAACACGCCCTCGGTGATGACGAGGATCGCGCCGCGCTCGGAGCGCTGGGCGTCGGCCTTCTCCAGCATCGCCTCGAGATGGTCGACGTCGTTGTGGTTGAAGGCGAGGTGGCGCCCGTGGTGCAGGCGGACCCCGTCGATGATGCAGGCGTGGACCTGGCCGTCGTAGATGACCCAGTCGCGCCGGGTCAGCAGCGCGTCGACGATCGACAGCATCCCCTGGTAGCCGTAGTTGAGGAAGATCGCGTCGTCCTTGGCCGCGTAGTCGGCCAGCTCGGCCTCGAGCGCCTCGTGGTGGTGGGTCTCGCCGGACATCATCCGCGAGCCCATCGGCGCCGCCAGGCCGTACCTCGCCGCGGCCTCCGCGTCGGTCCGGCGCACCTCCGGGTGGTTGGCGAGCCCCAGGTAGTTGTTGAGGCTCCACACCAGGCACTCGCGCCCGTCGACCAGCATCCGCGGCCCGATGTCGCCCTCGAGCTTGGGGAACATGAACGTCCCGTGCACGAGGCCGGCGATCGCGCCGAGCGGGCTGGCGTTGGCGGTCAGCTTGGCGAAGAGGTCCATGGGGTCTCCTGGGGGAGCGTGATGGTCTTGGTCGAGGTCATCTCGTCGATCGCCCAGCGGATGCCCTCGCGGCCGACGCCGCTGCTCTTCACGCCGCCGAACGGGATGTGGGGGGAGTCGAACGCCGGGCCCTCCATGAGGTTCACGGCGCCCACGTCGAGCGAGCGCGCGATGCGGATGAAGCGGTCCCAGCGGGTCGTGACCACGCCGGCCTGCAGCCCGTACTCGGTCCCGTTGGCGACGACGACCGCCTCGGCGTCGTCCGCGACGCGGATGACCGGCACGACCGGCCCGAACGTCTCGCGCGCGACCAGCTCGGAGGACCGAAGCACCCGGTCGAGCACGGTCGGCGCGTGTAGCGCGCCCTCGCGCTTTCCGCCGCAGACGAGCACCGCGCCGTCCGCGACCGCGGCCTCGACCCGCGCGGCGACCCGCTCGGCCGCCGCCTCGTCGATCAGCGGCCCGACGTCGGTCTCCGGGTCCCACGGGTCGCCCCAGCGCTTGGCCGCGGCGCGCTCGGCGATCCGCGCCGCCAGCTCCTCGGCGACGCCCTCGATCGCGATGACCCGCTTGACGCCGCGGCAGGACTGGCCGGCGGTCGCGAAGCCCTGGTCGGCGGCGAGCTTCGCCGCCAGGTCGAGGTCGGCGTCCTCGAGGACGATCAGCGGGTCGTTGCCGCCCAGCTCGAGCGTGACCCGCTTGCCGGCGGCGGCCCGCGCGACCGCGCGCCCGGACTCGATCCCGCCGGTGAACGTGACCATGTCGGCGGCGGCGCACAGCGCGCCGCCGACCTCGACGGGGTCGCCGGTGACGATCGCGAGCGTGCCCTCGGGCAGTCCGCAGTCGCGCATCAGGTCGGCGAGGAGGAAGGCGGTCAGCGGCGTCTTCTCCGACGGCTTGACGACCACGCCGTTGCCCGCCGCGATCGCCGGCGCCACCTTGACGACGACCTGGTTGAGCGGGCGGTTGAACGGCGTGATCGCGCCGACCACCCCGACCGGCTCGCGCACGGTGATCGCCATGCGCTTCCCGCCGGTGCCGGGGACCTGCAGCGCCTCGCCGTGGACGCGCTTCGCCTCCTCGGCCGCGACCTCCAGGTTGCCGCGCGCCCGGGCGACCTCCTTGGCGCTCTCCTTCAGGCACACGCCCGCCTCGGCGGTGATCGAGCGCGCCAGCTCGTCCGCGCGCTCTCCCACCGCGCGGGCCGCCGCGGCGAGGACCTTCGCCCGGTCCTCGGGCGCCAGCCGCGGGCGCGCGCGGGCCGCCGCGACGGCGGCGTCGACGTCGGCCGCGCGGTGGCGCGGCGCGACGCCGACGACCTTCCCCGTGTAGGGGTTGGTCACCTCCAGCCCGTGGGCGGTCGCCGACACGCCGGCCGCCTACCGCACCACGTAGCGGTCCTCGAACGACTGGATGCGCTCGTAGTCGAAGACCTCGAACAGCTCCTCGAAGGACATGTCCATGCCCGTGCGCTGCCAGAAGCCCTGGGTCGTGCCGGTCTCGCGCAGCTCGGCCATGACCTCGCGCAGGATCACCGCGGCGGCCTTCCAGCCCGACAGCGGGTAGATCACGACGCCGAAGCCGATCTCCTCGAGCTCCTTGGCGGTCAGCCACGGCGTCTTGCCGCCCTCGACCATGTTCGCGAGCAGCGGGGCGTCGACCTCGGCGCGCACCCGGCGCATCTCGTCGGGCGACAGCGGCGCCTCGAAGAAGATGCAGTCGGCGCCCGCCTCGGCGTACGCGTTCGAGCGCTCGACGGCCTCGTCGAAGCCGATGCACTCGTTGGCGTCGGTGCGCGCGATGATCACGAAGTCCTCGTCCTCGCGCGCGGCGACGGCGGCCTCGATCTTGCCGACCATCTCCTCCTTGGGGATGACGCGCTTGCCCTCGAGGTGCCCGCAGCGCTTTGGGGTGACCTGGTCCTCGATGTGGATGCCGGCCATGCCCGCGCGCTCGAACTCGCGCACGGTGCGCCACGTGTTGAGCGCGTTGCCGTGGCCCGAGTCGGCGTCGACGAACACCGGCACGTCGACGGCCAGGCAGATGTTCTTGCCGTGCTGGGCCATCTCGGAGATCGTCGTGAAGCCCATGTCGGGCAGCCCGAGCAGGCTGGCCGACGAGCCCGAGCCGGTCATGTGCACGGCGCGGAACCCGGCCTTCTCGATGACCTTCGCCGACAGGGCGTCGTACGCGCTCGGCGCGACGAGGATGTCGGGCTCGAGGATCATCTCCTTCAGCTGCGTGGTCTTCCTCATGTGTCCTCCACCGCGGTCAGCGGTCGTCGCCCCGGCGCGACGGCGGCGGCGGACGGCGCGAGGCCGCCCTCCTCGGCGAGGCGCAGGAGCTGGTTGTACTTGGCGATGCGGTCTCCGCGGCGGGGGCCGCCGACCTTCTGCGCGAGCGCGCCCAGCCCCACGGCCAGGTCGCACACGAACGTGTCCTCGGTCTCGCCCGAGCGGTGCGAGACGCACAGGTCGATCCCGGCGTCGAGCGCGGCGCGGGCGGCGTCGAGCGTCGCGGCCACCGTGCCGGCCTGGCTGGGCTTGAGCAGGACGGCGGTGGCGAGCGCGCGGTCCATCCGCGCGGCGTCGGTGGCGAACAGGTCGTCGCCGACGACCGCGGTGCGGCCCGCGAGGCGCTCGGTCAGCTCGCGCCACAGCTCCTCGTCCTCCGGGGCGAACGGGTCCTCGAGGAAGACCAGCTCGCGCTCGGCGCAGAGCCGGTCGAGCAGGTCGAGCAGCTCGGGGCCGGCCAGCGTGCGGCCGTCCAGGCGGTAGAGGCCGGGGCCGGCGGCGAGGTGCTCGGCGGCGACGTCGGCGCCCGTGCCGACGCGCTCGTGGGGGCTCACGACCGCGTGCAGCTCGGCGAGCAGCTCCTCGCTCGTCGCCCCCTCGACGAGCATGCCGCTCGACGCCGACAGCGTCCACGCGGCGCCGCGCCCGGCCAGCCGCCGCTCGGCCTCGGCCCAGACGGCGAGCGCGGCCTCGGCGTCGGCGGCGAACGTGGCTCGGCACGGGACGGCCATGAGCTGCTGGAAGCTGTCGGGCCGCGGGGCGGCGTGCACGCCGCCGCTGAAGACGTTGACGAGCGGGTGCGGCATCGCCGGCGTCGTGCCGGCCGCCGCGGCGACGCGCCGGTGCAGCGCCTCGCCGGCCTGCGCGGCGGCGGCGCGCCAGCCGGCGATCGACAGCGCGAGCGTCACGTCGGCGGCGGCGCCCGACGCGGCGAGCGC
>DASZEJ010000047.1:0-22506 GCA_035940955.1 Solirubrobacteraceae bacterium
CACGGGCTACGGGCGCGGATCGCCACCAAACTGCTCGCGCTCGCCGCTGGCGTCTGGCTGAACCACTACCTCGGACACCCCACCCGCGCCTTCGCCGCGCTCGCCGCCTAAACCAACGCCGGCGCGGAATCAATCATCTAGCGCCGGACGCGCACGGTCTGCGTCATCGAGACCGGGTGCAGGCCGCAGAACAGCTTGTACGTCCCGGGCACGGTGAGCCGCTTCCGGTACGTCCTGCCGTCGCTCAGGTGCGCGGACGAGAAGCCGCGCGGCCCGTCGGCGAGCGTGACGTTGTGCAGCTCGGGGTCCTCGAAGCGCCAGCGCAGCGTGGTGCCGGCGCGCACGACGGCGTTGCCGACGCCGAACCGGAAGTCCTTGACGCGGATCGTGGACCGCGAGCCCAGCCGCCGGGTGCGCCCGGGAGCGCGCTGGATCTCGACCGCCCGGCCGCGTGCGTCCAGGCCGATGATCGGCACGCGGAAGCGCGGCGGCACCGTGCGGTGCGGCTCGGCCGTCTGGTCCTCGCGCGCGTCGGCGGGCGGCGGCGCGCAGCGCTCGGTCACGCCCTCGTCGGGGGCGAGGAACAGCATCTGGATCCCCATCGCCCTCGTGTGCGGGCGCGAGTTGTCGTAGGACGCGGTCAGCCGCACGCGCTCGCCCTTCGTCACGCGCCAGCCCTCGGACGAGGTCTGCCACGAGGTGGCGATCGGCCCGGGCTCGTGGAGCACCGGCTTGACGTTGTAGAACGGGTGCGACGGCATGCCCCACGCCGGGTCGACGTCGAACAGCTCGCGGTCGCCGCAGTCGGGCATCGTCGTGCGCAGCCCGTAGGCGCCGCCGTGCACGTGGCCGCCGGCGGCGACGATCCGCCCGCTCTGCGGCGCCGTCCACGTCGTCGAGGTCTCGTAGCGCGAGCCTGGCCGGCCGCCGCCGGGCACGTCGAAGATCGGGTCCGCCAGGCAGTTGCGCACGTCGAGCCAGTACGGCACCGCGGGGCGCAGGTCCGGCGACGTGTCGTAGGTGACCTTGTACTGGATGTACGCGCGGTCGGTCTGCTTGCGGTGGTTCATGAGCATCCACGTCATGAGCCACTGCTCGCCCTGGTGGATGCGGTAGCCGTAGCCGGGCGGCAGCGCGAGCTTGGCGCGCTCCTCGCCCGCGGCGTAGAAGCGCTCGGCGATCGCGGGGAAGTTCGTGCGCGAGTCGAGGCCGAGGAACGAGCCGCAGGTGCCGTCGTGGCGCTCGCCGAACGTGCGCCCGCCGTTGAGGAACACGATGTGGTGCAGCATCAGCCGGTTGATCGGGACCGGCCGGCCCGCCTCGTCGACGACGTCGACCTCCATGTTGGTGACGAAGCCGTCGACGTTCGGCTCGGGGACGCTCAGGTCGACGTCCTTCTGCTTGACCTCGTAGCCGCCGACCTCGATCGGGCCGTGGCGGAACGTCTCGGTGCGGACCTCGGCGCTCGCCGGCGCGGCGAGGGCGAGGATCAGCCCGAGGACGAGGAGAGCGAGCAGGGGCAGAGGGAGGCGGCGGGGCGGCATCAGCGCAGTCTGGCATCGACCGTTTTCCGGTCCGACCTTGAGCGCGAATGCCGGCGCGGACGGGCCGGCCCCGTGGGACCGGCCCTCGCTGCGCGCGGTGCTACCAGCCGAGCACGCGCTCGAGCCCGGCGCGGCTGGTCTCGATCGCGGGCTCGTCGCGGTCGCCGTTGACCGGCGGACGCCGGTCGGACGGGCTCCGCCGCGGCGGATCGTCGTGGTGGTCCTCCCCGAAGCCCTCCGTGGACTCCGCGTAGAGGTCGATCGGTGGCGTGAACGTCGTCGCCATCGGTCCTCCTCTCTGCTTGTCGCTTTCGGGTCCCGTTGGGCCTTCCCGACAGGCGCGGATCCATTCGCTCTCTTCGTAGAGTCCTGTCGGGATGCCGGAGCTTCCGGAGGTCGAGATCACCGCTCGGCGCCTCGCCGCGGCGGTGCGCGGGGTGGAGATCGAGTCGGCGCTGGCCCCCGGGATCAACGCGCTCAAGACCTTCGACCCGCCGCTGCACGCGCTCGAGGGGCGCGCGATCGCCGACGTGCGGCGGGTCGGCAAGCACGTCGTCGTGGACGTCGCCGGCGACCTGCACGTCCTCTTGCACCTGATGAGCGCGGGGCGGCTGCAGCTCTACGACAAGCGCGCGTCGCTGCGCGACCGGACGTCGCGGCTGCTGCTGCGGCTGGCCGACGGGCGCGAGCTGCGCCTGCGCGAGTTCGGGACCAAGCAGGCGGCGTGGGTGAAGGTGCTGCGGGGCGCGGACGCGGTGGCGGGCGACGACGCGGTCGCGACGCTCGGGCCGGAGGCATGGCCCGACCCGCCCGCCGACCTGCGCCCGCTGCTCGACGCCGCCCGGCCGCTGCACTCGCTGCTGCGCGACCAGCGGGTCATCGCGGGCATCGGCCGGTCGTGGGTCGACGAGATCCTCTGGACGGCGCGCCTCTCGCCGTTCAAGCGCGGCGACGACCTGAGCGAGGACGAGGCGGCGGAGCTGCGCTCGGCGATGGTGTCCGTCCTCGGCGGCGCCCTGGAGCACTACGAGCGCGTCGTCGAGCTGCCGATCCCCGACAAGCTCCCGCTCCCGCTGCAGGTCCATCGCCACCAGGGCGAGCCCTGCCCGCGCTGCGGCGCGACGATCGAGGCGGTCCACTACGAGGACTACGTCATGTGCTACTGCCCGGCCGAGCAGACCGGCGGCAAGGTGCTCAAGGACCGCCGGCTGTCGCGACTGCTGAAGTGACACAAACTGTCACGTCGATCATCTAAGTGAAGGGTCGCTCAGCGCGCCAAGCGCTTTGACTCACGCGCGTTCACTGTGCGACGGTCGGTCGCGAGGTGAACGAGGGGAGGAGGTGAAAAGCGAATGAGGAAGCGCATCACGCTGCTGGCGGCGGCGATGGCCCTGGCGCTGAGCGGCGTCGCATCGGCGGCGATCGACGAAGGCCGGGCAGGGGCAACCCCGACACGACCCCGACCGGGAAGTGCGCGCCGGGGCAGAACAAGGACACGTCCACGGGCGGACTCAAGAAGTGCCCGTAACCGGGCGCCCGCGCGCTGCGGTGGCAGGGTGACAGCGTTACGACACTGATTGTCACCCTGCCGCTCGGCGTTTGACGGTTAATCCATCGCGGCAAGGGACCCCTTGAGGACGCCGCTTCGGCGCGCGCCGACCGCACGTCGCGACACCGCTTCGCGATACCTTCTCGTTGCGATGACCGCCAAGGAGCAGTTGCGCGAGCGCATCGAGGCGCTCTCCGAGGAGGAGGCCAGCCAAGCCCTCCGCTTGCTGGACCTCCGTGACGACCCGCTGGTCGTCGCCTTCCGCGACGCGCCCGCCGACGACGAGCCCGTGACCGCGGAGGACGAAGCCGCGATCGCCGAGGCGCGCGGAGACGTCGCCGCCGGACGAACGATTTCGCTCGAGGACGCTCTGCGCGAGTCTGAGTGAACGCCGCGCCCTGGCGCCTGGAGGTGACGCGCTCGGCGCAGCGCGACCTGCGGCGACTGGACCCGCAGATCCAACGGCGCGTCACCGACGCGCTGACCGCCCTGGCCGCTGATCCCTCGACGAGCACCGGACTTCGGACGCTCACCGGGCGGCCGGAGGCACGGCTGCGGGTCGGCGACTGGCGAGTGCTGCTGACACTGCAACCGGAGCGTCGCGTCGTAGTCGTGCTGCGGGTGCTCCCGCGCGGCCGTGCGTACCGCTAGCGCGATCGGACTGTGTCGGAGACGGCTCGCCCCCACGCCCAAGCGCCTCGCGCGCCGATTCGCCGGTGTCCTCCGCGGCGGCGAGGGATAGCCTGCGCCGTGATGATCCAGAGCGGCGACGTGGCCCCCGACTTCGAACTGCCCGACCAGGACGGCGCCACCGTCCGCCTCGGCGACCTCCGGGGGCGCCGGGTCGTCCTCTACTTCTACCCCAAGGCCGACACGCCGGGTTGCACGACGCAGGCGTGCGGCATCCGCGACCGCGCGGACGAGTACGAGGCCGCCGGCGCGACGGTGCTCGGCGTCTCGCCCGACCCCGTCGAGGCGATCAAGAAGTTCCACTCGGGCCAGTCGCTGAACTTCACGCTGCTCGCCGACGCCGACCACGCCGTCTGCGAGCGCTACGGCGTCTGGGTCGAGAAGACGATGTACGGCCGCACGTACTGGGGCGCGCAGCGCGCGACCTTCCTCGTCGACGAGGAGGGCGTCGTGCGCCACGTCATCCCGAAGGCGTCGCCGAAGACGCACGACGACGAGGTGCTCGCCGCGCTCGCGGCGGCGTAGCCGTCCACGGTCCGTCGTTGGTCGCCGCTAAGGTGACGCGCACCATGGTCGAGACCGCGACGACCGTCGAGTACACGGCCGCCGAGCTCCGTGTGGTGATCGACGCCGCTGCTCGCGCGCGCGTGGGCGTCAGCGGCGACGAGCTGCTCAGCCGCCACGCGGCGGGCCGCATCGAGCCGGACTGGGACGTCTCGGACCTGCTGATCCTGGCCGACCTGATCGACGGGCCGCCGGCGAACGCTGGCTGACGACCGGCCAGCGCGCCTCCGCGGCGAGGTCCGCGATCTGACCGCGCGCTACATGGCCGGCGACGAGAACTCGCTGCACGCCTTCCGCCTGCTCGCGAGCCGGCTCCTGGCGCTGACGGTCGCGCACCCGTCCGCCGGCCTGCGGCTGCACTTCCTCGAGCGCCGGCGTGACCGGGCCGTGCTGGCCTCGGTCGCCGGTCCCACCGCGCCGCTGCGGCTGCTCGACGGGCGGTACCTCCGGGTCGCGGTGAGCCTGCGCCTGTTCGACACGGACGAGGGCCGGCGGCTGAAGGTCGTCGAGTCGAGCTGCCAGTACCAGGCCGACGAGGTCGGCAAGGCCTGGATCGTCCGCTACGACTACCTGCGCAGTGCGTCTGGCGCTCATCCGCCGGGCCATCTCCAGCTCAACGGTCGCCTCACCGCCGTACCGGGGGTCGAGGTCGGACGCCTGCACTTCCCGACCGGACGCGTTCCGCTCGAAGCGGTCATCCGGCTGCTGGTGGAGGAGTTCGGCGTGCCGACGAACGAGGAGGCTGAGCTGTGGCGGCCGGTGCTCGCCGAGAGCGAGGCCGCCTTCCAGGCGATCGCTCACCGGCCGCTCTCCGGTCCGGCGCACTAGCGTCAGGCGTCGGTGCCCGCCTCCGCCGACCGCGCTGCCGGATCCTCGCCCCGCCTCCTCGGCGCCACGGCGCTCCTGATCGTCGTCGCCGAGCTCTTCGCCAACGACGCCGAGCCCGCCGGGACGCTCGTCCTCTCCGCGTTCGGCATCGCGGTCGCCGCGGTGCTGCTGCTCGCCGTCCTGCCGCGCGTCGACCCGCGCGCGCACGGGATCCTCGCCGCCTCGTTCGCGCTCACGGCGCTCTTCACGTGCGTCGCGTACTGGAGCGCGCTGCCGTTCGCCTTCGGGGCCGCGGCCGTCGCGGCGTCGCGCCGCCCGACCGCGCCCGCCGCGCTGCTCGGCGCGTTCGCGGTGGTTCTGGCGCTGGTGTTCTGCATAATCGCCTGAGTGCACGGACGCGCACTCCTCTTCGTCGCGGTCGCCCTGCTCGCGCTTCCCGCGCAGGCCGCGGCCGGCGAGCGGCTGCTGACGCTGTACTCGCCCGCGATCCGGACGGCCCCGTACGTGCACGACACGCACAACCTCGTGCTGCGGCCCGACGGGCGTCAGGCGCCCGCCCGCCCCGGCTACATCACCGGCGTCGAGGAGCAGGTGCTCGTCGACTCGAAGGACCCCGACGCCAGGCCGCTCGACAACGCGCGGTTCATGATCCACCACTTCGTCTTCTTCGCGCCCGGGCGGGTCGACCAGGCGCCGGGCAGCTGCTGGGGGCCGTTCGGGTTCATCTTCGGCCGGGGGGAGGAGCACCCCGACGGGCAGTTCGGGCGCTTCACGCCGCCCGCGGCGCGCGCCCGCTACGGGATCACGAACCGCACCGCGCAGGGCACCGCGCCCGAGTGGCGGCTGACGGCGATGGTGATGAACCACGTGAGGCGGCCCAAGCGGGTGTTCGTGCGCACGCGCCTGTGGTACACGGAGGAGCCGCGCGAGCCGGTGTCGCCCGTCGTCGTCGGCGACTGCAGCCGGCTCTCGAACGGGATGGCTTACGACGTGCCGGGCGGCGGCGGGCCGGGCGCCGAGTACGTGAACGAGTCGTCGTGGACGGTCCCGGACGGCTTCAAGGGCCGGATCCTGTACGCCACCTCCCACCAGCACGGCGGCGCCAAGCACCACACCCTCGACAGCGTCACCTGCGGGCGCCGGCTCGCCGACGCGCAGGCCTACTACGGCACGCCCGACCACATCTACAACACGATCCGCCCGATCCTCCACGAGCCCGGGCCGATCGCCAACGGGACCTTCCGCTCCGACGAGGGGATCCCGATCAGTGCCGGGGAGGTGCTGCACCGGCGGGCGGTGCACGACAACGCGAACCTGCACGTCGCCGCGATGGGCTTCTGGGTGCTGCACGTCGTGCGCGACGACGCGGTGACGCCCTGTGCGCCGATGCCGGCCGACGTCCGGGAGGTGAGCCGCCCGGAGCGCTTCGACCCGACCCCGAACCACGCTCTGCGCGTCCCGCAGCTCGCCCCGCCCCCGCCGATGCGCCCGCGGCGGGTCGGGGCGCGCCCGCTGCTCATCGGCGACCAGGGCTTCGCGATCGGGCGCGTCGCCGCCCGGGTCGGGCGGCCGGTCACGTGGACGATCCGCGGCTTCGCGCCCCACACCGTCACGGTCGCCAACGGGCCGCTCGGCTTCTCGTCGCTCTACAGCGGCCTCGTCCGCGGCACCTACACGTTCACCCCGCGCCGGCGCGGGACGTACCGGCTCACGTGCCTCATCCACCCCACGTCGATGGGGCAGACGCTCGTCGTCCGCTGATGGCCGGGGTGCGCGTCGCCGTGCCCGCCGACGTGCCGGCCGCCGCGGAGCTCTAGACCGCCGGCACGAACTGGCCGCACGTCGCCGGGTCGCCGCTGCGGAAGCCGGCCAGCAGCGCGTCGCGCCGCTCGGCCGGCGTGCCGTGGTGCTGGGCGTTGCCGTAGTCGAAGTCGCCGACGGCGAGCGCCGCGTTGGTCGCCTCGGTCAGGTCGCCCGGGTCGAGCTCGCCGGCGGCGTAGACCGAGTACGCCCACGTCCCCGCCATGCAGTCGGCCTGCAGCTCGTAGGGCTTGGCGCTCGGCGTCTCGCGGTTGTCGAACACGCCCAGCTCCTGCTGGAGATTGTGCGCGTACTCGTGGGCGACGACGTAGGCGACCGCGAAGTCGCCCGCCGCGCGGCCGTAGCCGGTGCTCTCGCCCGGCAGGCCGCGCAGGACGCCGCGGTACAGGTCCGCCGCGAACACCTGCGCGACGTAGATCGTGTCGTCGGCCGGGCAGTAGAACGCGGCGCGGTCGTCGGCCTGCTCGCCGCAGCCGGTCAGCGCGATCGCCCCCGGCGCGACCCAGTGGTAGCGGACCCGCGGCTCGGGCAGCCCGGCGGTGGCGAGCGTCCGGGTCCAGTAGCGGTCGACGTCCTGCAGCAGGTCCGTGAGGAAGGCGTCGATCGTCTGCGGCTCGCTGCGCCCGCGCGACCGCACCTTCGGCGACGTCTGCTCCGGCTGCTCGAAGACCTTCTCCAGGTCCCCGAGCACCTCTCGGATGCGCCGCCCGAACCGCTCGCGGCGCTCCTCGAACTTCCGGCGCGCCTCGTCGATCCGCCGCTCGACGTCCTGGCGGACGTCCTCGGCCCGGTCGCGGAGCTGGTCGACCTCGTCGCCGCCGCACGCGCTCAGCGTCAGCGCGGCGAGCAGCGCGAGGCACAGGAGCAGAGCGGGGCGGCGCACGGCCCGGCTCTACCCGCCCGGGTCAGTCGCTCCACCACCCCGGCATCAGCTCGACGTCCTTGTTCTCCGTGTTCGGCGCGCCGAACGCGAGGAGCCGGGCGCCGTCGGGGCCAGCCTCCATCCCGCGCGCGAGGCGGCCCGGGACGCGGATGGCGTCGAGCGCGCGCAGCTCCACGACCTCGTCCTCGACCTTCACGCGCGCGCTGCCCTCGAGCACGACGTAGACCTCCTCCTGCTCGCCGTGGCGGTGGCCGAACGGCAGGCGGTAGCCGGGCGACAGGCCGAGCAGCGACAGGCCGGACTGCTCCAGGCCGAGCGTCGACCGCGCGAAGCGCGCCTCGGCGTTCGGCGCCATCCCGAACCGCTGCGCCATGTCCTCCACGTCGTCGACGAGGTTGATCCGCGTGTAGTCGCTCATGCGGCGCGTTGTAGCGAACCGTGACTTTCGCGGCGCCGTGGTGTCGGGGAGGGCATGCGCCGCGCCGCCCCGGCCGTCCTCGCCGCCCTGCTGCTCGCCGCCTGCGGGGCCGAGCCGGCGGAGCGCTCCGCCCAGCGGCCGTCGCGGACGGTCGCCACGAACCTCGACGTGCCGTGGGGGATCGCGTTCCTCCCGGGCGGCGACGCGCTCGTCGCCCAGCGCGACCGCGGCACGATCGTCCGCATCTCGCGGCGCACCGGCCGCAAGCGGGTCGTGATGCGCCTCGACGTCTCCACCGGCACCGACTCCGAGGGCGGGCTGCTCGGGCTCGCGGTTTCGCCGAGCTACCGCCGCGACCGGTTCGTCTACGCCTACTACACGACCGCGAGCGAGAACCGGATCGTCCGCTTCCGCCTCGGCGGCCGCGTGCGCCCGCTGTTCACCGGCATCCCGCGGGGCCAGCACCACAACGGCGGGCGGCTCGTCTTCGGTCCCGACGGCAAGCTCTACGCCGGCACCGGCGACGCGGGGGACCGCTCGCGCGCGCAGCGCCTGGACTCGGAGGGCGGGAAGATCCTGCGCCTGAACCCCGACGGCAGCGTGCCGCGCGACAACCCGTTCCGCGGCTCGCTCGTGTGGTCGCTCGGGCACCGGAACGTGCAGGGCCTCGCGTTCGACCGCGCCGGGCGCCTGTGGGCGACCGAGTTCGGCCAGAACCGGGTCGACGAGGTGAACCTCATCCGGCGCGGGCGCAACTACGGCTGGCCGGCGGTCGAGGGGCGCGGCGACACGCAGGGCGGGCGCTTCACCAACCCGAAGCGGACGTGGTCGACCGGCGAGGCGTCGCCCAGCGGCGCCGCGATCCGCGGCAGCTCGCTGTACGTCGCCGCGCTGCGCGGCGAGGCGCTGTGGCGCGTCCCCCTGCGCGGCACCCGCACGCTGCGCCCGCGGCGCCTGCTCCACGGGCGCTACGGGCGCCTGCGCACGGTCGTCGTGGCGCCCGACGGGTCGCTCTGGGTCGCGACGTCCAACCGCGACGGGCGCGGGTCGCCGCGGCGCGGCGACGACCGGATCGTCCGCCTGCGCTGACGACCGCACAGAGAACCTTGACAGGCGCGCCACGAGTGGTACAAGTGGAGGCACGGACATAGGCCTTTCGCCTCGCGGACGGCCCATCGACCGTCACACACCCGTTCCCACGGGTGTCGAGCATCACCTAAGCGCCCTCCCCGATGAGGGCGCTTTCTACTGTGGGGCCATGACCCTCGCCCACGACCGGACCGGGAGCGGCGAGCCGCTGATCCTCATCCACGGCTTCGGCACGTCCCGCCGGGTGTGGGAGCCGGTCGTGCCGGCGCTCGCGCGCGAGCGGGAGGTCATCGCGATCGACCTGCCGGGGTTCGGCGACTCGCCGGCGAGCGTGGACCACCCGACGCCGGCGCGGCTCGCGGACGCCGTCGGGCGCTTCCTGGACGAGCTGGGGCTGGGGCGCGCGCACGTCGCGGGCTACTCGATGGGCGGCTGGATCGCGCTGGAGCTGAGCAAGGCCGGGCGGGCGCTGAGCACGTGCGCCGTGTGCCCCGCCGGGTTCTGGAACCGGTGGGAGCGGGCGTACTGCAAGGCGTCGCTGCGCACCACGCGCCTGTCGGTGCGGCTGCTCGGCCGGCGCTTCGAGGCCGTCGCGAACGACCCGGCGCTGCGGCGGGCAATCAACCGGCAGTCCTTCGAGCACGCCGACCGGCTCTCGCCCGAGCTGACGCTCGCGCTGGCGCGGGGGTACGCGGCCGCGCCGGGCTTCGACGCGACGCTCGAGGCGCTCCACGAGGGCCACTTCACGGGCGGGGCTGCGGTCGCGCCGCCGGCGACCGTCGCGTGGGGCGACCGGGACAAGCTGCTGCTCCCGCGCCAGGCCGAGCGGGCGCGCGCGGCGCTGCCGCAGGCGCGCCACCTGCTGCTCCCCGGCTGCGGGCACCACCCGATGGTCGACGACACCGAGGCCACCGTCCGCGCGATCCTCACTGCGGCGTGACCCCGCTCGCCTCCCTGGGCGACAGCGTCGAGTCGTTCGCGAACGCGGTCGGCGACTTCGCCTCCAGCGTGGCGAGCATCCAGTTCGTGCCGCTCGTGCTCGGGCTGGCGGCGTTCGTCGCCTACCTGTCGCTGCGCGCGCGGGCGTTCTTCAACGTGCTGCGGGCGGCCTATCCCGCGGAGCGGATCCAGTACCGCCGGGTGTGGGGCGCGTACATCGCCGCGTACGGGTTCAACGGCGTCGTGCCGGCGCGCGGCGGCGACGTCGTCAAGCTGTTCCTGACGAAGACGTCGGTGCCGAACTCGAGCTACCCGGCGGTCGGGTCGGCGATGGTCGTGGAGAACGTCTTCGACGCGACGATGGCGGTGTTCATCCTCACGTTCGCGTTCACGCAGGGCGTGTTCCCCAAGCCGCCGGACTTCAGCGAGATCCCGGCGTTCGACCTGCAGTTCTTCGCCTCGCACCCGCGCTTCACGCTGTTCGTGCTGACGGTGCTGGCGCTGGCGACGCTCGTCGGCTTCGCCCTGCTCTCGAGGCGCGTGAAGGCGTTCTGGGCGCGGGTGCGCCAGGGGCTGACGATCCTGTGGGACAGGCGGCGCTACCTGCGCGAGGTGTGGCTCGTGCAGTTCGCGGGGTGGCTCTTCCGGTTCACCGCGTTCTGGTTCCTGCTGGAGGCGTTCAACGTCGGGGGCTCGGTGCGCAACGTGCTGCTCGTGCTCGGCGTCAACGCGGTCGCGGCGGTCGTGCCGTTCACGCCCGGGGGCGCGGGCGTGCAGCAGGCGCTGCTGGTCAAGGTCTTCGCCGGGACGGCCACGGGGGCGACCGTCGCGGCGTACTCGGTCGGCCAGCAGATCGCGATCGCGGCGACGTCCCTGGCCGTCGGCTTCGCCGCGCTGTTCTTCATCTTCCGCTTCCGCTCGTTCAAGGAGGTGGTGGCGGCGGGGCGCGCGGACCGCGAAGGCGTCCGGGGCATCGCGTAGAAGTGAGGCCATGTCGACCGTCCGCGGCCTGCGCGCGATCCCGCCGCGGCTCGCCCTGCCCGCGGGCGTCGCCACCGCCGCCGCGGCGCTGCTCGTGCTCGCGGGGGCGCGGTTCGGCGCCGCGGGGCTCTTCTTCTGCGTTCCCGCCGGGGTCGCCGCGCTGCTCGTGGCGCTGCGGGTCGAGGCGCGCCAGGCGGGGCTGCGGCTCATCTCCCAGCAGGACCCGCTGACCGGCCTGGGCAACCGCCGCCTGCTGACCGACCGCCTGGCCTACGAGATCGCGCGCCACCGCCGCCACAGCCGGCGGTTCACGGTGTTCGCGCTGGACCTCGACGGCTTCAAGCAGGTCAACGACCGCTTCGGCCACGCGGCGGGCGACGAGATCCTGCGCGAGATCGCGCGCTCGCTCGAGAAGGCGGTGCGCGACCAGGACACGGTCGTGCGGCTGGGCGGCGACGAGTTCTGCGTCCTGGCGCCCGAGATGGGGTGGGAGGACGCCGAGCAGCTCGCCGAGCGCCTGGAGCTGGGCGTCGAGACCGCGGTCGGCGGCCTCGACCTGCTCGGCGTCAGCGTCGGCTTCGCGGTGTTCCCCGACGAGGGCTGGACGACCGAGCACCTGCTGTCGCGGGCCGACGCGGCCGCGCTGGAGGCCAAGCGGCGCTCGCGGCGCCAGCTGCGGGCGGCGTAGGGGCTGCGCGGCGGCGACCGCCACCGTGGTCGCCGGCGACGAGGCGTCTGGGAGACGACGCGACCCGGCCTCAGGCCGGCGCGGTGCTCACCGCGACCACGTCGGCGTCGTCGCGCCCGCGGCCAATACCGTGATCGCGCCCGACAGGTCCTCCGTGATCACGTCGCCGCCCGCCTCGCCGAGGACCAGCTGGCCATCGCGCGACAGCGCCGCGATGGCGGGTGCGTCGGTGCTGCTCGCGAACGCCGCAGGGAGCGTCTGGCTGGCGCCGGTGCTCGGCTTGAGGATGAGCGCCTGCATCTGTCCCGACTGCCCGTCGGCCACGAGCAGCCGGGAGCCGTCGGCCGACCATGCGACCGGCGCGTCGAGTGCCGGACCGCCGCGCAGGACCTCGCGCGCCGGCCCGGTCAGCGTGCGGCTCACCGCGATCGCCGCGAACGTCCCGGGATCCTTGTAGGTCGCGTCGGCGTTGCGCCAGGCGACGCCGCCGGCGCCCCACACCGGCAGCGAGCGGCCACGCACCGTGCGCCGGCGGTGCCCGCGCAGGTCGATCGCGACGAGATCGGCCCGCATGAAGGAGATGCTGAGCCGCTGGACGACGAGCGTGCGACCGTCCGGCGAGAACGTCGCGCCGGAGAAGTCGCCGGCGAAGCGGATCGGGCGCCGGCGGCGCGTCAGCGCAGAGACCACGTAGCCGTCGGCGCCGCGATCGGCGGCGGCGACGAGGCGCCTGCCGCCCGGCGACCAGATCGCCGCGCGGGCGCGAACCACCACGCCGCGACGCACCGCGGTCCACGGCCGGCCGCCGTGCACCCCGATCACCCGGATCCGTCCCCGGACGCCGCTGGTGGCCGCGAGGAACGCGACCCTGCGGCCGTCGGGCGAGACGACCGGGAACTGACCGCGCGCGATCACGCGGGGCGACGAGCCGTCGTCGTTCGCGACGACGATCTCGCCGGTCGCCGCCCGCTGGAACGCGAGCGTTGCGGCGGCCGGCGGGGCCGTCGCGGCCAGCGCGGCGAGCGCTGTGAGGGCGGAGACGGTGACGAGGCGCATACGCGGGCACGAACCCTGGAGGATTGCGCGCGAGGCGCTCTGACACCGCTGCAGCGGCTACTGCAGGCCCTCGCGCGCCTCGCGCACGAGGGTCACGGCCTCGGGGAAGACCGTCGCCATCACGGAACGGATCTGCTGGGCCTGCTGCTCGGGCGTGCCCTGGACGTTCACGCGGTTGACCGCCGCGACCGTCATCTCGACGGCGAGGCGGATGGCGTTGTCGGCCCACGCGAGCCGCTGCTGACCCTGCATCTGCTCGGCGAACTCCGCCATGCGGCGCTGCAGCTCGTCCGGGTCGCCGAACAGTCCTCCGAAGCCCTCCATGCCAACGCAGGGTACTCGCCGGTCCCCCGCGGGTAGCGGCGCGGCGTGGACGGCAAGCGGGTCCTGCTGACGGGCGCGTCGAGCGGCGTGGGGCTCGCCGCGGCGCGGGCGTTCGCCGAGGCCGGGGCCGACGTCGCGCTGGTCGCGCGGCATCCCGGCGGGCTGGAGGCCGCGGCCCAGCTCGTGCGCGGGCGCGGGCGGCGGGCGGTCGTGCTGCCGTGCGACGTGAGCGTGCAGCCGCAGGTCGACGCGGCGGTCGAGCGGGCGGAGGCAGAGCTGGGCGGGCTGGACGTCGTCGCGGTCAACCACGCGGCGCCGCTCTTCGGCCCGTTCACCGAGGTCAGCAAGCAGGACTTCGACCGCTGCGTGGAGGTCACATTCCTCGGCGCGGTCAACGTCATCCGGGCGACGCTGCCGGTGCTCGAGCGCTCCGGCGGGGTGCTCGTCGTGACCGGCTCGCTGATGACGAAGGTGCCGCTCCCGACCTTCTCCTCCTACGCCGCGTCGAAGCACGCGCTGCGCGGGTTCGTCAACTCGCTGCGGATCGAGCTGCGCGCCCAGGGCAGCCCGGTGCGCGTCGCGATGCTGAACCCCGGCGCGGTCGACACCCCGTTCTGGCGCCACGCGTCCAGCGGGACCGGCATGCAGCCGCGGCTCCCGCCCGAGGGCTACCGGCCGCACGTCATGGCCCGCGGGCTCGTCGAGCTCGCCGCCCGCCCGCGCGCGGAGGTGACGATCGGCGCGGAGGGCAAGGCGATCGAGCTGCTGTGGCGGATCGCGCCGCCGGCGGGCGACGCGGTCCTGCGCCTCGTGCACCGCTGGTACCTGACCGGCCGCGAGCCGGCGCCGAGCCCGAACGCGCTGTGGGAGCCGCGCGGCGAGGGCTGGGAGGAGACGGGGCCGATGGTCGGCCGGCCGAGCCTGACGGCGCCGCTTCGGTGGAAGCTGCGCGCGCCGCGGGTGCTGCGGCGGTGACGTCTCTGACCGGTCGTCGCGCGGGACGGGGTCCCTACGGCAGGCAGCGAGGGAGGGGAAGCGCCTGAGCCCCCACAACTCGCCACTCGTCGCGCTTTCGCGGGGGGCGTGTCGGATTTGGGGTCTATAGCACCCCCAATCCGCCACACGTCCTCGACGGCCGCCGCGAGTGTCGGGTTGTGGGGGCTCCGCGACGGAACGAACCACCCTGCCCTCGCCGAGCCGTCGACGACGCCGCCGGTCGCAGCGACGAGCCCGAGCGGAGCGCCGCTCGACTGACACACTCCGCCCATGCCGGCCGTCACCGTCGCGGGCCTCGACCTCGCCTACGCCGAGCACGGCGAGGGCCCGGCGACCGTGCTCGTCCACGGCATGGCGTCGTCGGCGGCGGACTGGGCGGACGCCGGAGCGCTCCCCGGCCGCGTCATCGCCTACGACCGCCGCGGCTACGGCGCCTCGACCGCCCCGGAGCCGTACACGCGAACGACGGTCAACGAGCAGGCCGAGGACCTCGCCCGCCTCCTCACCGCGCTCGACGCCGCGCCCGCCCTCCTCGTCGGCGCCGACTTCGGCGCGCTCGTCGTCCTCGACGTCCTCCTTCGCCACTCGGGCGCCGCCCGCGCCGCGGTCCTGATCGACCCGCCGCTGCACCAGTTCACGCCCGAGGCGACCGAGGCGCTGTCGGCCGAGCGCCTCGCGCTGGAGGAGGCGCTGCGCGAAGGCGGTCCGGAGGAGGCCGTCGCGCGCTGGCTCGGCGACTGCGCCGGCGCGGAGCGCGTCGAGCGCGCCCGCCGCGACGCCCGCGCGTTCTTCGCCGACTACGGAGGGCTCGCCACGCTGCCGCTCGCCCGCGCCGACCTGCGCGGCCTCGCCGTGCCGATCGGCGTCGTCGGCCGCGGCGAGCCGGTGCTCCGCCTCGTGCCGCACGCCCGCGCGTTCGCGGACTGGCGCGAGGCGGCCGGCGCCCTCGCCTGAGAGGCCGCGCGCGGCCGGCGTCGCGCGAGGCGGCCGGCGCCCTCGCCTGAGAGGCCGCGCGCCGGCCGTCCGCCCCGCCGCTCCCGGCGCCTCAGCCCGCCGTCGCCGGCGACCGCTCGAGGTCCTCCACCCCGAACGTCACGCCGTGGGGCTCGAGGAAGCGCAGGAAGTCCTCCGCGTCGAACGCCTGCGCCGGCGCGAGCGCGCCCGCGCGGTCGAACCCCTCCGCCGCGAGCAGCTGCGCCGCGTGCACCGCGATCACCGCCGTCAGCCCGTACATGTCCGGCCCCGACGTCACCGCCCGGCCGACCGCGTCGCCTCCGCGGCGCGCCTCGGCGACGATCGTCCACCGGGCCGCACGGCGCGCCTCCTCCGACGGCCCCTCCGGCAGCCGGTCGATCTGCGCCTCGGCCAGGTCGCGCAGCGGCGTCGACAGCAGCGCTCGCAGCACCGGCATCGCGACCGGCATCGCGGGCGCCAGCGCCGGGTGGGGCGCGAAGGTCGACGCCGTCCACCGGTAGTGGATGCTCCGGGTCGAGACGTGGCGCGGCACGGTGACGATCTCGCCGCCCGGGTAGCGCACGACCGGCTGCTCCCCGATCGGCTCCGGGAACGCGAACGTCTCGCGCGGAGTCATCCGCGGGCCGGGCCGCCACGCTCCCTCGGCGTAGTCGACGTCGTCGCTGCTCAGCATCTCCAGCCCAGACCGCAGCGTGCCGCGGCTCATCCCGAACCCCTGCACCGCGTACGCGATGGCCAGCTCGTCGAGCGCGCCGTACCCGCGCGCGGCGAGCGCCGCGGTCAGGTCGCCGGGTAGGTAGTCGAACCCGACGGCGGGGATCACCGCGCACCCGGCGCGCCGCGCCGGCGCGTCGAGGTGCTCGTACACGCGCCGGATGTACGGCTGCTCGCCGGTCGTGTCGACGTAGTGCGCGCCCACGTCGAGCGCCGCCTCGATCACCGGCGCGCCGTAGAACGTGAACGGCCCGGCGCAGCTGATGACCGCGTCTGCGCCGGCCAGCGCCTTGCGCAGCGCCGGCGGGTCGTCGATCGCGGCCGCCCGCACCGGCCAGTCGACGCCCAGCTCGCCGGCGAGCCGCCGGAGCTTGCCCCCGCTGCGCCCGCACAGCACCGCGTCGACGCCACGGTCGCGCAGCTCGGCCGCCACCAGCCGGCCGGTGTAGCCGGTGGCGCCGTACACGGCGACGCGCGCCATCAGCCGCCGCGCTGGAAGAAGTAGAAGTCCGGCATCTGCGCCCGGGTGATCTCGGAGGCGATCGCCTGCGCGATCCCGACGTCGCCCGTGCGCGCGGCGAGGTCGTCGAGCGTGAGGATGCCGACGATGCGCTCGCCGTCGATGACCGGCAGGCGGCGGATGCCGTGGCTGACCATGAGGTCGGCGGCCTGCTGGACGTCCATCCCCGGCTCGGCGGTGACGACCGGCGACGAGGCGTGCGCCTCCGCGGGGTCGCTGGCGTCGCGGCCGTCCGCCAGCACGCCGATCGCCAGGTCGCGGTCGGTGACGAAGGCGACCGGGGCGCCCGCGGCGTCGACCAGCACCACCGACCCGACGTTCCGCTCGCGCATCAGCTCGGCGACCGTCCCCACCGGGCAGTCCGGGGGCGCGGTGACGACCGACTCCGTCATGACCTCGCGGACCTGCATCCCGGTTCGCGAGTCTTACACTTCGGCGCCCATGGCGCAGCCATCACCGACCCAGCTGGCGTGGCGGCGCCGCGTGGAGGCGGCGCTCGCCGTCGTCGCCCCGGCCCTCGACCTGCTGCTCGCCGCGGGCGACCGCGTCTCGCGCGCCGTCGAGCGCGAGGACCTCGACTGGGTCCCGCCGCGCCGCGCGCTCGGCGCCGGCCAGCGCACGAGGCCGGGCGAAGGCGAGACGTCGCGCCGGTGAGCACCGTCGAGGAGACGCTGGCCTGGGAGGCCCAGTGGCGCCCGCGCGCGGCGGCGGCCGCGTTCGCCGGTGCGCTCGCGAGCATCGCGGGCGGCATCCTGCTGAACGCCGCCGGGCGCAGCGGCCCGGACGAGGGCGACGGCTTCGTCAGCCTGCCCCAGTCGCTCGGCGCCGCCGCCGCCGGCCGCACGGCCGCGGAGCCGAGCCTCGTCGTGCGCCAGGCCGACGAGCTGGGCGACCAGGCCGGGATGCTGACCGCCGGCACGCTGCTGGTCTCGCTCGGCGCGCTCGCGGCGCTCGGCGCGCTGACCTACCTCTTCCGCGCCTCGCGCGCCCGCAACCCGCAGATCGGCCGCACGGTCGGCTGGTCGGTCGCCGCGGCGATCGCGATCTACCCGCTGGCCCACGCGATCGGGGAGATCGCGACGTGGCTCCAGTTCGCCGACTTCGCCGACGCGAAGGAGCGCACGCCGGCCGCCGCGAAGGAGCTCGGCCGCGACGGCGCGGCGGGCGCCGCGCGGACGCTCGAGATCTTCGGCGCGCTGGCCCTCGCGCTGGCCTTCGTGCTCACCGCGCTCAACGCGATGCGCGTGGGCCTGCTCACCCGCTTCATGGGGATCCTCGGGATCCTCATCGGCGTCCTCGTCCTGTTCCCGCTCGACCGGCCGCTGCTCGTCCGGTCGATCTGGCTCGTGTTCCTCGGCCTGCTCATCGCCGGCCGGTACCCCGGCGGCGCCCCGCCCGCGTGGGCGACCGGGCGCGCCGAGCCCTGGCCGACCCAGCAGCAGCTGCGCGAGCGCCGCGACGCGCTGCGCGCCGAGCACCGGGACGACACGGCCCCCGAGCGCGAGCCCGAGCGCGAGCTGGAGCCGGGCGACGAGGGCTACGCGCCGGGCGCGGCTCGCCGCAAGCGCAAGAAGCGTCGCTGACCGTTCGCGCCCGCCGCGCCGCGGGTAGCCGTCTTGTGACCTTCATCGCAAAGGGAGGGGCCTGATGGCAAACGTCGACTGGGAGGCGGCGGAGCGATCCCCCGAGTTCCAGGAGCTGGTCCGCAAGCAGCGCCGGTTCATCCTGCCGGCGACCGCGTTCTTCCTCGTCTGGTACCTCGGCTTCATCGTCCTGTGCGGCTACGCGCCAGGGTTCATGGGCGAGTCGATCTACGAGGGCTTCACCGTCGGCTACGCGCTGGCGCTGACGCAGTTCCTCATGACGTGGGTGCTCGGCTGGCTGTACCTGCGCAAGGCCGACCGGGAGTTCGACCCGCTGCGTGAGCGCGCCGCCGCGCAGGCGGTCGCGGCTGCCGGCGGCGGGGTCGCCGAGCCGCGCCGGCCGGCCGCCGAGCCGGCCGGGACGCCGACCGAGGGGGTGGGTCGATGATCCCGCTCGCCGACGTCAACGTCGAGGCCCTGGCGATGTTCGGCGTCGTGCTGGCGCTGACGCTCGGCATCACGTACTGGGCCTCCAAGCGCACGCGCAGCGCGACGTCGTTCTGGGCCGCGGGCCGCGTGATCAGCGGGCCGCAGAACGGCTTCGCGATCGCCGGCGACTACATGTCGGCGGCGTCGTTCCTCGGCATCGCCGGCCTGATCTACCTCTACGGCTTCGACGGGTTCCTGTACTCGGTCGGGTTCCTCGTGGCGTTCCTGACCGTGCTCTACCTGCTCGCCGAGCGGATGCGCAACGCGGGCAAGTTCACGATCGCCGACGTGCTCGCCTTCCGGCTGCAGCAGCGCCCGGCCCGCGTGGCCGCAGCGCTGGGGACGCTGGCGGTCGCCGGCTTCTACCTGATCGCGCAGATGGTCGGCGCGGGCGCGCTGTTCAACGCGCTCGCGGGGGTGGACTACAACATCGCGATCGTCCTCACCGGCGTCTTCATGCTCACCTACGTGATCTTCGGCGGGATGATCGCCACGACGTGGGTGCAGATCATCAAGGCGGTGCTGCTCATGACGGGCGCCACCGCGATGACGCTGTTCGTGCTCGGCGAGGTGGGGTGGAACCCGATCAACCTGTTCAACGAGGCGCGCGACGCGTCGCCGGAGGGCGACAAGTACCTCGAGCCCGGCCTGTTCCTGACGTCGCCGATCGACACGGTGTCGCTGGGGCTCGCGCTCGTGCTCGGCACCGCCGGCCTCCCGCACATCCTGATGCGGTTCTTCACCGTCCCGAACGCGCGCGCCGCGCGGTCGTCGGTGATGTGGGCCATGGGCCTGATCGGCGCCTTCTACATCATGACCACGGCGCTCGGCTTCGGCGCGCGGGCGCTGCTGGGCGAGGAGGGCGTCGAGGCCGCCGGCCCAGGCGCCAACCTCGCGGCGCCCAACCTGGCCGAGCACCTCGGCGGCGGCGACGGCACGTTCGGCGGCGACCTCTTCCTCGCGGTCATCGCGGCGGTCGCGTTCGCCACGATCCTCGCCGTGGTCGCCGGCCTGGTCATCTCGGCCTCCGGCGCGGTCGCCCACGACCTGTGGACGAACGTCATCCGCCGCGGGCGGAGCACCGAGAACTCCGAGGTCACCGTCGCCCGGATCGCGGCGGCCGCGATCGGCGCGCTGGCCATCCTCATCGCGATCATCGGCGGCAAGACGCTGAACGTCTCGTTCATGGTCGGGCTGGCGTTCGCCGTGGCCGCGAGCGCCAACTTCCCGGCGCTGCTGCTGGCGCTGACGTGGCGGCGGTTCAACACGACCGGCGCGGTCGCCGGCGTGCTGACCGGCACGCTGTCGTCGATCTTCCTCGTGATCGCGAGCCCGAAGGTCTGGCCGGGGGCGGACGCCGACGGCGGCCTGTTCGGCGAGGGCTGGACGCTCGCCAACCCGGGGATCATCTCGATCCCGCTCGGGTTCCTCGCCTGCTGGCTCGGGACCGTGCTGAGCTCGCGCACCCAGGACGAGGCGCGCGCGGAGGCGACGTTCCACGAGCTGTATGTACGCTCGGAGACCGGGCTCGGCGCCGAGCAGACCGAAGACGGGCAAGCGCTGGTCGGCGCCGGCAGGAGGAGCTAGGAAAGGAGCGGACGATGGCCGGGACGCAAGAGGACCTCTCGGCGAGGCTGGAGGAGCTGCAGAAGGTCGAGCGCTTCGAGCCGCCGGGCGGTTTCTCGGACCGCGCCGTCGTCCGCGACCCGGCCGTCTACGAGGAGGCCGCGCGCGACCGCCTCGCATGGTGGGAGAAGCAGGCCGAGCGGCTGCACTGGTTCGAGCGCTGGGAGAAGGTGCTCGACGACTCCGACCCGCCGTTCTACAAGTGGTTCGTCGGCGGGAAGCTGAACGTCTCCTACAACTGCCTGGACCGCCACGTCGAGGCCGGGCGCGGCGACCGCGTGGCGTTCCACTGGCACGGCGAGGAGGGCGAGACGCGGGACGTCACGTACGCGGACCTGCACCGCGACGTCCAGCGGTTCGCCAACGCGCTGAAGGACCTCGGCGTCGGGCAGGGCGACGTCGTCGGGATCTTCCTGCCGATGATCCCCGAGGTCGTCGTGGCGATGCTCGCGTGCACGCGCATCGGCGCCGTCCACAACGTCGTGTTCGGCGGCTTCAGCGCCAACTCGTGCGCGGAGCGGATGCAGGTCTCCGCGGCGAAGGTGCTCGTCTGCGCCGACGGCGCGCGCCGCAAGGGCAGGACGGCGCCGGTGAAGGAGCAGGTCGACGCGGTCGTCGGCGACATGGGGGAGTCGCTGGAGAAGGTGGTCGTCGTGCGCAACACCGGCGACGACGCGCCGATGACCGAGGGCCGCGACGTGTGGTGGCACGACGTCATGGAGGCCGCCGCGCCCGAGTGCCCGGCCGAGCCGCTGGACGCCGAGGCGCCGATGTACATCCTCTACTCGAGCGGCTCGACGGCCAAGCCGAAGGGCATCCTCCACACCACGGGCGGCTACCTGACGCAGGTGGCGTGGACGCACGAGTGGGTCTTCGACCTGCGGCCCGACGAGGACGTCTACTGGTGCTCGGCCGACGTCGGCTGGGTCACCGGGCACTCGTACATCGTGTACGGGCCGCTGGCCAACGGCGCGACGTCGGTGATGTACGAGGGCGCGCCCGACTACCCGGACAAGGACGTGTGGTGGGCGCTGTGCGAGAAGTACGGCGTCACGATCTTCTACACGGCGCCGACCGCGATCCGGGCGTGCATCAAGTGGGGCGAGGAGTACCCGGCGCGGCACGACCTGTCGAAGCTGCGGCTGCTCGGCAGCGTCGGCGAGCCGATCAACCCGAAGGCGTGGCTGTGGTACCACGAGGTCATCGGCGGCGGGCGCTGCCCGGTCGTCGACACCTGGTGGCAGACCGAGACCGGCGCGATCATGATCTCGCCGCTCCCGGGGCTGACCGAGACGAAGCCGGGGTCGTGCACGATCCCGCTGCCCGGGATCGAGGCGAAGATCCTCGACGAGTCGACCGGCGAGGAGATGGAGCCGGGCTCGGGGCAGGGGCTGCTCGTGCTGACGCAGCCGTGGCCGTCGATGCTGCGCACGCTGTACGGCGACGACGACCGCTTCGTCGAGACGTACTTCAAGCGGTTCGGCTCGGACACGTACCTGGTCGGCGACGCCGCGCGCCAGGACGACGACGGCTACTTCTGGGTGATCGGGCGCATCGACGACGTCATCAACGTCTCCGGCCACCGGCTCTCGACGGCCGAGGTCGAGTCGGCGATCGTGTCGCACCCGAACGTCGCCGAGGCGGCGGTGATCGGCCAGCACGACGAGGACACCGGGCAGGCGATCGTCGCGTTCGTGACGCTGCGCTCGGACGGGGAGGACATGGAGCAGGCGATCCGCGACCACGTCGCCGACCGGATCGGCAAGCTGGCGCGCCCGAAGCGGATCATCTGGGCCGACGACCTGCCGAAGACGCGCTCGGGCAAGATCATGCGGCGGCTGCTGCGCGACATCGCCGAGGGGCGCGAGCTGGGCGACGTGACGACGCTGCGCGACCCCGACGTGATGGAGCAGCTGAAGGGGAGGATCGCCGAGCGCCTGAGCGACGAGTAGGGCGGCCGGCGCGCTACTCCTCGCCCGACTGCCGCTCCGCGACCTTCCCCTTCAGCTGCTCCATCACGTCCGGGTCGCGCAGCGTCGTCACGTCGCCGAGCTCGCGACCCTCGGCGATGTCGCGCAGCAGCCGCCGCATGATCTTCCCGGACCGCGTCTTCGGCAAATCGTCGGCCCAGATGATGCGCTTCGGCCGCGCGAGCTTGCCGATCTTGTTGGCGACGTGGTCGCGGATCTCCTGCTCGAGGTCCTCGTCGCCGTCGTCCTGCTCGCCCTC
>DASZEJ010000048.1:0-1520 GCA_035940955.1 Solirubrobacteraceae bacterium
CCGGCGACGACGCCGGCGAGCGCGGCCGGCACCGTGCGCGCCGTGCCGGCGGTGCCGCGCACGCGCGCGACGGCGGCGACCGCGCCGGCGGTGAAGACCGCGAGCAGCAGCACGAGGCCGATCAGCCCGAGCTCGCCGAGCGTCTCGGCCCACAGCGAGTGCGCATTGCGGATGAACCAGTCGATCGTGCCGTGCTGCGCCCACCACGCCTCGTACGAGCCGGCGCCCTGTCCCGCCACCGGATGCGCCTGGAACTGGTCGAACGCGGCGCCCCAGTACTGCCAGCGCCCGCTGCCGGCGCCGCTGAGGAGGTGACTGCCCACGAACTCGCCCCCGTCGCCCGCGGACGGCGCCGGCGGCTGCTTGAAGCTGCGGAACCGCTCGGCCGGGTCGGCGGCCACCGCCGCGGCGCCCGCCCCCGCGACCACGACGACCACCAGCGCCAGCGCGGCGAGGCGGGGCACCCGCAGCTGCTGCGGTGCGATCGTCGTCAGCGCCGCGTAGGCGCCGCCGGAGAGGATCGAGACGAGAGCGATCAGCGCGGCCACCTCCGGGCCCGCCGCCTCGGCCGCTGCGCTGCCCGGCGTCCCGTCGACGAGCGCCGGCCGGTCCGCCAGGACGGCGAGCGCGATGCCCGAGGCGACGCCGGCGGCGGCGATCGCCTGGAGCGCCGCGAACCGCCGGGGCGTCAACGCCAGGAACACGAGCAGCGCGACGGTCGCCGCCAGCATGCCTCCGCGCGACGAGGTCAGGTACATGGCCGCGACGACGATCGGGACGGGCACGACCGCTGCCGCCCGCGCGAGCAGCGTCTCGGCCGCGATCGCCGCGCGGACGAGCAGCGGCAGGCCGAGCCCCAGCATCAGTGCCAGCCCGTTCCAGTAGCCGATCGGGTAGCTCAGCCGGCTGCCGGCGGACGGCAGCAGCCGCGGGATGTCCGTCGCGGGGAGCAGGCCCGGCAGCAGCCGCTGCGCGAGCGCGAGGCAGCCGATCACCGCTATGCCGAGCGCCAGCCCGTCCGACCAGCGCCGCCCGTCGCCGGGCCGCGCCGCCAGGACCGCCAGCGCGAAGAGCCCGAGGTACAGGCCGACGCGCCCGAACTCGAGGAACGCGCGCTCGGGGGACGGGGCCCAGAAGGCGGACGCGCCGGTGAGGACGGTGAACGCCGCGAGCGCGGCGCCGGCCGCCCGCGCGAGGGGCGGCATCGGAGCGCGCGGGAACAGCGAGAAGGCGACCGCGAGCAGTACCGCCCACCAGACAAGGATGCCCGCTACGCTGCGCGACGTGAGATCGGACGCGCCTTCGTCGAGCGCCAGTGCGACGACCCCGAGCGCTACGGCGAGCGTGACCACCCAGCCGCGCGGCGCGACGCCTGCGCCCGGGACCAGCCGCAGTCGCCGTGCCGGAGTCGTCGCGGTCATCTCGTGGTTCGCGGTGGTCGCTCCGGCCGGGGGACAGACCTCGACCGAGGTGTCCAGCAACCCGTCGGTCAACCAGTACGTCGAGAGCGTACCGACGGC
>DASZEJ010000049.1:0-19813 GCA_035940955.1 Solirubrobacteraceae bacterium
CCACGACCACCTCGACGTCGAGGACAACGAGTGCGACGGCAACCGCGTGTACTCGCGCGGCTACGACAACAGCGGCGCTCGCGGCCCGAAGTACGACCCGGACGGCTGCGGCGGCTCGTGGGGCCACCTCGACGGCGTCAACTTCTACCGCTACCAGGTGTGCGAGGAGGGCGTGTCCTGCTCCGCCTGGCTCGAGGGCACCTGATCTCGTCCTGACCCCCGGCACGCCGCCCCTCGCCGACCGGCAGGTCAGCGGGGGGCCGGCGGCCCGGGCGGGACGATGATGTCGCGCCCCGTGGGGCGCATCCGCTCGTCCAGCTCGAGCTGCCAGTAGTAGCGGGTGAACGTCGTGCCGGCGCGGTACTCGCCGACGTGCGGCTCGACCGTCTCGCCGCGCGCCATTCGGACGATCAGCTCCGGGTAGGTGCGGCCCGGCAGGGCCGCGTACATCGGGGCGGGGAAGGCGCCGCCGAAGCGGGTGTTGACGTCGGTGATCCCCAGGCCGATCTCGCGGTCGCGGAACGCCTGGACCGTGCACGGGCCGCGGACGCCGAGCGCCTCGACGACGCGCCGGCCGAGGTCGACCAGCTCGGGGTC
The DNA here is from genome assembly GCA_035940955.1 of Solirubrobacteraceae bacterium. Taxonomy (GTDB): domain Bacteria; phylum Actinomycetota; class Thermoleophilia; order Solirubrobacterales; family Solirubrobacteraceae; genus CADCVT01. Next base: position 598 of record DASZEJ010000049.1, read on the forward strand.
GTCGAGCACGGTGCCCTTGATCGACTCACCGCCGCGGGACTCGAGCATCGAGCGGGGGATCGCGTTCAGGCAGCGCCCGTCGGGGTCGCTGAGGCAGTCGATCGAGAACTCCGGGCCGTCCATCAGCCGCTGCACCATCACGTCCTTGTCGCGCAGGTAGCGGCAGAAGAACGCGGCCTGCTCAGCGTCGTCGGCGCGGTGGATCGAGTCCGCGCCCGACCCGCGGCGCGGCTTGACCATCACCGGGTAGGACGGCGGCTCCTCGCCCGGCAGCACCGTCGGCGGCGAGGGCAGCCCGAGCCGCCCGAGCTCCAGGTGCGCCTGGTACTTGTCGTACGTCGCGGTGGCCGTCCGGGCGCTCGGCACGAGCGCCTCGGGCAGCACGCCGTCCTCGCGCGCCCGCGCCAGCGTCTCGATGTCGAGGTCGGTGAGCGGCACGATCGCCCCGACGCCGTGCTCGTCGCACAGCGCGCGCAGGGCGGGGACGTACGCCGGGTCCTCGATGAGCGGCACCGCGACGCGGTGGTGCGCCGCGTACTGCGCCGGCGCGAGCGGGTTCGGGTCGGCGGCGACGATGGTCGCGTGCTGCGCGAACGCCGAGACGATGTCGTAGCGCTTGCCGACGCCGGTGAGCAGGATCGCGGTCACGGGCGCGACAGGATGCCCGACCCGCCGGCGGGACGCGCGGCGGCGGCGGGCGCGCTCCGCCCGCCGCCGCGGCGCTGCGGTCGTCCTGACTAGGGGACGGTCTTGAGAGCGACGGGGACGAAGTCGATGGCGCTCTTGGCGAGGATGCCCTGCACCGTCGGGCCCTCCTCGGTGCAGGTCCCGACGCACAGCCGGCTGACGATGCCCAGCGCCTTGCCGGTCCGCTTGTGGACCAGCGGGCCGCCGGAGTCGCCCCAGTGGATCGGGCCGTCGACGGCGTACAGCTCGGTGTCGTCGAACGCGAAGACCGCGGTGCGCTGCTCCTGCGTCGTCTTCGTCGTGTCGTAGCCGAGGCCGTAGCCGGAGAGCTGGATCGAGTCGCCGAGCAGCGTGTCGGACGGCACGGTGTGGCCCTTCGGGTACGCCGGCCAGCCCTTGACCGCGGGCGAGACGCGCGCGAGGTCCTCCGGGTCGACCTGGATGAACGCGAAGTCCCACTCGGTGACGTCGGCGTCGCCGATGTACGCCACCGAGCCGAACTCGACGTTCTCGATGTCGCGCACGCGCTGGCCGATGCGCTCGACGCAGTGCGCGGCGGTGCCGAGGTACGTCGTCGTCCCGGCCGTGTACACGAAGTTGAGCGTGCAGGAGCCGGCGTCCGTCTCGTGGTAGGCGCCGGGCTGCAGCGTGGTCGCCGCGGATGCCGCGGCGGGCATGATGGCCAGCGCGCAGAGCGCGGCCAGCATCGATCGGATCAGGGGGGTCATGCGGGCTGCAACGACGCCCGACCGCGGAACTTGCGCTGACTGGTGCGGTCAGCGGTGCCAGCCGCCCGTGCGGCCCTTGTAGATGCCCTCCCCCGCGAGGATGATCCGCGCCGTACGCAGGAGGATCTGCAGGTCGAGCCGCCACGACCGGTGCTCGATGTACCAGAGGTCGAGCTCGATCCGCTCGTCCCACCGCAGCGAGGCCCGGCCGTTGACCTGCGCCCACCCGGTGAGGCCGGGCTTGACCGCGAGCCGGCCGCGCTGGCGCTCGGTGTACTGCTGGACCTGGACCTGCACCGTCGGCCGCGGGCCGACGATCGCCATGTCGCCGCGCAGCACGTTGACGAGGTTCGGCAGCTCGTCGATCGAGAACCGGCGCAGGAACGCGCCGACGCGGGTGATCCGCGGGTCGCCCTCGTTGACCGCGAGCCCCGAGCCCATCGACTCGGCGCCGGCGACCATCGTGCGCAGCTTGAGCATGTCGAACGGCCGCCCGTCCTTGCCGATCCGCCGCTGGCGGTAGATCGGGTGGCCCGGCGTCTCGAGCCGGATGGCGACGATCGCCGCGAGCAGGACCGGCGAGGTGAGGACGAGGGCGGCGGCCGCGACGGCCACGTCGAACGCGCGGCGGCTCACCGCGTCCCCTCCGCCTGGTCCCAGCCCGCGTCGGTGCCGTGGCGCAGCCAGTCGTAGAGGCCGAACGCGATCGACGCCTGGGTCAGCAGGTAGTAGCGCGCGACGAGCAGCGGGCGGAGCGGCACCCGCGGCGCGGCCAGCGCGGCGGCGGCGAGCGCGGCGTGGGCGCCGCGCGACGCCGGCGAGCGCAGGCTGAGGACGTGCAGGAACGGCGCCGCGTAGCGCAGCCAGCGGTGCGAGGCGATCATCAGCGCATAGCGCGGCGGCCAGCCGCGCGGGTCGAGCAGCCCGCCCCGGACGACGATCGGCCAGGCGTGGCTCATCATCCGCCGCTTGCGGGCCCACTCGCCCTCGATCGACGGGACCATCTTCTCGGTCGCCCGCGCGCCGGGGCGGTAGACGCAGCGCCAGCCGCGCCGCACGAGGTTGAACGGGAACGACAGGTCGTGGCCCATCACGGGGTCGACGACGAGGTACGCCTCGCGGCGCGTCGCGTAGAGCGCGCCGTTGCCGCCGGTGACCGACGCCAGGCGCGACTCGAGCGAGCGCACGGCCATCTCGTAGCGCCAGTAGAGGCCCTCCTGGTTGGTGCCGGCGTCGTTGACGAACGTGACCTGGCCGCAGACGTAGCCGACCGACCGGTCCGCGAACGGCGCCACCAGCTCCCGCAGCGCGCCCGGCTCGAGCAGCGCGTTCGCGTCGCTGAACGCGACGACCTCGCCGCGCGCGCGCTCGACGCCCGCGTCCTGCGTCCGGACCTTCCCCCCGCGCGGCAGCTCCAGCACGGCGTGCGCCCCGGCCGCCCGCGCCCGCTCGGCGGTCGCGTCGGTGCAGCCGTCGCACGCGACGACCACCTCCAGGCCCGGGTAGCCCTGCGCGAGCGCGTTGCGCACCTTGGCCTCGATCACCCGCTCCTCGTCGTGCGCGGCGATCACCAGCGACAGCGGCGGCAGCGCCCCGGCGGGCGGCTCGTCGAGCGGCGGCGGGCGCTCGACCCGCGCCCACGCCGCGAGCAGCAGCGGGTAGCCCGCCTGCGCGTAGGCGAGCAGCGCGAGCGGCAGGCGGCGCAGCGGTTTCGGCACGCGCGGGAGGGTAGGCCGCGGCGTTTGTACTGACGCATCTTGCGCGCGCAGGGCGTACGTTCACAATCGCCATGCGGTCCCTGCTTCGCCCCACCATCGCCGCCGTCCTGGCGGCCCTCGCCCTGCCGAGCGCGGCGGCCCTCGCCCACGAGCTGTTCGACCATCCGGCGCCCGTCTTCCGGGCCCAACCGGCGCCCAGCCGGGCGATCGCGTCGGGCGGCCAGAACGCGACGTGGGAGTTCGTGACGAGCATCCCGACGGGCAACCCGCACAGCGACCTCGACTTCTTCACCCGCGACGGCGACGTCTACGCGGCGGTCGGCACGCTGGCCATCGGGCCGAACGCCGGCGGGCAGACGATCGTCAAGCTGACCGACGACGGCGAGGTGCGGCCGAGCTTCGTCGCGAGCCACCCGTCGGCGGCGTGCATCAGCAACCCGAACGCCGCGCTCGGCCTGCAGCACGACGTGGAGGCGACGCCGAAGGGCGGCACGATCCTCAACACGTTCAACCCGGTGGCGGCCGGGGGCGACGCGCAGGTCATCGTCGACGCGACCGACCAGCGCGGGCGCTGCCACGACCAGGGGACGCTCGGGCTGTCCGCCGCGCCGCGCGGCGGCCTGGAGATCGTCGACGTGACGAACCCGGCGGCGCCGAAGGAGATCGGGCTGACCAGCCACGTCGGCGAGGCGCACACGGTCAACATCGACCCGAAGCGCCCGCACATCGCCTACGCGGTGACCTCCGACACGGTGAGCGTCAACACGAGCGGCCAGCGCGAGAACGAGATCGCCGGCGACGACGACCAGTTCGACCTCGACGGCTTCGAGGTCGTCGACCTGTCGTCGTGCCTGAACCTGCCGGCGGACATGCCGCTGCAGGCCAAGCGCGACGCCTGCAACCCGCAGGTCTTCCGCTACCGCTTCGACCTGGCGATGGAGATGCCGCACACCGTCAAGTCGGCGGTGAACGGCTGCCACGAGCTCGAGATCTACCCGAACGACCTCCTCACCTGCGCCGGCATCGGCGCGATGCCGGTGTTCGACATGAGCGGCGCGTTCGACGACCGCGGGACGCCCGACGACTACACCGACGACAAGCCGCGCGGCACGCCGCTGCCGTGCAACCGGCGCCGCTCGTCGTCGCAGGGCGCGTTCGCCACCGGCGCCGCGGTGATCGACTGCGTCGACGGCGGCCCCGGCGGCTCGGTGAGCCTCGCGATCCCGAACTGGCTGTCGATCGGCGCGCCGTCGCTCGCCGGCGTCCGCCACGTCGGCACCGTGTTCCACCAGGGGCGCGGCGGGCCGCGCGACTCGACGCAGGACATCGACGTCAACCACGAGGCCGAGTACACCCAGTCCGGCAACTTCATCCTCGCCACCGACGAGCGCGGCGGCGGCGTGACGCCGCCCGGCGCGAGCTGCACCCAGGTGTCGGACAACCGCAGCGGCAACGGCGGCATCCACGCGTTCCGCCCCGACCGGCTGCTGGCGGCGACGCCGCCCGGGCCGGCCGAGACCGACGCGGCCTACGCGCGCGACTCGAAGGGCAACAAGGCGATCTACCGCGCGCCCGTGCGCACCGGCGCGCAGGCCACCGTCTGCACCGCGCACGTGTTCCAGCAGATCCCCGGCCAGAACCGGATCTTCATGGGCTGGTACTCGCAGGGGACCCAGGTCGTCGACTTCACCGAGAACCCGGACGGGACGATCGACTTCAAGGAGGCGGCCTGGTTCGTCCCGGCCGACGCGAACGAGTGGGTCTCCCACGTCTTCAAGGCGCAGGAGAACCCGGACGGCACGTTCACGTACTGGGGCGCGACCGGCGACTTCAACCTCGGCGAGCGCGGGCGCAACGCGATCGACGTGTACCGCGTGACGCTGCCGGCGCCGCCGAAGCCCGCCAGCGGGCCGGGCCTGCTGCCGCGGCGCGGCGCGGACGGGGGCGGCCAGGGCGCGGGCGGCACGCAGGGCGGCGCTCCGCCGTGCGTCCCCGCGCGCTCGTTCCGCTCGGCCGCGGTCCGCCGTGCCGGGCGGCGGCTGACGTTCTCCTTCCGCGCCGACGCGCCGGTGACGATCGACCTGTTCCAGCAGGCGCGCGGCGGCAGGGTGACCGGCGAGCGGCTGATCCGGCGGTTCCGCAACGTGTCCGGGACCGTGCGGTGGAACGGGCGCGACCGCCGCGGCCGGCGGCTCACCGACGGCTACTACCTCGTGCGGTTCGCCGCGCGGACCAGCGCCGGGATCCCCGACGAGCGGCGCTTCGGGCTGCTGCGGCGCAACGGGCGGTTCCGGATCCTGCACCGCCACGAGCGGCGCGACACGTGCGGGCTGCTGCGGCGCTGGAAGCTCTACCGGCCGGTGTTCGGCGGCGTGACGGGCCGCCCGCTGGTCATCAGCTTCCGCTTCGGCGCCGAGGCGACCGCGGGGATCGTCGTGCGGCGCGCGGGCGGCCGCGTGGTGCGGCGCTTCGCCGCCCGGCGCTACGCCGGCGGCGTCCTGCACCGGCGCCGTTTGAACAGAAATCTGGTCCGGCGCTTGCCCCGAGGCCAATACACCGTCACCATCACAGTGCGCGACGGCTCTCGCACGATCAGGTCGACCCTGCGGGCGACGCGCGTCTAGCGCTTCCCGGAGCAAAGACCGGGCGGCGCCGCGACTGGGGGGTCAGCGGCGCCGCCCGGCAATACTGCGCGCATGAGCGCGGGCGAGCACCCCGAGGCGACGGGCCTTGACCGCCGCGACCTGCTCCGGCTCGGCGCGCTGATCGCGGCGCTGCTGGCGATCGTGGCGGTCGTCCTTCTGGCGGGCGGCGGCGGCGGGGCGTCGCCGGTGTCGCTGGGCCAGGTGCAGGGCGTGCTCACCGAGGTGACGTCCGACCGGCTGGTGCTGCAGCCCGCGGACGGCGGCGCGCCGCAGGAGTTCTCGATCCGCCCGCACGACCAGCGGCGGATCGACCTCTTCCACCTGCGCCAGCACGCGGCGGACGCGCTGCCGTCGATCGTGCACTACGAGGAGGCCGACGGCACCCGCTACGCGGTGCGGGTCGACGACGCGCCACCGGCCTAGCCGGTCTTCAGCAGCGTCCACATCCGGGCGAGCAGCTGCTGGCTCTCGACGTCGGTCGACAGGCGCGTGGCGAACCCGCGGATGCCGGGGCGGATGACGAGGCCCTGGCCGTACCGCGGGGCGACGATCACCGGCGGCTCGCCGGGGACGCCCGCGGTCGACAGCACGCGCGCCTCGCGGCCGACGTCGGCGACCGGCTCCCAGGCCTCCACCCCGGCGAACAGCCCCTCGCCGCCGGCGAAGAGCTGCAGGCGCGGGTCGTCCTCGCGGATCGCCAGGTCGACCGTGCGCTCGCGCACGGGGGCGAGGCGCATCCCGAACAGGTCGGTGCGGTCCGGCGGCGTCGGCCGCGTCAGCTCGTCCCCGGCCTGCTCGACCGAGCGCCGCAGCGAGTCGGTCCCGAGCGAGACGACCGTGTGCCCGCGGGCGGCGGCGAACGAGCGCAGGCGGCGCCGCACCTCGCTCGTCAGCCACACCGTGTCGCCGGCCAGCAGGACGCCGCTGTGGCCCTCGAGCTGCGGCCCCTCGCGGGCCGCCAGCGCGACGTCGGTCGTGAGGTCGAAGCGCACGCCGAGGCGGCCGAGGTGGACCAGCAGCGGCGCCTCGCTCTCGGCGAGGCCCCGCGGCAGCCCGTCGCGCGCGAAGACGCGGCCCAGCCGCACCGGCACGCCCAGCTCGAGCGTGTTCGGCAGGCCGTCGCCGTCGTCGTCGACCGGGTTGCGGCCCTGCCAGGTGGTCGCCGGCAGCACGACGAGGACGCGGTTCTTCGCGCGGTCGTCGACGGCGATCGGGACGCGCGCCGAGCGCCGGCGGGTGTGGACCTCGTACAGGAACAGGCCGGACTTGCCGTCCGGCGGGCGGACGCGCCACGACCCGCCGCTGCTGTGCCGGCCGCGGCGCGTGGGGAGCGGCGAGCCGGCGCGGCGCAGCGTCCAGCGCCAGGCGGCGCCGCGCGAGTCGACGCCGACCCGGCCCTCGCCGCCGCCGCGGACCGGGACCAGCGGGGGCTGGACGCCGAGGTAGCGGATCGTGATCCCGGCCCGGCCGGGGATCCGCAGCCCGCGGCGCAGCCGGAACGGGCGCGGGGCGTTCGAGCCGATGTTGCCGGCCCGGTCGCGGCAGCGGACGACGACCGCGAACGTCCCCGGGGCGAGCCTGCGGCGGGCGTCGTTGCGGCCGTCCCACGTCGCGGTGCCGTCCGGCTGCGGCTCGAGCGTCCTCACCTTCCGCGGCCCGCGGTCGGTGCGCCAGACCTCGAGCTCGACCCGGCTCCCGGGGGCGTCGAAGCGGATCTGCGCGGGCGCCCCATCGCGGCGGGGCAGCAGCTCGGGGCCCGGGGCGTCCTCCGGCCCGACGTCGACCACGCGCGGCCGCGGCGGCCGGGTGTCGAGCCTGACGGTGCGGCGCAGGGTGACCGAGAGCCCCTGGCGCTCGAGCGTCAGCCGCACGCGGTAGCGCCCGTCGGGCGCGCGGCGGCCCTCGTCGGTGCGCCCGTCCCAGGTGACCCGCTGCTGGCGCCACCGCGCGACGTGCAGGTCCTCCTCGACGGTCGCGACGACCTCGCCCTCCTCGTCGACCACCGTGGCGCGGACGTCGTCGCTCTCGCTCAGCGTGAACGAGATCCGCATGCGGTCGAAGCGGCTGTCCCGGTTCGGGGAGAAGACGCGCGCGCCCATGACGCGCTGCACGACCGACGGCTCGCTCTTGAGGCGCTGGGCGACGAGGAAGGCGGCGAACGTGGCGACGACGAGCGCGGCGAAGACGGCGGCGGCGAGCCGCGTCACAGCCGCACCAGCTCGGCGTTCGGGACCTCCCAGTCGTGGTAGGTCCGCAGGCCCCTGCGGTGGGTGTGCGCGAGCGCGCAGCGGATGGCGCCGCGGTGGCAGACGACCAGCGCGGGCAGCTGCCCGCGTTGGGTCACGTCGACGAGCGCGGCGATCACGCGCTCCTGCTGCTCGCCGAGCGACTCGCCGCCCGGGAAGCGGAAGTCCTCGCCGGCGCGCAAGAACGCCGCCCACGCGTCGGGCTCCTCGCGGGCCACGTCGTCCATGAGCCGGCGCTCCCAGTTGCCGACGTCGACCTCCTTGAGCCGCTCGTCCGGCCGGGGCTCGAGCCCGAGGCGCTCGCCGACGATCGCCGCGGTCTCGGCGGCGCGGGGGAGCGGGCTCGTGTAGAGGGCGGCGACGCGGGTGCGCTCGGCCGCCGCGCGCTCAGCCAGCGCGCGGGCCTGCTCGCGCCCGAGGTCGGACAGCGGTACGTCGTTCTGGCCCTGGAAGCGGCGCTCGCGGTTGGACTCGGTCACGCCGTGGCGCGCGAGCAGGATCACGGCGGGGCGTCCATCGTGTCGCTCCGCAGGCCGAGGCGCATGGTCTCGAGCGCGAGGACGTCCGCGGGCGCGATGTTGCCGAGGTTCACGTCGGGGCCGAAGCGCTTGAGCAGGTGGACCTGCTGGTCCTTGCGCGGCGCCTCGAAGATCAGCCGCCGGGGGTCGACGGCGTGGGCGATCTCGTCGATGAGCCCCTCGCGCAGCTCGCCGTCGAGCCGGGCGATCCCGGCGGTGCCGGACTCGCGCGCCTCGCAGATGACCTTCCACGCGCCGGCCTCGAGCTCGGCCTGGATCTGCTCGACCCAGCGGTACGGGGCCATGACGTGCGCGGCGTCCTTCGAGCCGACCTCGCTGAGGACGGTGAAGCGGCGGGCGAGCGTCGCGATCAGGTCGAGCTTGCGCTCGCGCTCCAGCGTGATCGTGCCGTCGGAGACCTCGACGTGGCGGATCCGCAGCGTGTCGAGCCAGTCGGCGAGCTCGTCGACGCGGCCCTGCTGGATCGCCAGCTCGGTGAGCGTCCCGCCGAGGACGACCGGGAGGCCGTGCTGCCGGTAGCGCTCGAGCTTCGGCTCGAGGTTGCCGGTGGCGAGCGCCGTGCCCCAGCCGAGCTTGACGATGTCGACCGACGCGCCCGCGACCTCGACGAGCCCGTCGACGTCGGCGATCGCGAGCCCCCGGTCGAGGACGTGGGTGAGGCCCTGCTCGCGCGGCTTGACCGAGCGTGCGGGAAGGTCGAGGGGGAGCCCCGCCACCGTCCGGCCCGGCGCCTACTGCTGGCTCTGGTCGGCGCCGACCGTGACGACGACGCGCGCGCGGCCCTGGGTGAGCGTGCGCGTGCTCGTGTCGAGCACGTCCACGGCGTCGCGGCCGACCCCGATGACCTTCGCGACCTCGAGCGCCTCGTCGCGGGCGCCCTCGGCGAACATGACGATCGTCGCCGAGCGGTTCTGCTCGACGGCGTCGGTCACCAGGTCGGCCGGCACGTCGAACCCGGCGCCCTCGATCTTCGCCGCGGTGCGCTTGGCGAGGCCGTTGACCGTCGTGCCGTTCAGCACGGCGACGGTCGTCTCGCCGCGCGGCCGCGGCGGCTCGTCCTGCGCCGAGCGGCTCGGCGGAGGAGCGACGACGTTCGGCTCCTGCGTCGCGGCGGGCTCGTCGTCGCCCCCGCCGGCCAACACGACGACGCCGACGACGATCAGCGCGAGCAGCGCGACGGCGACCGCGACGATCGGCCACCTGACGCCGCCACCCCCGCCCCGGCCGCGCGAGGGGACCGTCGCGGAGGCGGCCTGCGCCCGAGCGGCGGCGGCGGCCGGCCGCGGAGGCACCGGCCCCCGAGGCCGAGCGGCGGCGGTCCGCGCCGGGGGAAGCGCCCCGGCGGCGCCGGCCGAGACGGCCCCGGCGGGCGGAGCGGCAGGGCCGCCCGGCGCCCGCGGCGAAGGCGGAGCTGTCGCTGGAGGGGAGGCCCCGGCCGTCGGTCCGGCGCCCGGCGAAGCCGCGTCCGCACCGCCCCCGGCGCCCGCCGGCGAAGCCGGAGCGCCGGTCGGCGAAGCACCGTCACCCGCGCCACCCGGCGAAGCAGCACCGCTCTCATCACCGCCAGCCGCACCAGCCGGCGAGGCCGCCGCGGGCGAAGGCTGCGCACCAGCCGGCGAGGCCGCGGCGGGCGAAGGTTGCGCACCAGCCGGCGAAGCCGCGCCGCTCGCACCACCAGCTGCACCAGCCGGCGAAGCCGCGGCGGGCGAAGGCTGCGCGGCGGCCGGCGAATCCGCGCCGCCCGGCGCCGCGGCCGCGCCGCTCGCCACCGCTCCCGCGGGCGCCGGCGTGCCCGCCGGCGCTCCGGGTTGCCCGTTCGGTCCGCGCGCCGCCGCCGGCCGCGCGCCCGCGGCCTGGGCCGCGGCGGTCTGCGGGCCTCCGGGCCGGGCGCCGGCGGGCGTCGCCGTGCGCCTCGCCGCCTCCGCCGCGACCCGCGCCTCCAGCTCCGCCGCGCGCTCCGGGGCGCGGCCCGCCCACTCGCGCAGCCGCTTGACCTCGCGCGCCTGCGCGAAGTAGAGCAGCGCGAGCACGGCCAGCCCGAGCATCGACGCGGCGCCGGCGTAGCCGCCGTAGTCCTTGATGAGGTCGAGTACCTGATCCACGGAGGTTGGCGGAGTCTATGGGCCGGCGGGGAGCGAACCGACCGCCGGGTGCAGCCCCGACAGCTCGCTCACCTTCCGCGCCAGCGCGGCCGCGTCGCCCTCGAGCACGAGCAGGTTGATCTCCTGGAACATGGCGTCGACGGTCTCCGGGTCCAGCCGCTCGCGCTCGGCGCGCAGGATCCGCTCGGCCGGCGTGGGCTGCGGGCGCTCGTGCGGGTTGAACAGCTCCTCGTGCAGCTTCTCGCCCGGCCGGCGCCCCACGACCTCGATCGCGATGTCCTCGTCCGGCCGCAGCCCCGACAGCTCGATCATGTCCCGCGCCAGCTGCATGATCGACACCGGCTCGCCCATGTCGAGCACGAAGATCTCGCCGCCCGACCCCAGCGACCCCGACCGGATGATGAGCTGCACGGCCTCCGGGATCGTCATGAAGTACCGCTTCATCCGCTCGTCGGTGACGGTCACCGGCCCGCCGCGTGCGATCTGCCGCCGGAAGATCGGCACCACCGAGCCCGACGAGCCGAGCACGTTGCCGAACCGCACCGTCGCGAAGCGCGTGCCGGGGTAGCGCTGCGACTCGGCCTCGACCGCGTACTCGGCCAGCGCCTTCGACGCCCCCATCACCGTGGCCGGGACGACCGCCTTGTCGGTCGACACGAGCACGAACACGCGCACCCCGGCGTCGCCCGCGACGCGCGCGAGGACCCGCGTGGCGAGCGCGTTGTTCCGCACCGCCTCGACCGCGTTGCCCTCCATCAGCCCGACGTGCTTGTACGCGGCGGCGTGGAAGACGACCGACGGCCGGTGCTCGGCGAACACCTCGCGCATCCGCTCCTCCTCGCGGCAGTCCGCCAGCACGGCCGCGATGATCGAGGGATGGACGTGCCGGTCGTCCTCCAGCTCGCGCTGGATGCGGAAGAGGTTGTCCTCGGCGTGGTCGACCGCGATCAGCCGCCGCGGCGCCACGCGCGCGATCTGCCGGCACAGCTCGGACCCGATCGACCCGCCGGCCCCCGTGACCAGCACGACCTCGCCGGTCAGGTAGGCGCCCACCCGGTCGACCTCCATCACGACGGGGTCGCGGCCGAGCACGTCCTCGACCTGCACCTCGCGCACCTGGCGGACGAGCTGCCCGCCGGTCTGCAGCAGCTCGAACACCGTCGGCAGCGTCCGCACCGGGATCCCCCGCTCGCGACACGCGCGCGCCACCCGCGCCCGCAGCGTGCCCGGCGCCGACGGGATCGCGATGATCACCTCGTCCGGCTCGACGTCGTCGATCACCCGCGCGAGGTCCCCGTCGGTCGTTCCGCCGAGCACCTTGACGCCCTCCAGCCGCGCCCCGCGCAGCCGCGGGTCGTCGTCGAGGAAGCCGAGCGGCGAGAGCTTCAGCGACGGGTTGCGCAGGATCTCGCGCAGCACGAGCCGCCCGCCGTCGCCCGCGCCGACGATCAGCACCCCGCGCGCGTCGCGGCGCGGGCGGAACCCGGCGAGCCGCCGCTCGTGCACGGCGCGCGCGACGAGCCGCGCCCCGCCGACGAACGTCAGCGTCAGCAGGAAGAACAGCGCCAGCACGCTGTCCGGCAGCTTGAGCCCGACCTCGCCGCTGCGCAGCGGGTCGTCGACCGGCGAGGCGACGGTCACGTACGCCGCCAGCGCCAGCGTCGCGACGACGACCGCGCCGATCACCGCCTCGATGTCGCGCCACGACGAGTAGCGCCACCACTTCTGGTACAGCCGGAACAGCGCGAAGACGATCAGCGACCCCGCGACGACCGGGAAGATCGTGGCCTCGAACAGGTCGCGGTAGCGGTCGGGCACACCGCCCGGGACGTCGAAGCGCAACCGGTACGCGAGGAAGTATGCGACGGCGACCAGCACCCCGTCGACCGCGAGCTGCGGAACCGAATGGCGGTGCAAGGGGAGGGCCGCGGACCGAATCCGTCGGCGCATCCGGAGCATCCTACTAACGAGCGCGCGCCCTCAAACCCCCTGCACGCCGACCGATCACCGGGGCATGAAGCCCGACGTGATCGTCTCCTGGCTGCAGAACGACTACGGCCAGCTCGGCCGCCCAGCCGAGGCCATCGCCCACGCGCTGGTCGACGAGGGGATCGCCCGCCGGGTCGCCTACGTCGAGCCGTTCGTCGCCGGGCCGGGCGAGCCGACGCTCGAGCGCAAGGTCGTGCGCGGCCTCGACGTGTACTCGGGCCACGGCGGCGCCATCCGCCCCGGCGAGCTCGCGCAGGCGGTGATCGGCGCCTCGCAGCTCGACGACCCGATCCTCCTGAACTTCGGCGTCGGCGACGCCAGCTGGACCTTCCTGCACGAGTTCCGCCCGCACTGCTCGCGCACCGTGCTCGTCACGTACGACAAGCTCCACGAGTGGGACGCGTTCGCGCCGCGGCGCGCCCAGCTCGAGCGCATCCGCCGCGCGCTGATCGGCGCCAGCGACCTCGTGCTCGGCATGTCGCACGGCTCGATCGACGACGTCGAGGGCGCCGAGTACGTCGGCCACGGCTGCGACGACGCGTGGACGCAGCCCGGCGTCGACGCGGCGCCCGAGCCCGCCGACCTCGCGGCGATCCCGCGCCCGCGCGCGGTCTACGTCGGCGCGCTGTCGGTCCGCGTGGAGGCCGAGGCGCTGCGCGCGCTGGCCCGCTCGGGCGTCAGCGTCGTGCTCGTCGGCTTCGCCCCGTCGCCCGCCGTCCAGGCGATGATCGCGGCCGAGCCGAACATCCACTTCCTCGGCCCGCGCGCGCCGGACCAGACGCCCGGCTACCTGCTGCACTCGGACGTCGGGATCATCCCCCACACCGACGAGCCGTTCACGTACTCGATGGAGCCCCACAAGGCCTACAACTACGCCTGCGCCGGGCTGCACACGGTGACGCTGAACGTCGCGCACGCCCCCGCGGTCGACGGCTGGCTGACCCAGACGAGCGACGTGGCGAGCTTCGTCGAGGCCGTCCACGCCGCCGGGCGCCTCGACGCCGGCGAGGTCGCCGAGGCCCGCGCGATCACGTGGGCCTCGGTCGCCGAGCGGATGGTTCAGGCTGCCGCCGGCGTCGCGACGACGAGGTACTGATAGGCCTCGAGCCGCAGCGCGGTCTCCTGCGGGTCCGCGCCGAGGCGACCGGCCAGCTCGGCGAACGCGCGGTACGGCGCGGGCAGCGGGCCGACGCTCGTCGCGCCGACCGACACGGCCGTGTAGCCCGTCTCGCGCAGCATCGCGTCGATCTCCTCGAGCGTGAAGAGGTGGACGTGCGTGCGGTCGAGCAGGCCGGCGTCCGTGTACTCGAAGCGGTCGGCGACGAGCAGCGGCATGACGACCGTGAAGTGCTTGACGTTGGGGATCGAGCACACGATGCGGCCCGACGGGCGCAGGTACTCGCGCGTGACGCGGAGCAGGCGGTGCGGGTCGCGCAGGTGCTCGAGCACGTCGCCGAAGACGGCGACGTCGACCGAGCCGGGCTCGACCGGGAGCGCGTCGAGCGCGTCGAGGTCGGCCTGCACGACCGCGTCGAGGCGCTCGGCCGCCACGGCGGCGGCGTCGTCGAACAGCTCGACGCCGATCACCTCGGCGCCCTGGCGCCGCTTGAGGTGCGCGCCGAGCGCGCCGCGCCCGCAGCCGAAGTCGACGACGCGGGCGGCGTCCGCCGGCACGAGCTCGGCGAGCTCGGGGCGGACGTGGTCGAAGTAGCCGTCGGCCGCGCCGGCCTCGGCGCTGCGGACGCCGGCGGCGACGGAGTCGGTGGCAGCCACGCTCCGGTGGTCGGCCGGCCAGGTGGACGCTTGAGCGATCGGCTCTTCGTCCACTTGCGCTCGCGTGAGACGTACGGGCGGCCGACCCTCACCGCATGCCCACCGTTCGCCGGCGGCTCCTCGTGGCCGCGCTCACCCTGGCGGGACTCGCCGCTGGCGCCCCGCTCGCACACGCCGCCCCCCAGCCGGGGCTGAAGGCCGAGTACTTCGACTACACCGACCTGACCGGCAAGGTGGCCGAGCGCATCGACGCGACCGTCGACTTCGACTGGGGCCAGACCGAGCCGGTGCCGGGCGTCGGCGACACGTTCGCCGTGCGCTGGTCCGGCGTGATCACGCCGCCGCAGACCGCGACCTACACGTTCACCACGCGCACCGACGACGGCGTGCGGCTGTGGGTCGACGGGCAGCCCGTCATCGACGACTGGTCGATGCACGCCGCGGCCGAGCGCAGCGGCCAGGTCGCGCTGAGCGCCGGCCGGGCCTACGACCTGCGGATGGAGTACTTCGACGGCGTGAAGCACGCGGTCGCGAAGCTGTACTGGCGAGCCGACGGCATGCCGAGGCAGATCGTCCCCGTGACGGCGCTCGCCACCGAGCGCGCCGGCCAGCCGCCGGCGATCGAGCTGCCGAAGCCGGGCGGCGTGACCGCCGTCGTCGGGGAGGGTTCGCCGGTGCCGACGCCGGTGGCGCCCGGCGTCAAGGTGCCCGGCGTCGCCATGCCGGGCGTCGACGTGCCCGGCGGCGAGGCGCCGGACGCGGGCTCGCTCGTGTCCTACGGCGGGCCGCTGCCGCCGCCGGCCCCGCCGGTCGTCGGCGAGACCTTCAACGCCGTGCCCGAGGGCGAGGACGTCCTCGTCCGCCGGCCCGCCGACGGCCAGCTGCTGCCCCTCGAGGCGGGTGCCAGCCTGCCGGTCGGCACGCGCATCGACGCGCGGGAGGGCGGCGTCGACATCCAGACCGCGCCGGCCGACGGCGTCGCGAGCGCGACGCAGGACGCGCACTTCGAGGGCGGCATGTTCCGCGTCGGGCAGAGCCGGCGCGGCGGCAAGGTCGTGACGATCGACCTGATGCACGGCGAGTTCGCCGAGGTGTGCGGCCCGCTGAGCAAGCGCGAGCGCCGCGCGATCGTGCGCCGCCGCGGGGTCGTCGCCCGCGCCGCGGGCAGCGGCCGCGTCCTGCGCCGGCTGTGGGGCAAGGGCAAGGGCCGCTTCCGCACCCGCGGGCGCCACGCCGCCGCCACCGTCCGCGGCACGTCGTGGTCGGTCGTCGACCGCTGCGACAGCACGTCGGTGTTCGTGCTCGAGGGCATCGTCGACGTCGAGAACCTCATCACCGGCGACGTCGTCACGCTGACCGCCGGCGAGGGCTACGCCGCGCGGCCGTAGGCCTGCGCGACCGCGCTGACCTGCTCGCGGGTCAGCGCGGCGCCCATCGGCAGCGCCAGGTGCGTGCGCGCGGCCTCGTCGGTCGCGGGCAGCGGCACGCGCGGAGGGAAGTCGCGCATCGCCGGCTGGGCGTGCACGGGCGTGCGGTAGTAGCCGCGCGACTGCACGCCCGCCGCGGCGAGCGCGGCCGCCACCGCGTCCGGCCGTTCGTGGCGCACGACGTGCAGGTGCCAGGCCGGCGTCGTGCCCGGCGCGGCGGCCGGGCCGGCGAGGCCCTCCTCCGCGTACCAGCCGGCGACCGCGCGCCGGTGCTCGCACCAGCCGTCGACGTGCGGCAGCAGCACCCGCAGCACGGCGGCCTGCAGCTCGTCGAGGCGGCTGTTGTAGCCGACCTGCTCGTACGTGACCTTGTCGCGCGAGCCGTGGAAGCGCAGCGTGCGCACGCGGTCGTCGAGCTCGGCGTTGCGGGCGACGACCGCGCCCCCGTCGCCGAAGGCGCCGAGGTTCTTCGACGGGTAGAAGGAGAAGGTCGCGACGGTGCCGAGCGTCCCGGCGCGGCGGCCGTCCGCGGCCCGGGCGCCAGCGGCCTGCGCCGCGTCCTCGACGACGGGGACGCCGAGCGCCTCGATCTCCGCGACCGGGGCCACGTTGCCGAACAGGTGCACGGCGACGACCGCCTTCGTGCGCGGCGTCAGCGCGGCGCGCACGGTGTCGGGCGTGACGCACAGCGTCTCGGGGTCGACGTCGCAGAAGACGGGGGTCGCGCCGGTCGGCGGGATCGCCTCGACGCTCGCGTAGAACGTGAACGACGGCACCACGACCTCGTCGCCGGGGCCGACGCCGAGCGCCCGCAGCGCGATCGTGATCGCCTCGGTCCCGTTCGCGACGCCGGTCGCGTGCGGCGCGTCGAGCCACGCCGCGAGCTCGCGCTCGAACGCCGCGACCTCCGGGCCGAGGACGAAGCTCCCGCCGTCCACGACCCGCTCCATCGCCGCCAGCAGCTCGGCGCGCAGGGGCCGCAGCGGCGCCTGCGTGTCGAAGAGCGGGACGGGCATCGCGGGAAGGGTAGGCCGCTACCCTCGGCCGTCGTGCTCGCGTCCCTGACCGACCCGCTCGTCGAGCTCGCCACCGACGTGGTCGACGCGATGGGCCTCCCCGGGATCTTCATCCTCATGGCGCTCGAGAGCGCCTGCATCCCGATCCCGTCGGAGGCGACGATGCTGTTCGCCGGGTTCAACGTCTCGCGCGGCGAGTACAGCCTGCTCGCCGTCACGCTCGTCGGCTCGGTGGCGAACCTCGTCGGCTCGTGGGTCGCCTACTGGATCGGGTACGCGGGGCGCGTCGACGTGCTCGAGAAGCACGGGCGCAAGCTCCACGTCAAGCCCTCGCACCTGAAGTGGGCCGACGACTGGTTCGAGCGGCACGGCGACGTGACCGTGCTCGTGACGCGCATGCTGCCGATCGTGCGGACGTTCATCTCCCTGCCCGCCGGCGTGGCGCGGATGCCGTTCTGGCGCTTCAGCCTGCTGACGTTCATCGGGTGCGTGCCGTGGGTCTTCCTGCTGGCGTTCATCGGCCAGCAGGTCGGCGAGCGGTGGGAGTCGTGGAAGGACTCGCTGCACTACTTCGACTACGCGGTCGCCGCGGGCATCGTGCTCGGCGTGGCGTACCTGGTGATCCGCAACCGGCGGGGCCGCGGCGGGTCCGAGCCGGCCGCGGATGCGGCCCGCTAGGGCGCTCGCGCTCGGGCTGCTGCACGGGCCCGCCGAGCTGCTGCCGGTCTCGTCGTCGGCGCACGCGGCGCTGGTGCTGCAGGACCTCGCGCCGGACCGGCGCAAGGAGCTCGAGGTCGCGCTGCACGCCGGGACGCTCGCGGCGCTCGGGCCGCCGCGCGTGGCGCCGTGGCTCGTGCTGGCGACGGCGCCGCCGGCGCTGGCGGGGTTCCTCCTGGAAGGGCCGATCGAGCGGCGGCTCGGCACGCCGCCGACGCTCGCCGCCGGGCTGCTCGTGGGGGCGCTCGCCCTCGCCGCCGCCGACCGCGCGCCGCAGCGGCGGCGGCTCGCGGCGCCGTCGCCGCGGGACGCGCTCTGGCTGGGCGCGGCGCAGGCGGCGGCGCTCGTGCCGGGGGTGTCGCGGCACGGCGCGGCGCTCAGCGTGCTGCGCGCGCGGGGCTTCGCGCGCGAGGCCGCGCACGAGCTGTCGCGCGAGGCGGCGCGGCCGGTGCTCGCGGGGGCCGCGACGCTGAAGGGCTGGCGGGTCGTCCGGCGGGTCGCGGCGTCGGGGACCGAGGGCGGGGAGCTGCCCGCCCTCCTCGCGGCCGCCGCCGGCTCGGCGCTCTCCACGCGGCTCGCCGCGCGGGCGCTGGGCGGCCGCGGCGTGCGCGCGCCGCTGTGGCCGTTCGCGCTGTACCGCGCCGGGCTCGCCGCCGCCGTCGTCGCGACCGCGCGGCGCGCTCAGCCCAGGCGCACGTAGGAGGTCGCCCCTCCGCCGTCCGGGCCGTACGTCCGGCGCGCGACCCGGTCGGAGGAGTTGCCCTCGATCGTCTGGATGCGCCCGTCGGGCAGGACGTTCTCGACGATGCCGACGTGCCGGCCGCCCCACACGATCACGTCGCCGGGCTGCGGCGTGCTGCCGGCGGGCAGCGACCGGCCGGTCCGCTCGCCCCACGCCGCCAGCGCGGCGACCGAGCCGAAGCCCTGGCCCTGCTCGCCGACCGGCGCGCCGGCCTGCCGGGCGGCCCACGAGACGAAGTACGCGCACCACGGCCCGATGCCGCTCCCCGCCGTGGCGGTGCGGTACTCGGCGATGCGCGGCGAGTCGTTGCTGCCGGGCGGCTGCTCGGCCTGGCCGACCTCGGCCTGCGCGGCGGCGAGCATCCGCTGGCCGGCGGTGCCTGCGCCCGCGGCGGGTGCCCACCCGAGCGCAGCGGCGCCCTTCGCGCCCGTCGCCTGGTCGAGCGCGGTCCCGAACGTCGTCGTCACCGGGGGCGCCTCGGCGGGCGCGCGCGGCGGGGCCAGCATGCCGTTGATCTCGGCGATGCGGGCGATCACGACCTCGACGCTCATCGGCCCGGGTGATCGGAAGCCGCGCGCCGCCCTTGAACGCGAAGCGGGCGGCCCGAGGGCCGCCCGCACGCGTCGGTCCGTCCTTTCCGGGGCCCGCGCTACTGGAGCAGCGAGAGCACCTGGGAGGGCGCCTGGTTGGCCTGGGCGAGCATCGCCTGGCCGGCCTGGGCGAGGATCGAGTACTTCGTGTACTGGACCATCTCCGCGGCCATGTCGACGTCGCGGATCCGGCTCTCGGCGGCGACCAGGTTCTCCTGGTAGGCGCCGGCGGCCGCGAGCGAGTGCTCGAGCCGGTTCTGCACGCCGCCCAGGGTCGCCCTCTGCGCCGACACCGCG
>DASZEJ010000050.1:0-10921 GCA_035940955.1 Solirubrobacteraceae bacterium
CGAGGACCTCCTGCGCGAACACCGCGTCGCCGCCCCGCCGCACCAGCTCGCGCGAGCGCCGCACCAGCTCGCGGTCGCGCGACGGCGCGACGACCAGCACCCGGTGCCCGCGCCCGCGCAGCTCGCGCGCGACCCGGTCGACGAGGACGTTCACCTCGTGCGGCGACTCCCACGCGTACGGGGTCACGTGGGCGATGGACAGCGGCTCGGCCACGGGCGCCCGGAGCATAGTCTGGCCCCGAACCGGCGAGGGCCCGTTCGCGGCGAGCGAGCGGGCCCTCGGGAACGTCGTGCGCGGTCGCGCGGCGCGCCTAGTGCGCCGTCGTCGAGCCTCCGGCCGCGACCTCCTCGGCCGCCTTCGCCGCCTTCGCGGCGGCGCTCGCCGTGCGCGAGTTCTCGGCGATGAACGCCTCGGTCGCCTCGCGCGCGAGGTGGTCGGGGCGCTGGTTCATCGGCGACTTCATGAGGTACGAGCTGGGCCCGTCGAGCTGGCCGCCGACGCCGTTGTTCAGCGCGAGCTTGCAGCAGCGGACGGCGTCGATGACGATGCCCGCCGAGTTCGGCGAGTCCCACACCTCGAGCTTCATCTCGACGTTGAGCGGCACGTCCCCGAAGGCCTGGCCCTCGACGCGGATGTGCGCCCACTTGCGGTCGGTGAGCCACGGCACGTAGTCCGACGGCCCGATGTACACGTCCTCCTCGGGCAGCGTGTGGCCCATGATCGACGTGACCGCCTGGGTCTTCGAGATCTTCTTGGACTCCAGCCGCTCGCGCTCGAGCATGTTGTAGAAGTCCATGTTGCCGCCGACGTTGAGCTGCGACGTGCGCAGCATCTTCACGCCGCGCTCGTGGAACAGCCGCGCGAGCGTGCGGTGGACGATCGTGGCGCCGACCTGCGACTTGATGTCGTCGCCGACGATCGGCAGGCCGGCCTTCTTGAAGCGCTCGTTCCAGTAGTTCTCGCTGGCGATGAACACCGGGATGCAGTTGACGAAGCCGCAGCCGGCCTCGAGAACCTGCTCGACGTACCACTTGGTCGCCTGCTCGGAGCCGACCGGGAGGTAGGAGACCACGACGTCGGTCTTCGTGTCCTTGAGGATCCCGACGATGTCGGCGGTCTCGCCCGGCGCCTTCTGGATCTTCTGCTTGAGGTACTTCCCGAGGCCGTCGTGGGTCATCCCGCGGTGGACCGGCACGCCCAGCTTCCCGGGCACCTCCGCGAACTTCATCGTGTTGTTCTGGCCCGCCCAGATCGCCTCGCCGAGGTCCTTGCCGACCTTGTCCGCGTCGACGTCGAACGCCGCCGTGAACTCGATGTCGCGGACGTGGTAGCCGCCGAGGTCGACGTGCATGAGCCCGGGGACGGACTCCTCGGAGCTCGCGTCCTCGTAGAAGTGGACGCCCTGGACGAACGCGGACGCGCAGTTGCCGACGCCGATGATCGCGACGCGGACCTTCTCCTGCTGGCGCCCGGCGCCGTTCGAGGACGCGCCGTTGGTGGTAGTCACGGGTTCGTTTGCCTCCTGGTCAACAAGCTCGGGGTGGGAGAACCCCGCCGGGCCTGCGGGGTTACGTGCCCTTGAGGGCCGAGCGCACGTGGAAGATGCGCTGGAAGACGGTGACGATGCTCAGGCCGGCCAGTACATAGACCGCCGGTTCCAGCAGTTCGAAGTCAGCTAGTGAAGCACCTTTGGCGAAGAGCAGGCCGATGGACAGGATGACCACGCGGACCGCGCGCGGCGCGATCCCCACGTCGCCTGTTACCCCGAGGGCCTCGGCGCGAGCGCGCGTGTAGGAAACCATCACCGAGGCGAGCACCGCGATGACCGTCGCGGCGACCGCGAAGTCGTCCCCGGACTCGGCGAACTGGGCGGCCACGGCGGACAGGACGACGCCCTCGGAGACGCGGTCGAGCGTCGAGTCCAGGAACGCGCCGAACTGCGTCCCCTTGCCCGACATGCGCGAGTAGCGGCCGTCGAGCGTGTCCATGACCGAGCCGACGATGAACGCCAGCCCGCCCAGGAAGTAGTAGTCGCCGTAGACGAGCACCGCGGCGAGGACGTTCAGCGCGAGGCCGGTCAGCGAGATCGCGTTCGGCGTCAGCCGCGACTCGATGAGCAGGTTGCGGGCCCGCTCGCGGCGCTCGGCCAGGGCGCTCATCGCTACGAGACGGCGGTGCGAGCGCCGAAGCGCCAGACCGCGGGCCTGGCGCGCGCCAGCTCGCGCGCCGTCAGCGCGGCCATCGCGGTGGCGGCGGCGCCGAGGACGGCGTCCATGAGGAAGTGGTTGCCGGTGGCGACGATCACGTACGTCACGACAACGGGATATGCCCACCAGAACGTGCGCGCAACCCGGCCGCGGACCAGCCGCGCGAGCGACCACCCGATCATGAGCGCGAACGCGACGTGCATCGACGGGATCGCCGCGTACGGGTTGAACATGGCGTTCACGCCGTCGCTCGCGGGCTCGACGCCGGTGAACTCGCTGACGCTGTCGAGGAAGCCCCACTCGGGGAAGAACCGCGGCGGCGCGGTCGGGTAGAGCGTGTAGCCCACGAGGGCGAGCACCATCGCGGTCATCATCATGTTCCGCACGAAGTAGAAGCTCTGGTTGCGGAACAGGTAGATCCACACCAGCGCGCCGACGGTGACCGAGGTCTGGGCGTTGATGTAGACCCACGACGCGGCGTCGATGAGGACGCTCGAGCCGCTGCTCCAGGCCTGGACGCTGGGCTCGACGAACACGTTGAGCGTCTGCTCGAGCGAGATGATCCCGCGCGCGTTGTCGAACGCCGCCGCCGCGACGCCCGGCTCGTCGGCGAGGCCGCGGACGAGGCTGTAGCCGTAGTACGCGGCGAAGAACAGGGCGAACTGGCGCACGACGTCGAACGGTCCGTGCGGCAGCAGCCGGTTCAGCGTGCGGATCCGGGACAGCATCGGAGGCCCGATCCTAACCATGGTCGGGGTCCCCTCCGCAAGACGGGCCGCGAGCGACGATCCGCACGGGGTCGAACTTCGCGGCCACCCGGATGGTGCCCGGGCGGCGGGCGCGGACGAGCGTCCAGCCGCCGCCGCCGCGCTCCACGCAGGCGCTGCCGGCGGTGACGCGCCAGTACGGCGTCCAGCGGACGCGGACGAGCACCGGGCCGGCGCGGCGGGCGTGCAGCGTGAACGACGCCGGGCCGAGGCGGCGGACGCGGGCGTCGCCGCTCCACGTCAGGCCGGCCGCGCCGCGGACCTCGAAGACCGTCCATTGGCGGTCCTGGTAGACCGGGCGCAGGAACGGCAGGCCGCGGCGGATGAGCCGCGCCTCGTCGCGGGCCGCCGGGTCGAGCGGGACGTCCGGGAGGGCCACGTACCTGACGCCGTTGCCGATCAGCCAGTGCTTGTAGCGCTCGGACGTCAGCCTGCGGCCCTGGCGGAAGAGCGGGTTGTACTTGACGTCGAGCTGGGCCTCCCAGCCGCGGGCGAGCGAGAACCGGCGGGCGACGTGGACCGACTCCCAGTGCATGCGCGTGAACGGGATCTCGACGCGCGTGGAGGCGTCGGCCCGCCCCTCGAGGAAGTCGAGCAGCGGCTTGTAGAAGGCGAGCTGGGACGACGGGTCGGTCGCTCCCTTGCCGGCCTCGCGGACGGGGCCGTACCACTGGTAGACGAGCAGCGGGATCGCGGCGGCGGCGAGGAGGCGCGGACGGGCGCGGCCGACGAGCGCACAGGCCAGGACCGGGCCGGCGAACATCGCCGCCAGGCGGGTCGCGTTGCTGCCCATCGGGGTCGCGATCGCGAACGCGGCGACCGTGGCGGCGCCGTAGAGCAGGGCGCTCGTGCGCAGGGTGCGCTCCTCGGCGGGGAGCAGGCGGTGGACCGCCGCGGCCGCGGCGACGACGGCGGCGAACGCCCAGAAGCCGAACGGCTGGCTGCCGCCCTCGGGGAAGGCGAGCGCGAGCGCGAGGGCGGGGGCGAACGCTCCGGCCGCGAGGGCGAGGCCGGGGGCGGTGCGGCTGGCGAGCGCGTGGGCGACGCCGCCCATGGCGAGGAAGAGGCCGGCGACCGGGCTGGCGGCGGTGGTCGCGACGGCGAGCGCGGTCGCGGTTGCCGTCCTCTCGTTCCTCAGCGCCAGGAGCGCCGCGAGCGCGAACGTGACGCCGAGGGCGAACGTCAGGCGGCCGATGAGCAGGTCGGTGGCGGTCGCCGCGGCGAACCACAGCGTGCCGGCGCGGGCCTGCTCGCCGAAGTGGTCGTGGGCCAGGCGGGCGAAGAGCGCGGCCGAGACGACGGCGGCGATCGCGCCGACCACGCGCGGGCCGATGAGCGCGGCGAGCGGCGGGAAGGTCAGCGAGTAGCCCGGCGTGTGGTGGCCCGCGTACCAGTGCGCGTTGAACAACGTGAAGCCGTGCTGCTCGAACAGCCCGGTCCGGTACACCTGGGCGGCGAGGTCGGGCGTCGGGGGCGCGAACAGCAGCCACAGGGCGGCGAGCAGCGCGGAGAGCGCCGCCGGGACGGCCCAGCACCCGTGATGTCGCGTCATGAGTCCGTGCATCGCGGTGTCTCGGCCCGCACGCGGGCGAGCGAGAAGCGCGTACCCACCTCGACGCGCCCCGCGTCGCGCACGCGTACGCGCGTCCAGCCTCCGGGCGCCGGCTCCACGCAGCCCTCGCCCTCCAGCAGCGCCCAGTATGGCGTGAACCGCACGCGGACGACCGTTACGCCTGGTTGCGGTGCGTTAAGGACGAAGCCCTCGGGCTTGAGCTCGGTGAGCGTCGCGGGCGGGGTGGCGAGCGGCTGCGGGTCGGTCGTGGCGAAGATCCGCCAGCGGTCGGTGCGCGCGACCTCCCGGAGGCTCTGCGGGTGCGAGAGGGCGAGCGTCTTCTCCTCCTCGGCGCTGGCGTCCATCGGCAGGCCGAGCGGGACGGCGACGTAGGCGATCGCGTTCTCGCGCAGCCAGGCCGCGTAGCGCCCCGGGGTCAGCCGGCCCTCGTAGAAGAGCTCGTTGCGCTCGACGTCGAGCTGGCGCTCCCAGCCGCGGGCGATCGGCGCCACCGCGGCCAGATGGTGCGCCTCGCCGTGGCTCTGGGTGAAGGGGACCTCGACGCGCGCGGGCTGGCGCCGCTGCGCGAACTGCGCGACGGGCGCGTGGAACGCCGCCTCGGTCGAGGGGTCGTCGTGCGCGCGCAGCCAGTCGCGGACGGCGGGCTGCAGCGCCCAGTACGCGATCGGCAGCGCGAGGAGGGCGAGCGGCCCGCGGCGGTGGGGCCAGAGCGCGAGCGCGGCGACGGGCGCGGCGAACAGCGTCCCGAGCCGCGCGGCGTTCCCGCCGAGCGGCGTGGGGATCGCGAACGCGGCGAGCGCGACGACCGCGTACAGCGCCGCCCCGACCCTCACGGCTCGCCATTCCCGCGGAGCGGCGAGCGCGACGGCGACGGCCGCCGCGAACGTCGGCCAGAACGCGCTCGCGACGAACGGGAACACCCCGCCCTCGGGGAACGCGACGACCAGGAACGCCGTCGGAACCACGGCCCCGGCGGCCAGCCCGACCCCCGCCCACGGGGTCAGACCCCTTGAGCCACCCCGCTGGGGAGGGGTCAGACCCCTTGAGTCGCCCCGGGGGGGAGGGGTCAGACCCCTTGAGTCTCCCCGGGGGGGAGGGGTCAGACCCCTTGAGTCGGGGGGACTGAGATCTTTGTGAAGGTGCCTGGCACCGCGTGTGAACGTGCCTGGCACCGCAATGTGAAGGTGCCTGGCACCGCAATGTGAAGGTGCCTGGCACCGGGCCGTGCTGGCGGCTGCGAGCGCCGCTCCGGCGAGGGCCGCGAAGAGGGCTGCGACCGGGCTGGCGAGGGCGGTCAGGACGCCGGCGGACGTTGCGAGCCACGTGCGGCCGCGAGCCGCCGCCAGCACCGCGCCGGTCGCCACGCCGAGGCCGAGCGTGAACGCCAGGCGCCCGCTGACGAGGCTCGCGACGGCGCCCGGGGCGAACGTGAGGCCCGCGAGTCGGCCGCGCTCCCCCGCCAGCGCCGCGACGAACGCGACCGCCGCGACGGCCGCGAGCGCCGCCACGAGCCGCGCCCCCAGCAGCGCGCCGAGCGGCGGGAAGAGCACGCTGTAGCCCGGCGTGTGGTGCCCTCCGTACCACGCGGTCGAGAAGAGCGTGAACCCCTCGCGCTCGAACAGGTCGACCCGGAAGCGCTGCGCCGCGAGGTCCGCGCTCGGCGGGTCGGCGGCGAGGTAGACGACCGCCGCGACGGCGGCCACCGCGGCCGGCAGGAGCCACACGGGCGCGCGGGCTGGGCGCAAGGTCGACAGCTCCCTTCGTCCGGGGGCGAGGGCGGGCGCTGACCCTAGCGGACCGCTTCGCGGCGAGCCGCGGGCGCCCACGGGCTAGCGTTCGACCGCGATGCGCACGCTGCTTCTCGGCGAGGCGCTCGTCGACCTCATCTGCGAGCGGCCGGTCGCCCACATGAAGGAGGCCGACGCGTTCGTCCCCCACTTCGGCGGCGCCGTCGCCAACGTCGCGGTTGCGGCGGCCCGCCGCGGCGCCCGCGTCGCGCTCGCCGGCGGCGCCGGCGACGACCCGTGGGGCGCCTGGCTGCGCGACCGCCTCGCCGCCGAAGGCGTCGACCTCGACTGGTTCGACCTCCTCCCGGGCGTCCTCACGCCCGTCGCGTTCGTCACCGTCGACCTGAGCGGCGAGCCCTCGTACGCGATCTACGGCGACACGATCGAGGCCGTCGTCGAGGCGCTGGACGAGCGGCTGGACGACGCCGTCGACCGCTGCGACGCGCTCTTCGTCACCTCCAACACGCTCGTGGGCAAGCGCGAGCGGGCGCTGACCGTGCGCGCGCGGGACCGCGCGCTCGAGCACGGCAAGCCCGTCCTCTTCGACCCGAACCTGCGCCTGCACCGCTGGGCCGAGCCGGCGCAGGCCGCGAGCGAGGCCCGGGCGCTCGTCAAGGGAGCGTTCCTCGTCAAGTGCAACGGGGAGGAGGCGCGGCTGCTGACCGGGGAGGACGAGGCGGCGGCCGCGGCGGAGGGGCTGCTCGCGGCGGGAGCCCAGCACGCGATCGTCACCCGCGGCGCGCACGGGGCCGTCCTGCGCGGCGGTGGGATGCGGCTCGACGTGCCCGGCGTCCCGGCCCACCCGATCAGCACCGTGGGCGCCGGCGACGCGTTCATGGGGACAGTCGTCGCCGGCCTCGCCGCGACCCGCTTCTACCCCGCGGCGATCGCCGCCGCACTGCGCGACGCGGTCGCCGAGGGCGCGCGCGCCACCGAGCGGTGGAGCGCGCTGGGTTGACCGCCGCCGCCCCCGCCCCCTCCCGGGCCCGCGTCCGGTCGATCCGCGACCGCCTGCGCTCTGTCTACGGCACGCCGGCGATGCCGCCGCACTTCGCCCCGCTCGACGAGCTGATCCTCACCGTCCTCAGCCAGTCGACCAACGACCGCAACCGCGACGTCGCCTACCTGCGCCTGCGCGAGCGGTTCGGCGACGCGTGGGAGGCGGTCCGCGACGCGCCGGTCGAGAAGGTCGAGGCGGCGATCCGCCCCGGCGGCATCTCGAAGGTCAAGAGCGTGCGGATCCAGGCGATCCTGGAGGCGATCGGGGAGCGGCGGGCCGCGGCGGCCGAGCGGCCCCGCGACGCGGCGAAGGCGCCGGCCGAGGCTGCGCCGGCCGAGCGACCGGCGGCTGCGCCGGCCGAGCGGCCCGCGGCCGCGCCGGCGCAGCAGCCCGGCGACGACCTCGACCTCGCCTTCCTCGCCGACCTCCCCGTCCCCGACGCGCGCGCGTTCCTCACCGCCCTCCCCGGCGTCGGCCGCAAGACCGCCGCCTGCGTCCTGCTGTTCAGCTTCGGCGCCCGCGACGTCCCGGTCGACACCCACGTCGGCCGCGTCGGCGCGCGGCTCGGCCTGCTCCCGGAGAAGGCGAGCGCCGACGAGCTGCACGACCGGATGCTCGCCCTCACGCCCCGCGGCGCCGAGCTGGAGCTGCACGTCAACCTCCTGCGCCACGGGCGCCGGACCTGCCACGCCCAGCGCCCGGCGTGCGCGTCCTGCATCCTGCGCAGGTCATGCCCCAGCCGCCGCGTCTGACGTTCCCCACGAAGGTCTGGTACCTCGAGATGGCGTCCCCCGCCGACCTGCGCCCGAAGGACGGCCCGGGCGAGGTCCGCCGCGCGCACGTCCCCGTCGGCGCGCTGAACGCCTTCTTCTACCGCGAGGTCGGCCGCGACCACCACTGGGTCGACCGCGCCGAGTGGGCGCCCGAGGCCTGGCAGGCGTGGGCCGAGCGCACCGAGCTGTGGCTCGTCCACGACCGCGGCACCCCCGCCGGCTACGCCGAGCTCGACCCGCGGCCGGACGGGACCACGGACGTCGCCTTCTTCGGCGTCCTCAGCCCCTTCCGCGGGCGCGGGCTCGGGGGCCAGCTGCTCACCCGCGCGATCGAGCGCGCCTGGGAGCTGGCCAGCGACAGGGTCACGGTCAACACCTGCGAGCTGGACGGCCCCCACGCCCTGCGGAACTACGAGGCGCGCGGCTTCGAGGTCGTCCGCGAAACGCTTGAAGACCGAGCAAGATCTGCCATACTCTGACGCAGATTTTTCACGTCCCACAGGAGCAACCGAACCCCCCATGGCGAAGACCATCGGTATCGATCTGGGCACGACCAACTCGTGCATGGCCGTCCTCGAAGGCGGCGAGCCCACCGTCATCCCCAACTCGGAGGGCGGGCGGACCACCCCGTCCGTCGTCGCGTTCACGCAGGGCGGCGAGCGCCTCGTCGGCACCGTCGCCAAGCGCCAGGCCGTCACCAACCCCGGGCGCACCGTCTTCTCGATCAAGCGCTTCATGGGCCGCAAGGAGGCCGAGGTCCGCGAGGAGGAGTCGATCGTCCCGTACAAGGTCGTCAACGGCCCGAACGGCGACGCGCGCGTGGACATCGACGGCAAGCAGTACTCCCCGCCGGAGATCAGCGCGATGATCCTGCAGAAGCTGAAGGCCGACGCGGAGGCGTACCTCGGCGACACGGTCGACAGCGCGGTCATCACCGTCCCGGCGTACTTCAACGACGACCAGCGCCAGGCGACCAAGGACGCCGGCAAGGTCGCGGGCCTCGACGTCAAGCGCATCATCAACGAGCCGACCGCGGCGTCGCTCGCCTACGGCCTCGACAAGGAGAGCGACCAGACGATCCTCGTCTTCGACCTCGGCGGCGGCACGTTCGACGTGTCGGTGCTCGAGATCGGCGACGGCGTGTTCGAGGTCAAGGCGACCGCCGGCGACAACCACCTCGGCGGCGACAACTTCGACAAGGCGATCGTCGACTGGCTCGTCACCGAGTTCAAGCGCGAGCAGGCGATCGACCTCAGCCAGGACCCGATGGCCCTCCAGCGCCTCTACGAGGCCGCCGAGAAGGCCAAGATCGAGCTGTCGACGGCGCAGGAGACGCAGATCAACCTGCCCTTCATCACCGCCGACCAGAGCGGCCCCAAGCACCTCGACCAGCGGCTGACCCGCGCGAAGTTCAACGAGCTGACGAGCGACCTCGTCGACCGCGTCGTCGCGCCGGTCAAGCAGGCGCTCGCCGACGCCAAGGAGAAGGGCGCGGCGAACATCGACCACATCGTGCTCGTCGGCGGCATGACCCGCATGCCGGCGGTCGTCGAGAAGGTCAAGGAGCTGACCGGCAAGGAGCCGCACCGCGGGGTCAACCCCGACGAGGTCGTGGCCGTCGGCGCCGCCGTGCAGGCGGGCGTCCTGGCCGGCGACGTCAAGGACGTGCTCCTGCTCGACGTCACACCGCTGACCCTCGGGATCGAGACCAAGGGCGGCGTGATGACGAGGCTCATCGAGCGCAACACGACGATCCCGACCCGCAAGTCGGAGGTCTTCTCGACGGCCGAGGACAACCAGCCGTCGGTGGAGATCCACGTCCTGCAGGGCGAGCGCGAGATGGCCGCCTACAACAAGTCGCTCGGCAAGTTCCAGCTGACGGGGATCCCGCCGGCGCCGCGCGGCGTGCCGCAGATCGAGGTCGCGTTCGACATCGACGCCAACGGCATCCTGCACGTGTCGGCGAAGGACCTCGGCACCGGCAAGGAGCAGAAGATCGAGATCAAGGCGGGCTCCGGGCTGTCGGAGGACGAGATCAAGCGGATGGTCTCCGACGCCGAGTCGCACGCCGACGAGGACCGGCGGCTGCGCGAGCTGGCCGAGGCGCGCAACAACGGCGAGAACGCCGCGTACCAGGCCGAGCGCCAGCTCAAGGAGCTGGGCGACCAGGTCGACGAGGCGTCGAAGGCCGACATCGAGCAGCGCATCAAGGACGTGCGCGAGTCGCTGACGTCCGAGGACGCCGCCGACATCAACGCGAAGGCCGAGGCGCTGCAGACCGCCTTCCACGCCGTGTCCGAGGCGATGTACCGGCGCGCGCAGGAGCAGGCGGCGGCCGCCAACGGCGCCCCGTCGGACGGCGGCGACGGCGCCGGCCCGGCGGACGGGGCGGCGGCCGAGGAGGACGTCGTCGACGCCGAGGTCGTGGACGAGGGCCGGTAGGTGGAGACCGACCCGCGCAGCGACGCCCAGCCGCGGGAGGACGGCGCCGCCCCGGAGAGCGGCGCCGCCCCGCCGGCCGCGGAGGCGGCCCCGCCGGCCGCCGACGCGCCGGAGGGCGCGGCGCCCGAGGCCGCTGAGCCCGAGGGCGGCGGGCCGGAGGCGGCCGCTCCGGCCGAGGAGCAGGCCGAGGCCGTCCAGCACGACCTCGACGAGCTGCAGGCCAAGGCCCGCGAGCGCGACGAGTTCCTCGCCCTGGCGCAGCGCACGCAGGCCGACTTCGAGAACTTCCGCAAGCGCGTCGCGCGCGACGCGGGGGCCGCGGTCGACAAGGGCGTGCGCAAGCTCGCCGAGGAGCTCTTCCCGGCGCTCGA
>DASZEJ010000051.1:0-30803 GCA_035940955.1 Solirubrobacteraceae bacterium
ACTCGAGCGTCCTGCCGTACCTCCTCGGCGAACGGCTCGCCCTCGTCGGCGCGCTCCCGCGGCGGCCGGACTTCGAGCTGGCCACCGCGCCGCTCAACGGCCGCTGGAGCCCGTTCGGCCGCCTGCGACTCGGCGAGAAGCTGTCGCAGATGGCGGCCGAGCGGCTGCGGTTCAACGTCTGGCACACGGGCGGGGGCATCGTCCCGACCGGCCCGTTCCAGGGGATCCGCGCGCCGGCGTACAAGGGGAGCCAGGCCGGGAGGCCCTGAGTGGGCCGCATCGTCGTGGGGACGTCCTCGTGGGCGGACCCGGGGTTCGTCGAGGAGTGGTACCCGCCCGGCCTTCCGGCCCGCGACCGGCTCGCGTGGTACGCCGAGCGCTTCGACGCGGTCGAGGTCAACTCGACGTTCTACGCGGTGCCGGACCGGCGGACGGTCGAGCGCTGGGTGCAGCAGACGCCGGACGGCTTCACGTTCGACGTCAAGCTCCACCGCCTGCTCAGCCGCCACGCCGCGGACCTCAAGTCGCTGCCGCCGGCCGTGCGCGAGGCGGCGAGGACGAACGAGCGCGGCCGGGTCGTGCTGACGCCGGAGCTGCAGGACGCGATGGTCGACGAGACGCTCGCCGCGGTCGAGCCGCTGGAGCGCGGCGGCAAGCTGTCCTCCCTCCTCCTCCAGCTCTCGCCGGCGTTCGCGCCGCGCCAGCACGAGCTCGACGAGCTGGAGCCGCTGGTCGAGCGGCTCGCCCCGCGCCCCGTCGCGATCGAGCTGCGCCACCGCGGCTGGGTGGAGGGCCGCCGGCTGGAGGAGACGCTCGCCTGGCTGTCCGACCACGGCGCCGCCTTCGTGTGCACCGACTCCCCGCAGGGAAAGGCGGTCACGATGATGCCGCCCGTGGACGCCGTCACCCGCGACGACCTCGCCTACCTCCGCGCGCACGGGCGCAACGTGCAGGGCTACCAGTCGGGCAGGACGGTCGCGGAGCGCTTCGCGTGGGACTACGGCCCCGAGGAGCTCAAGGAGATCGCCGGCCGCGCGCAGGGCCTGGCGTCGGACGCGGAGATCGTGCGGGTCATGTTCAACAACAACCGCGGGGCGGACGCGCCGAAGGCCGGGGAGCGGATGCGCGAGCTGCTCGGGCAGGTGGCGGCGCAGTGACCGACAAGCAGGCGCGCCTCGACGCGATCGGGGACGAGATCGCGGGGCACCTGCCGTGCGAGCTCGAGATCTGCAACGCCGCGACGAACCTCGTGCCAGGGGAGGGCGACCCCGACGCGCAGGTCGTGTTCGTCGGCGAGGCGCCGGGCGCGTCGGAGGACAGGCAGGGCCGGCCGTTCGTCGGCAGCGCGGGGCGGCTCCTCGACCGGCTGCTGGGCGACGCCGGCCTGGAGCGCGCGGACGTGTTCATCACGAACGTCGTCAAGGCGCGCCCGCCGAAGAACCGCGACCCGCGCGTCAAGGAGGTCCGCCACTACCTGCCGTGGCTGCTGGCGCAGCTCGACGTCATCGAGCCGCGGCTCGTCGTCCCGCTGGGCCGCCAGGCGCTCGCCCACTTCGCGCCCGAGGCCAGGATCACCCAGGCCCACGGCCAGGTCGTCGAGACCGAGCGCTGGCGCCTGTTCCCGATGTTCCACCCGGCCGCGGCGCTGCACAACCAGGACCTGCGGCCGGTGCTGCACGAGGACGCCCGCGCGCTGCGCGCCGCCCTGTGATCCGCATCGGCTGCTCGGGGTGGAACTACGCGCACTGGCGCGGGGGCGCTGTCTACCCGAAGGGCTGCCCGCCGTCGCGGTGGCTGCCGACGTACGCGGAGTGGTTCGACACGGTCGAGGTCAACGCCACCTTCTACCGGCTGACCAAGCCGCACGTCGTCGAGAACTGGATCCGCCAGACGCCCGACGACTTCGTGTTCACGGTGAAGGGGAGCCGGTACCTGACCCACATCCGGCGCCTGCAGGAGCGCGACCAGGGCTTCCGGCGCTTCTACGACTCGATCGCGCCGCTCGTCGGGCACCCGAAGCTGGGGCCGGTCCTGTGGCAGCTGCCGCCCGACTTCAAGCGCGACGACGACCGCCTCGCCGCGTGGCTCGACGCGCTGCCGCCCGGCCGGCACACGATGGAGTTCCGCCACGAGACGTGGTTCGCCGAGCCCGTCCTCGACATGCTGCGCGAGCGCAACGTGGCGCTCACGTGGCCGGACCGCCCGAACCTGCCGAAGCCGCCGTCGCTCGACCCGACCGCCGACTTCGCGTTCATCCGCTTCCACTACGGGGCCCGGGGCCGGCGCGGCAACTACTCGGACGCGGAGATCGACGAGTGGGCCGGCCGCATCCGCTCGCTGGCCGCCGACGTCGACGTGTTCGGCTACTTCAACAACGACTGGGAGGGGTTCGCGGTCGCGAACGGCAGACGGCTGCGCCGCGTTCTAGCATCGAAGGGGTGACGGGCTATCTCGCGGTGCTGCGTTCGGGGAGGATCGGGTGGCTCGAGCTGGCGATGCTCGGCGCGCGGCTGCCCGTGGGCATCAACGCGCTCGCGCTGGTGCTCTTCCTCCGCGACCAGGCGGCGTCGTACGCGGTCGCCGGGGCGGCCGCGGGCGGCATCGCGCTCGGGATGGGCCTCGGCGGGCCGCTCGCGGGCCGCTGGGTCGACCGGCGCGGGACGCGCGTGCTGCTCGTGCTCGCCGGCGGGCACGCCGCGGGCCTGCTGACGCTGATCGTGCTGGGCGCCTCGGGCGCGCCCGCCGCGGCGGTCGTCGCCGCCGCGCTCCTCACCGGCGCGTCGTTCCCGCCGACGCCGTCGGTCCTGCGCTCGCGCTTCCCCGAGCTGCTCCGCGACCGGCCGGAGCTGGTCCCGACCGCGTACGCGCTCGACTCGGTGCTGCTCGAGGTCTCGTTCGTCACGGGGCCGCTGCTCGTCGCGGTGATGGTCGCCGCGCTCGGCCCGGCGGCCGCGCTGGCCGCCTCCGCGGTCCTCGTGGTGGGCGGGAACGCCTCGTTCCTCGCCGTGCTGCCCGCCGATGGCGTCGAGGCGCGTCGCGGCGGCGGCGACATGCTCGGCGCGCTGCGCTCGCGGGCCATCCGCGCGCTCGTGGTCACGATGCTGCCGGTCGGCTTCGGGCTCGGCGCCGTCGAGGTGGCGCTGCCCGCGTTCAGCGAGGCGCACGGCCAGCGCGAGCTGGCGGGCCTGCTGCTCGCGACGTGGTCGATCGGCAGCGCCGTCGGCGGCCTGGTCTACGGCGCGCGGCCGCCGGCGAGGTCGGTCGCCCGCGCGCACCTGCTCTTCACGGTGCTGCTCCCGCTCGGCTTCCTGCCCGCACTGCTCGCCCCGTCGATGCTCGCGATGGCGGTGCTGATCGTCCCGGCGGGGATCTGCGTCGCGCCGATCATCGCCACGCGCAACCAGCTCGCCAGCACGGCCGCGCCGCCGGGCACCGGCACCGAGGCGCTCACCTGGCCGCTCACCGCGCTGATCGGCGGCATCGCGCTCGGCGCCGGGGTGGGCGGCGCGCTCGCCGACGCCGAGGGCTGGCGCGCGGTGCTCGTCGCCGCGGTCCTCGCCGGGGCGACCGGGGCCGCGATCGCGACCAGCCGGCGCGAGACGCTCCAGGCCGCGACCGCGCCGGCGTGAGCGCGGCGCGTGGGGCCGAACTACTTGGCGCGGCGGCTCAGCAGCTTCTGGGCGAGCGCCTTGTCGCCCGGGGAGGGCGTGCTCTTGTGACCGGAGGGCTTGGCGGGAACCATGGTCGAGCGCGACTCGGCCGCCTTGACCACGTACGCGCCCGTCCGGCGAACGTTGACCGACTTCCTCTTCGCCATCTCGGTTCCTTTCGTCCCAGCCGACCTCAGGTTGATTGAGTCTAGGGGGCGGCGCGGACCGCTGACCAGACGAGCCGCAGGGCGGCCACGCTGCACAGGAGCGCGCAGATCCGCCACACGCCGACCGGGCTGCGCTCCGGAACCTCCATGGCGAGGCTGGCGGACGCCGTGAGCGCCGTGAACGCGACCAGCGCCAGCGATCGGCGCGATCCGGCAAACGTGCGCTGAACGATCCGGTGCGGTCCCTGCGCGGCCATCAGCCCAGAGAACAGGGCCGCGCCGCCGAGGAGCAGCGAGATCGCGGCGCCGGGGTTCTCGACGTCGAGCCCCGATGCGACGCCGAGCCACAGGAGCGCCGCCACGGTCAGCGCTGTCGCCGCCGACAACGTGGTGCGCCCGGCGCGCTCGGGTACCAGGCCGACGTGCGCGACGGCATCGCACGTCTCGTCGATCGGCGTCGAGGCGTACAGCGCAGCGCGGTTGACCTTCGTGTCCACGCTGCTCAAGGCGAGGTCCCGCTCGCGGTCGTACAGGACGGCGGAGTGGATCCGCAGCTCCTCCGGAACCGCGATCTCGACGTGAAAGCTCGCCGCCCGCCACGCCCCTGGGCACTCGATGGAGAAGCGCCGGCGGTCCGGGTGCGCGAGGCGGTCAGCGAGCTCCGAGGACATCAGCCGCTCGCGAAGCGGTCGAGCCGCGGCCCCGAAGTCGATGTCGTCGCCGTAGCTGTACTTGATCACACGGCGCCGCGCGGTCTCGAGTGGGAGCACGGCGAACAGGACGTAGTTCGACCACAGCGACGCGAGCAGCCTCCTGCATGTTGCGTCGTTGACGATCGCGCGTCGCCACGGGTCCGCCGCGTCCGCGCTCGCAATGAACTGCCCGAGCACCTCCCTGGCCTGCGGAGGAGGATCGAACACAACGCGGCGGAGGTCGGAGGTGAGCCCCTCGAACACGTCGCCGTCAACCCCCGCGGGGAGTGCGTCGAGCGCGGTGCTCATCAACGCCACATGCGCAAGGTCGCCGTTCTGCCGCCGACCGAGCACGGGCAGCGAACGCCCGCCCTCGTCGCGCAGATCGAAGTTCCGGCGAGGCTCTTTGGTGAGCATCGAGATCGGCACGACGAGGCCGTCGCCGAGCCGAAGGTCGTCCAAGACCTCCGCGGGGAGCGTGAAGTCGATGGACACCCGCCGCCGCGTCTCCTCGTGGGTGAGCATCTCGATCGTCTCCACGCGCCGGTTGATCCACGACTCCGGCCGCGCCAGAAGCTCCACGCAGGCGATGCCAGCGGTGTAGTAGGCGTCGGGGAGCGGTCCGCGGTCGTCGTTCATCGCCTCAGTCCGACGCGGAAGGATCGCCAGCGCAGCGGCGGAAACGGCCGGCCGCGACCGCGCCGGCGTGAGCGCGGAGCGCGCCTGCGGCGCCGCCTAGCCGGAGGAGCCGCTGTCCTCGCCGCGGGCGTAGGCCTGGTTCTGCGTCCGCTCGCCGATGACCTGCGCAACGATGAAGACGATCAGGCCGTTGACGAGCAGGGGAAAGAACACGAAGAAGACCCCGACGAGGCCGGCGGTCGCCTCCCAGTCGAACTTGTCCCAGCCCAGGAACTCGGCGAGCAGCATGGATCGAACGATACTCGTCGAGGGAGCCGAGGACGCCGTCGCGGTGGAGGAGCCGCTGGAGATCCGGGTGGACGGCCGGGCGCTCGCCGTGACCATGCGCACGCCCGGCCACGACGAGGAGCTGGCGCTCGGGTTCCTGCACGGCGAGGGGCTGATCGACGGCCCGCGCGAGGCCGGCCCGACGCACGACTTCGCCGCCAACACCGTCGAGGTCGCCG
Organism: Solirubrobacteraceae bacterium; assembly: GCA_035940955.1. Lineage (GTDB taxonomy): Bacteria > Actinomycetota > Thermoleophilia > Solirubrobacterales > Solirubrobacteraceae > CADCVT01. The sequence continues at coordinate 5,655 of DASZEJ010000051.1, forward strand.
GCCCGCTGCTGCGCGACCCGGGCGAGCGGCGCTTCTACACGACGTCCTCGTGCGGGGTGTGCGGCAAGGGCGCGCTCGAGCAGGTCGCGGTCGACGCGCCCCCGCTCCCGCCGAGCGACGAAGGCCCGCGCATCGACCGTGCGCTGCTCGCCCGGCTCCCCGACCGCCTGCGCGACGCCCAGCCTGGGTTCGCCCGCACCGGCGGCCTGCACGCCACCGGCCTGTTCACCGCGGACGGCGAGCTCGTCGCCTCGCGCGAGGACGTCGGGCGCCACAACGCGATGGACAAGGTCGTCGGCTGGGCGCTGCGCGAGGGCCTGGTCCCGCTCCACGGCCACGTCCTCTGCGTCTCGGGCCGGCTCTCCTTCGAGCTGGTCCAGAAGGCGGCCGTCGCCGGCGCCCCGATCCTCGTCGGCGTCGGCGCGCCGACGTCGCTCGCCGTGAGCCTCGCGCGCGACCGCGACCTCACCCTCGCCGGCTTCGCGCGCGACGGCCGCGTGAACGTCTACTCCGGCACGGAGCGGGTATCTCGGCCGTGAGGCAACCACCGGGGGCGGAGGAGCCGTGGCGTTCAAGGATCCGAAGGCGATCGCGCAGGCGGGCGTCGAGAAGGGGCAGCAGAAGGCGCGGCTGTCGTGGGACAAGGCCCTCGTCGCCGGCTTCCTCGCCGGGGCCTACATCGCGTTCGGCGGCCTGCTCGCGGTCACCGTCACCGCCGGGATGGACCCCGAGTTCTGGGGCGGCCTGACCACCTTCTTCAGCGGCGCCGTCTTCTCGCTCGGCCTGATCCTCGTCGTCGTCGCCGGCTCGGAGCTGCTCACCGGCAACATGGCGCTCGTCCCGCTCGCCGCCATGCGGGGGCGCGCATCGCTGGCCGACATGGCGCACAACTGGGCGTTCGTCCTGGCCGGCAACCTGCTCGGCGCGCTGTTCGTCGCCTACTTCCTCGCCGACCAGACCGGCGTCGTCAGCGTCGACCCGTCGCTCGAGAAGCTCGGGTCGATCGCCCACAAGAAGGGCGTGGAGGAGACCGAGTGGGAGATCTTCCTGCGCGCGCTGGGCTGCAACTGGCTGGTCTGCCTGGCGGTGTGGATGGCGTTCGCCGCCGAGGACGTCGCGGGCAAGATCCTCGCGATCTTCTTCCCGATCATGGCCTTCGTCGCGATGGGCTTCGACCACGTCGTGGCGAACATGTTCTTCCTGCCCGCGGCGATCTTCATGGGCGTCCCCGACATCACGTGGTGGGACGCGGTCCACAACTGGATCTTCGCCTTCGCCGGCAACCTCGTCGGCGCCACCATCTTCGTCGCGGGCGCCTACTACTACCTCTACGCGAGGCCGGAGGAGCAGAGCCCGAGCGCCGCCGACGCGGGCGACCAGCCGCCCGCCGACGGCACGCCGGGCGCGACGATCACCGACATGGAGCCCGCGGGCCGCTAGCGGTGCCCGCCACCTGGCTGCTCTCCGGGTGGGTCGACGTGGCGATGGTGGCGGGCTGGATGGCGCTCGTCGTCGCGATCGGCGTGCGGGCCTGGAAGCGCTCAGGCGATGGATGACCTGCTCGCCGGCCGCGCCCAGATGGGCATCTCGCTGGCGTTCCACATCGTCTTCGCGTCGCTCGGCGTCGGGCTGCCGGCGCTGATGGCGATGGCGCACTTCGTCGCGCTGAAGAAGCGCGACGAGGTGTGGCTGCGGCTCACCGAGCGCATCGCGCGGACGTTCACGGTGCTCGTCGTCATCGGCGTCATCTCCGGCATCGTCATCTCGGTCGAGCTGGCGCTGCTGTGGCCGGACTTCATGGAGCGCGCCGGCCCGGTCATCGGCGTGCCGATCAGCCTGGAGACGTACGCGTTCTTCTTCGAGGCGATCTTCCTCGCGCTCTACCTGTTCGGCCGCGACCGGCTGTCGCCGTGGGCGCACTGGGCGTGCCTGATCCCCGTGTGCCTGGGCGGCCTGCTGAGCGCGTTCATCATCGTGTCGGTCAACGCGTGGATGAACACGCCGGTCGGCTTCGACTACGTGGACGGCGAGTTCCGCGATCCCGACATCGTCGCGGCGATCTTCAACCCGTCGATGCCCGGCGAGGTGCTGCACATGATCGCCGCGGCCTACGTCGCGACGGGCTTCGCGTGCGCGGCGGTCTACGCGACGGCGATGCTCAAGGGCAGGCGGACGCGCTACGAGCGCGCCGGCCTGGCGCTCGGGATGACGCTCGTCGCGTTCTGGATCCTGCCGCTCGGCGTCGGCGGCGACCTCGCGGGCCGGCTGCTGCACGAGAACCAGCCGGCCAAGCTCGCGGCGATGGAGAACCTGCGCGAGACCGAGAAGGGCGCGGGGCTGACGATCGGCGGCCTCGTGATCGACGGGGAGAACCGGTTCGGGATCACGATCCCGTACGGGCTCAGCCTGCTCGTCGGCCGCGACCCGGACACGGTCGTGAAGGGCCTCGACGAGTTCCCGGAGAGCGAGCGCCCGCCGGTGCCGCCGGTCCGCTACTCGTTCACGGTGATGGTCGGCGTCGGGACGCTGATCGCGATCGCGTTCCTCGCCTACTGGTTCGGCCGCTGGCGGAGGCCGCGGCTGCTGGAGAACCGCTGGCTGCTGCGGCTGCTGCTCGCGTGCGGGCCGCTCTCGTTCGTCGCCATCGAGGCCGGCTGGGTGGTGACCGAGATGGGCCGCCAGCCGTGGATCGTCTACGGCTACCGGCGGGTGAGCGACTCGCTGACGACGTCGTCGCTGGTCGACGTGATGCTGTTCGCGTTCGTCGGCCTCTACGTGCTGCTGGCGGTGGTCTGCGTCGTCGCGCTGCGGTCCGAGCTGCGGCTGACGCCCCGCGGCGCGACCCCGAAGGCGGCGCACCCCTGATGGACGACGCCGCGTTCACGTTCGTCTGGGTCGGGATGGCGCTCTACGCGCTGCTGGCCGGCGCCGACTTCGGCGTCGGGCTGTGGGTGCTCGTCGCCGCGTTCGCGGGGCGCGGGGAGGACGTGCGGCGCGCGGCGTTCGGCTACTTCGGCCCGGTGTGGGAGGTCAACGGGCTGTTCCTCGTCTTCTGGCTCGTGAGCATCATCGCCGCGTTCCCGCGGGCGCTCGCCGTCCTGGCCACCGCGCTGATCCCGCTCGTCCTGGCGGCGCTCGTCATGTTCGTCATCCGCAGCGCCGCGTACGCGATGCTCCACCACGGGCCCGACCGCTACCGCGGCGTCTCCACCTGGGCGTTCGGGATCTCGAGCGTCGCCGCCGCCGCCGGGCTCGGCTACGCGGCGGTCGCGCCGGTGTCCGGCTTCATCCGCGGCGACGAGCTGGACGACGGCTTCTACGGCAGCGCGGTGGCGCTCACCGCGATCCCGCTGACGCTCGCCGCCGTCGCGCACCTCGCGGCGGTGGTGATCGCCGCGTACGCGGCCGTGCGCCACCCGCCGGTGGTCGACTGGTTCCGCCGCGCCGCGCTCGTCGCCGGGGCGCTGGTCCTGCCGCTGACCATCGCGTTCACGATCGCGCTGGCCGGGCAGGTCCAGTACGTGGAGGACCGCCTCACCGACCCGGTCGTGATCCCGATGCTGATCGGCGGGGTCCTGATCTTCCTCGGGACGGTCGCGCTCTGGGCGCGCCGCTACGCCCGCGCGGCGGTCCTCGTCTTCGCCGGCTACTTCTGCGGCCTCGTCGGCGGCGCGTTCGTGCCGTACCCGTACATGGTGCTGCCCGACCTGACGGTCGCCGAGGCCGCCGCGCCCGACGCGACGCTCACCGCCTACCTGATCGTCACCGGGGCGGGCGCGCCGCTGCTCGTCGCGGCGCTCTTGGCGCTCTACCACACTGCCCTCGGACCGGGCCGCGGCGATAGGGTGGAGGCGGTCTGAATGGCGTCCAGCCGGCCACGGATCTTCGAGGGGCTGCGGGAGCTTCCGGTCGTCGGGCGCGCCCTCGACTGGGGGCTGGGCGCGAGCGCCGCGTCGCGCGAGACCGAGCGCGCCGGGTCGCGCATCGCCGGCCTGAAGGTGACCGAGTCGGTGTGCCCGTACTGCGCCGTCGGCTGCGGCCAGCTCGTCTACACGCGCGACGGCGAGCTCGTCGACATCGAGGGCAACCCGCGCTCGCCGATCAACCAGGGCACGCTGTGCCCGAAGGGCGCCGCGTCGCGCCAGCTGATCCAGCAGCCCGGCCGGCTCACCAAGGTCCGCTACCGCCGCCCGTACGGCACGGACTGGGAGGAGCTGGACCTCGAGCAGGCGATGGACATGATCGCCGAGCGGATGATCGCCGCGCGCGAGGAGCACTGGGAGGAGCGCGACGAGCAGGGCTGGAAGGTCGACCGCACGCTCGGCTTCGCGCACCTCGGCGGCGCCACGCTGGACAACGAGGAGAACTACCTCCTCAAGAAGCTCTACACCGCGATGGGCGCCATCCAGATCGAGAACCAGGCGCGCATATGACACTCCTCCACGGTCCCCGGTCTGGGGACCTCGCTGGGGCGCGGCGGCGCGACGAACTTCCAGCAGGACTTCCAGAACGCCGACTGCGTGTGGATCCAGGGCTCGTCGCTGGTCGAGGCGCACCCGGTCGGCTCGCGCTGGGCGCTGAAGGCGCGCGAGCGCGGCGCGAAGATCATCCACGTCGACCCGCACTACTCGCGCACGAGCGCGATCAGCGACCTCTACGTGCCCATCCGCGCCGGCAGCGACATCGCGTTCCTCGGCGGGCTGATCCGGCACATCATCGAGACCGAGTCGTACTTCCGCGAGTACGTCGTCAACTACACGAACGCGGCGACGATCGTCAACGCCGACTACCGGGGGCCGGAGGAGCTGGAGGGCGTGTTCTCCGGCTTCGACCCCGAGAGCGGGACGTACGACCGCTCGTCGTGGATGTACGAGGGGGGAGAGGTCGCGGCGGCGGCCGGGCAGCGCGAGCACTCCACGCAGGCGTTCAGCGACCGCACCGGCGCCGGGATGATGGTCGGCAACGTCAGGAGCGACCCGACGCTGCAGGACCCGCGCTGCATCTTCCAGATCATGAAGCGCCACTACGCGCGCTACACGCCGGAGATGGTCGAGCGGGTGTGCGGGGTCTCGAAGGAGCAGTTCCTCGAGGTCGCCGAGACGCTGATCGCGAACTCCGGGCGCGAGCGCACGACGATGCTGTCCTACGCCGTCGGCTGGACGCAGCACAGCTGCGGGGTGCAGATGATCCGCGCCGGCACGATCGTGCAGCTGCTCCTCGGCAACATCGGCCGCCCGGGCGGCGGGATCATGGCGATGCGCGGGCACGCGTCGATCCAGGGATCGAGCGACATCCCGACCCTCTACGAGATCCTGCCCGGCTACCTGCCGATGCCGCGCGGCCGCGACGGGGACCTCACGCTGCACGACTACGTCGAGGGCGGCGGGTCCAAGCGCGGCTGGTGGTCGCACTTCGACAACTACGCCGTCAGCCTGCTCAAGGCGTGGTTCGGCGACGCGGCGACGCCGGAGAACGACTTCGGCTTCGGATGGTTGCCGAAGATCACCGGCAACCACTCGCACTACCCGACGATGCTGCGCGCGCTCGACGGCAAGCTCGACGGGCTGCTCGTCATGGGGCAGAACCCCGCGGTCGGCGGGATCAACTCCGGGCTGCAGCGGCGCGCGCTGGCGTCGCTGAAGTGGCTCGTCGTGCGCGACCTCGCCGACCTGGAGACCGCGCACTTCTGGAAGGACTCGCCCGAGGTGCGCTCCGGCGAGCTGCGGCCCGAGGACGTCGGGACCGAGGTGTTCCTCATGCCCGCCGCCTCGCACGTCGAGAAGGCGGGCCACTTCACCAACACCCAGCGCCTGCTGCAGTGGCGCGACAAGGCGCTCGACCCGCCGGGCGACGCGCGGTCCGAGCTGCACTTCGTCCACCACGTCGCCAAGCGGGTGATGGCGCACTACGCGGACTCGGAGGACCCGAAGGACTGGCCGCTGCGCAACCTGCACTGGCCGTACGCCGAGCACGGCCCCGAGCGCGAGCCTGACGCCGAGGAGGTGCTGCGCGAGATCAACGGCTACGACCTCGAGACCGGTGCGCTCGTGGACGGGTTCGCACAGCTCAAGGCCGACGGGACGACGTCGAGCGGGTGCTGGATCTACTCGGGCTGCTTCGCGGACGGCGTCAACCAGACGCGGCGGCGCGACCCCGGCGACCTCGACGCGCCCGGCGGGTACGTGTCGCCCGAGTGGGGCTGGGCGTGGCCGGCGAACCGCCGGATCCTCTACAACCGCGCGTCGGCCGACCCCTCGGGCAAGCCGTGGTCGGAGCGCAAGAGGTACGTCTGGTGGGACTCCGAGCAGGAGCGGTGGACCGGCTACGACGTCCCCGACTTCCCGGTCGGCAAGCGGCCCGACTACGTCGCGCCCGACGACGCCGAGGGCATGGACGCGATCTCCGGCGACGACCCGTTCATCATGATGGCCGACGGGCGCGCGTGGCTGTACTCGCCGAGCGGCCTGCTCGACGGCCCGCTGCCGACGCACTACGAGCCGTACGAGTCCCCGGTCCCCAACGAGCTGTACCCGAAGATGGGCGCCAACCCCGTCGCCATCACCTGGGCGCACGCGGCCAACCCCATCACCGCGCCGGACGACGAGCGCTTCCCGCACGTCGCCTCGACCTTCCGGCTGACCGAGCACCACACCGCGGGGCCGATGAGCCGCAACCTGCCGTGGCTGGCCGAGCTGCAGCCGGAGATGTTCTTCGAGATCGACCCGCAGCTCGCGGCCGAGCGCGGGATCGAGGACGGCGGGTGGATGACCGTGACGAGCGCGCGCGGCGAGATCGAGGGGCGGGCGAGCGTCACGAGCCGCGTCCGGCCGCTGAAGATGGGCGACCGGGTCGTGCACCAGATCTGCATGCCGTGGCACTGGGGGACGTTCGCGTCGAGCGCGCAGGGCGTCACCGGCGACGCGGCCAACGACCTGATCGCGATCTCGGGCGACCCGAACGTGTCGATCCAGGAGTCCAAGGCGTTCCGCTGCGACGTGCGCGCGGGGCGGCGGAACCGGGAGTCGACCGAGCGGCAGGCCGGGACCCAGCACGCCGCCGGCGACCACCCGCCGGAGGAGCCGCGGAAGCTCGGGCAGACCGACCAGGCGGACTTCCGGGGCGAGCGGTGAGCGCCGCGCCCACCGAGGTCGCCGTCCGCCGCCCCGGCGCGCGGCGCATGGGCTTCTTCACCGACACGACCGTGTGCATCGGCTGCAAGGCGTGCGAGGTGGCGTGCAAGCAGTGGAACGACCTGCCGGCCGACGGGTCCGTGTTCCGCAGGAGGTCGTCGTACGACCACACCGGCGCGCTGTCGGCGTCCACGTGGCGGCACGTGCGGTTCGTCGAGCAGCTCGAGCCGGCGCCGCTGCCCGACCTGCCGGCGTACGGGGGCGGCGACCTCGACCTCGTCGCCGCCGCCGAGCGGTTCGGGGGCGTCCCGCAGATGGACCGCTGGCTCTTCATGTCCGACGTGTGCAAGCACTGCACGAACGCGGGCTGCCTCGACGCGTGCCCGACCGGGGCGCTGATCCGGACCGAGTTCGAGACGGTGATCGTGCAGCCCGACGTCTGCAACGGCTGCGGCTACTGCGTGCCGTCGTGCCCGTTCGGCGTCATCGACCGCGACCCGTACGACGGCCGGGCCGCGAAGTGCACGCTCTGCTACGACCGCCTCCAGGACGGGCTCGAGCCGGCGTGCGCGAAGTCGTGCCCGACCGACTCGATCCAGTTCGGCCCGTACGACGAGCTGGTCGAGGTGGCGAAGGGCCGCGTGCTCGCGCTGCACGAGCGGGGGGTGACCGACGCGTACCTGTACGGCGCGGGCGACGAGCCGGGCGAGCAGCTGGCAGGCGAGCTCGGGGCGTTCTTCCTCTTGACCGCGCCGCCGGAGCGGTTCGGGCTGCCCGCGCAGGCGGAGTCGCCGGCGCAGGAGAACGGGCCGCTGGCGACGGCGGCCGGGCTGGCCGCGGCCGCGCTCGGCCTCGCCGCCGCGGTGGCGAGCTTCGCGAGGGCGCACCGCGCCGCCCGCTCCGGTGGGCCGCTCCGCGCCCCCGCCTCACGCGCGCCGCTCGGCGCCCACCCGCGCGCCGTTCGGTCACGCGCGCCGCTCCGCGCCCTCCGGGGGCGGCGGTGAGCCACCCCTCCGGCCCGCCGCCCGAGGACGTCATCCGGAGCGAGCACCGGCCCGACGACCGCCGCGGCCGGGACACGACCCCGGCGGTCGGCAGGCGCGGCGCCCCCGCGCTCTGGCGCCGGGCGGTCGAGGGGTCGCCGGTCGCGCTGGCGCGGCGGGCGTGGCAGGACGCTCGCTGGTCGTATCTCTACAAGGACGACACGGCCTACCGGGCGCGCGACGGCGCCGCGGACGCGAACGCGAAGGTCCAGGCCGCGGCGCGGCGGATGCGCGGCGCGACCGAGGTCCCCGAGGGCGTCGAGCCGGCCGGGCCGTTCATCAACGCGCCGGTGTGGACGTGGGAGGTGCCCGCGTACTTCTTCCTCGGCGGCGTCGCGACCGGCTCGTCGTTCGTCGCGCTCGCCGCGGACCTCGCGGGCGACGAGCGCTCGGCGGCGATCGCCCGGAAGGTGACGATGGCGGCGATCGGCCCGGGCGCGCCGCTGCTCGTGCTCGACCTCGGGCGCCCGGCGCGCTTCCTGAACATGATGCGGATCTTCAAGCCGCGGTCGGCGATGAACGCGGGCGCGTGGTGCCTGGCGGCGTTCAGCACCGCGGGCGCCGGCGCGGTCGCAGCCGACCTGCTCGGGCGGCCGCGGCTCGCGAAGGTGCTCGGGGCGAAGACCGCGCTGCTCGGGACGTACCTCGGCTCGTACACCGGCGTGCTGCTCGCCAGCACGGCCGTGCCGATCTGGGCCCGCAGCCGCCTCTTCCTCCCGCCGATCTTCGTCTGCACCGCGGTCGCGACCGGCGCTGCGGCGAACCGGCTCGTGCTGGCGGCGACCGGCGTGCCGCCCGGCCACCCGACCCGCAACGCGCTCGGCACGATCGAGACCGCCGCGATGGGCGCCGAGCTGGCGCTGTCCTCGCTCAACGAGCAGCGCCTCGGCCAGCTCGCCGACGTGCTCGACCACGGCCGCGCGGGGCGCCTCTTCCGGTTCGCCAAGTGGGCCGTCCGCGCGGGCCTGCTCCTGCGGCTCACCCGCCGCCGCCTCGGCCCCTGGCAGCACCACGTCGCCTCGCTCCTCTACCTGTCGGGCGGCCTCGCGTTCCGCTTCGCGTGGATCGAGGCCGGCCGCGCGTCGGCCGCGGACCACGACGCCGTCGCCCGCACGGCCCGCGGGAAGGCGACCGCCGACGACCGCCGCACGACCGCCCGCGCGAAGACGTCCGCCCGCCGAAGCCCCCGCGACCGCCGCCTCCCCCACCTCTACGCCGACGCGATCCGCCGCCTGAGCCTGGCGGTCGAGTCGGCCGTCCGGCGCGGCTGACCGGCACGGGACGCCGGGATCCCGCCGGGGCCGGGTCTAGCATTGTCCCGGTGATCGCCGCGGTGCTGTTCGACGGGGACGACACGCTCTGGCGAACGGAGTGGCTGTATGACGACGCGCGCGAGGACGCGCGCAAGGTCGTCGAGCGGGCAGGTTTGGACGGCGACCGGTGGGAGGCCATCGAGCGGCGAGTCGACGTCGAGAACGTCGCCCGGCTCGGGCATGCCGCGGAACGCTTCCCGTCCTCCTGCGTCCAGGCCTACGAGCAGCTGTGTCACGAAACTGGGACACCGCCGTCGCCGGTCGTGTCCTCTGAGGTCCGAGAAGCGGCTCGGTCGGTCTTCGCCCGGCGCGCACCGCTGATTCCGGGGGCGCGCGAGACGCTGCTCGCGCTTCGGCGGGAGGGCGTGAGGCTCGCGCTCGTGACGAAGGGCGACGCGGCCGTGCAGCGACGGCGCATCGCGCAGAGCGGGCTCGGTGAGCTGTTCGACCTCGTCGAGATCGTGCACGAGAAGACGCCGGCGCTTCTGCGCTCGGTCGCCGACCGGCTGGGCGTGCGGGCACGGGAGGTCCTGAGCGTCGGCAACAGCGTCCGCTCCGACGTCCTGCCGTCGCTCGCGGCGGGGATGCGCACCGTCTGGATCGACGCGCACGTCTGGGAGTTCGAGCGCTCCGCGGAGCGGCTCGATGACGATCGAGTCATCCGGGCCGAGCGCCTTCCGGAGATCCTCGCCCTGGTCCGGAGGCCCGCGGCGGCATGAACTCGAACGTCCGCCTCGCGTTCTCGCCGAAGGCGGAGCTCACGTCGTTCGAGACGGGGCTCACCTTCACCGACATCCTGTTCGGGTTCGTCATCGCCGAGCTGTTCGTCCGCCTGCAGAACTGGCCGGAGCTGCCGGGCTTCGTTCGCGCGCAGCTCATCGCCGCGACGATCCTGCTGCTGGGAAGCTGGATCGGCTTCCGTCGCAGCGTCAACCGTCCGCGGTACGAGCTGAAGTTCTTCAACCTTCCGCTGTGGCGATTCGTGCTGGACCAGGTGATGATCGTCCTGTACTTCCGGATCGCGGTCGCGACGCCCAGCGATCTGGCGAAGCTCGACACGGTCGCGGCGAGCACCGTGGCGGACGAGACCCTCACCTCCCTCGCACTGATCTTCGCGCTCTACGCGCTGTGGGACGTTCTCGGGATCGCGATGGCGGCGGCCACGTCGGGCGGCAAGCCGAAGTACCCGAAGATCGAGGACGGGAGCATGCGTGACGGCGTGGCGGCCAAACGCGACTTCCCGTCGCTCGCCATCACCGCCGTCGCGCTCGCCGCCTTCGGAGCGGGCGCGCTGTTCGTCGACACCGGCGCGCTCGGTCAGGCGGAGGCGCAGGTCGTCTTCGGGCTTGCCGCGGCGCTGCTCGTGGCGTACCGCTTCGCCAAGGAGATCAAGAACTCCATTCAGCGGCGGTAGCTGCCGGCGCGGCGCGGCCGCTAGCAGCGTCCTTCCGAGCGCCCGCGGTTCGAGGTGCCGATCACCGCGGACGCCGGGTTCATGCTCAAGCTGCGGCGGCTGATGCCAGTTCCTGTGCGCGATCTCACAGAGCGCGCGTTCGCGCTCGACAGAGTGGCGACCGACGTCCGCGACGCCGAGCGGGCCGCCTACGAGCGCCGCATCGCGGGCGAGGCGCGGGAGCGCAGCGCCGCATAGCACGGCCGGCGCACCGCCGCGCGCGGTCCTGTACGCTTCCTTACAGCCCTGTCGTTCGGCAGCTCGCGACGGGCATCCCTCGATCGTCCCCTGCGGCAGCCGGGATTCGCCGCGAAACCATTGGCGCTGAACGGCGTTCCTGTCTCGGCGGGCAGAGCCGGCACGGGTTCGAACCCGGCGCCTTGGAAGTTGCGCGAGCAACGAAAGCTGGTAGAATTCCGACTGTAGAAATCGGATTAGAGACTTTGAAGACGCTAGAGAAGAGCAGAAAGAAAGGGATTCCGACGACGACCGACGTCATCGATTTCCGGCCTACCGAGGCCATCGACACGACCGTCGATCCGCTCCACCAGCTCCTGGCGGAGTCGCGGCGCTGGCCGCTGCTGACCCCTGCCGAGGAGGTCGAGCTCTCGCAGCGCATCGAGCGCGGCGACCTCGCGGCGAAGGAGCGCATGATCAACTCGAACCTCCGGCTGGTCGTGTCCGTCGCGCGCAAGTACCAGGGGCAGGGCCTGCCGCTGAGCGACCTCGTGCAGGAGGGCATGCTCGGGCTGATCCGCGCCGTCGAGAAGTTCGACTGGCGCAAGGGCTTCCGGTTCTCGACGTACGGCACCCTGTGGATCCGCCAGGCGATCCAGCGCGGGCTGGAGAACACCAGCCGCACGATCCGCCTGCCCGTCCACATGTCGCAGCGCGCCCGCAAGGTCGCGCGGATCGAGCGCGAGCTGGCCCTCAAGCTCGGCCACGAGCCCACCGACGAGGAGATCGCCAACGAGGCGGAGCTCACCGTCGAGGAGGTCGAGGAGATCCGCCAGGCCGACCAGGCGCCCGCGTCGCTGGACAAGGGCGTCGGCGACGACGGCGAGACCGCCTTCGGCGACCTGCTCGCGGCCGACCAGCTCTCCCCCGAGGAGGAGGTCACCGACGCGTGGCAGACCGAGCTGCTGCAGAGCGCGATCGGCGAGCTGCCCGAGCAGGAGCGCCGCGTGATCGAGCTGCGGTTCGGCGCGAACCCCGAGGGCAAGCAGCACACGCTCGGCCAGGCCGGCAAGGTCCTCGGCGTCAGCGCCGAGCGCACCCGCCAGATCGAGGAGCGGGCGCTGCGCCGGCTCTCCGCGGTCAGCGAGCTGGCCGCCCTGCGCGACGCGGCGTAGGCCGCCGAACCGAACCGGGCCAGAACTCGCGAAGCGCCCCGCCCGGGGCGCTTCGTCGTTCTGGGGTCGCGAGGCGCGTGCCTGTGAACATCCGGCCCGCCTCGACATAGAAGAGGTGATGGACTCGACCACTCTCACGGCGCGGGCACAGTTCGAGGCGCTGTTCCGCTCGCACTACCGCGACGTCCACCGCTTCGCGCTGCGCAGGATCGACGCCTCGGTCGCCGAGGAGATCGCCACCGAGACGTTCACGATCTGCTGGGCCAAGCTCGACTCGGTCCCGGACCCGGCGCTGCCCTGGCTGTACGGCGTCGCCCGCAACTGCCTCGCCAACCGCCGCCGCCGGATCGAGCGCCACGACGAGACGGCCGCGCGCGTGCATGCGGAGCGCGGCGGCGTCGACGGTCGCGACCCGGCCGAGCGGTTCGCCGAGCGCGACACGATCCTGCGGGCCTTCACGTCGCTGTCCGAGCCCGACCGCGAGGCGCTGCGCCTCGTCGCGTGGGAGGGGCTGGCGCTCGTCGACGCCGCCCGCGCCGCCGGCACCTCGCGCCCCGCCTTCGCCATGCGCGTGCACAGGGCGCGGCGCCGCCTGGCCGCCCATCTGAACGCCCTCGAGGGCTCCCATCGTCCCGCCGACCGCCTCCTGGAGGAAGCCCGTGACGCCGTCTGATCCCCTGACCCTGCTGAAGCGCGCCGATCCGGCCGCGCGGATCGACGCCGGCGCGCCGCCGCCGGAGGACGTGCTCGCGAGCATCGTCGCGAGCGGGCCCGTCGCCCGGACCCGGCCGCGGCGCCGCCGCGCGCTGCGGCTCGTGCCGGTCGGGTTCGCGCTCGCCGCCGCGGTCGCGGTGCTCGGCGCGCTGCTCGCCGGCGACGGCGACGTGGACGTCGCCGAGAAGGCGTACGCCGCGACCTCCCCGGCCGCCGACGTCCTCTACACCGAGGTGATCACCGAGACGGTCAGGACCGGAATTGAGCCAACGGAGCGTGCGCGCGGCCACATGCGCAGCTGGCAGCAGGGCGACCGGGAGCACAAGATCCTGACGGACCTCGACGAGAACGGCCGTCCCAACCGGATCCGGACGAGCCGAGGGTGGCGGCCGTGGGTGCACGAATCGGTCCAGGACGGCGACGTCCTGCGCTTGCTCACGCCCGAAGGCCGCGTCGACACCGTGCGAGAGGGGGACGGCGCCGAGGCGACGCAGATCCTCGCCGACGGCAGGCGGAGCATCGTGGAGCGGTTCCGCGCGCGCTACGCCGGGGCGGAGCTGCGCGACGCCGGCGAGACGACCTTCGCCGGCCGGCCGGCGCGGGCCTACGAGGTCTCGCGGAAGCCGAGCGGGAGGCCGCAGCCGCGTGAGACGTACTACCTCGACCCCGACAGCGGGCTCCCGTTCGGCGCCGTCAGCGTCTATGGCCACTTCGCGGGACCGAGCGGGTCCGACGGGCCGGATGGCCAGCCGAGCGCGACCATGCGCATCACCGAGACCGTGCTGCGCTTCGAGCGCCTTCCCGCGACGCCCGCCAACCTGGCCAAGCTCGAGGCGCCCGCCGTCGAGGCGGCCGCCGCCCGCAAGTAGGCGTGCCCGCCGCCCGGGCGCTGCCCCGTGCCTAGCGCGCCGGCAGGATCGGCTCGCCGCGCTGCTCGGCGCTCGCGCCCGGGCCGGGGCGGACCTGCAGGTCGCGCGCGTCGATCTCCTCGTCGCAGTGCGCGCAGCGCAGCGCCGGGTCGGCGTCGTGGCCGCACGCCGTGTGCACGACGACGCGCGGGGGGCCGGCCTCGCCGGCCGCGTGGCGGTCGCCCCACTGCATGAGTGCGACGAGGACCGGGTTGACGTCGACGCCCTTGCGGGTGGGGACGTACTCGGTGCCGCGGCGCTCGAGCAGCCCCTGGTCGACGAGCGTCTGCAGGCGGTCGCTGAGGATGTTGGCCGCGACGCCGGTGTGGCGGCGGATCTCGCGGAAGTGGCGGCGGCCGAGCAGGATTTCGCGCATCACCAGCAGCGTCCAGCGCTCGCCCAGCACGGACAGCGCGCCGGCGACCGAGCAGTTCTGGCCCTCGAACGGCCGATGTGGCATGGCGCACACGGTAGCGCGGGTGGTTGCGTTTCGCTACCGCCTCTATATACGGTTGCAGAATGCAACCGCGCTGGAAGATCCTCATCGTCGTCTCGGTCGCCGTCTTCATGGCGAGCCTCGACGTCTTCATCGTCAACATCGCCTTCCCCGAGCTCGCGCGCGACTTCGGCGAGACCGACGTCGCCGCGCTGTCGTGGGTCCTCAACGGGTACGCGATCGTCTTCGCGGCGCTGCTCGTCCCGCTCGGCCGCCTGGCCGACCGGATCGGCCGCCGCCGCGTGTTCCTCGCCGGCCTCGGCGTCTTCATGGCGGGCTCCGCCCTGTCGGGGGCGGCGCCGTCGGTCGAGACGCTCGTTGCCGCGCGGGTGCTGCAGGCCGTCGGCGCGGCGGCGCTGCTGCCGACCTCGCTCGCGCTGCTGCTGCCGGAGTTCGACGCGTCCGAGCGCGCCGCGGCGATCGGCATCTGGGCGGCGGTGGGCGGGATCGCCGCGGCGGCCGGCCCGGTCGCGGGCGGGGTGCTCGTCGAGGGCTCGTGGCGCCTCGTCTTCCTCGTCAACCTCCCGATCGGCGCCGCCGCCGCGCTGTACGGCGCGCGCGTGCTGCGCGAGACCAGGGACGAGTCGGCGCGGTCGCCCGACTGGATCGGGACGGCGGTGCTGGCCGGCGCGATCGGCGCGCTGGCGCTCGGGCTGGTCAAGGCGCCCGACTGGGGCTGGGGCGGCGACGCGACGCTCGCCGCGTTCGCCGGCGCCGCCGCGGGGCTCGCGTGGTTCTGGACGCGGTCGGGGCGGCATCCCGCGCCGGTCGTCGACCGCTCGATGCTGCAGGTGCGCTCGTTCGCGATGGCGAACGTCGCCGCGGTCCTCTTCTCGGCCGCGTTCGCGACGATGCTGCTGGCCGGCGTCCTCTTCATGACCGGCGTGTGGGGCGACTCGGTGCTGCGCGCCGGGCTGCAGATCGCGCCCGGGCCGATCATGGCCGCGGTGTTCGCGGCCCGCGCGGGGAAGGCCGCCAACCGCGTCGGGCAGCGGCTGCTCGCCGGCGCGGGGTCGGCGGTCTTCGCGCTCGGCGGCGCGTGGTGGCTGTGGCAGCTCGACGCGGCGGCGGGCTACGCCGGGGGGATGCTCCCGGGGATGCTGCTGACCGGCGTGGGGGTCGGGCTGACGCTGCCCTCGCTGGCCAGCGCGGCGGCGTCGTCGCTGCCGCCCACCCGCTTCGCCACCGGCTCCGCCGTGCTGAGCATGTCGCGCCAGCTCGGGATGGTGCTGGGCGTCGCCGTGCTCGTGGCGATCCTCGGATCCGACCCGACCGACTTCGACGGCGGCTGGGCGCTCATGGTCGTCGCGGCGTCGCTGGCGTCGGTCGCCGCGCTGGCCATCGGGCCGGTGCGCGTGGCGGTCCCCGCCCCGGCGGCCCCGGCGGCGGAGGCGACGACGTGAACGCCACGATCGTCCCCGACGCGACCGGCTTCGCCGGCGCGCACGGCGGCTACCTGATGTCGCTCGCGCTGGAGGCGATGGCCGGCGCGGTCGGCGACCCCCAGCGCCGGCCGCGGTCGCTGACGATGCACCTGCTGGCGCCGGTCGCGCCGGGGCCGGTCGAGCTGGAGCCCCGCGTCGAGCGGGCCGGCGGCACGATGACCTCGGTCTCGCTGCGGCTCCTGCAGGAGGGCGCGACGGTCGGGACGGCGCTCGGCGCGTTCGGCCGCGCGCGCCCGTCGCTCGAGCGCTCCGACGCCTCGATGCCGGCCGTGCCGCCGCCCGAGCAGCTCGCGCCGCTCGCCGCGCCGCCCGTCCCGCAGGCGACGCTGCACGTCGAGCACCGCCCGGCCGCCGGCCCGCTGCCGCTGAGCGGCGGCGACCGCGCCGAGCTGGTCGTCTGGGTGCGGCTGGCGGACGACCGGCCGGTCGACCCGCCGGCGGCGACGTTCCTGGCCGACGCCGCCGCGCCCGCGCTGTACGCGGTGCTGACGGACTACGTCGCGATGCCGAGCGCGGACGTCACGCTGCACTTCGCGCCCGGCCCGCCGCCCGACGACCCGTGGGTGCTGCTCGCCGTACGCAGCCGGTTCGCCGCCGAGGGCTACGCGCTCGAGGACGGCGAGCTGTGGGCGCGCGACGGGCGGCTGCTGCTGCGCAGCGGGCAGCTGCGGCGGGTGCTGGCGCCGCGGTAGCCGCGGACGAGCGCCACGGCGGTCGGCTGCCGTCGCCGGGCTAGCGGCCGAGCCGGGCGAGCTCGCGCCGGCGCGCCGCCATGCGCGCCACCAGGGCCGACTCGCGCGCCTGCGCCAGCCGGTCGGCCCGCACGACGCCGCGGCGCGTCTGGTCGCGGTGGAACGCCAGCTCCGCCGCGACCTGCTGCAGGTCGGCCATCGCCCGCCGGGCCGGCCGCCCGCCGCGCCGCGCGGCCTCGCGCCGCGCGTGCCGGCGGGCGCGCAGCGACGCGAGCGCCTCGACCTCGCGGTCGGGCAGCAGGCCGCGCAGCTGGGCGGCGATCAGGCGGCCCTCGCGGTGCAGCGCCAGCGCGACGACGCCCATCAGCGCCAGGAAGAGCGGGACCATGATGAGCAGGTAGACGGCGAAGAAGAGGCCGGCGCCGGCCGCCGTGTTCCACACGCTGTGCAGCGCGATCGCGGCGCCCAGCCCGGCCAGCGGGGCGACGGCGCGCACGCCCCGCCAGCGCGAGCCGGCCGCGATCCCCAGGCCGATGCCCGTCATCGCCGTGAACACCGGGTGGGCGAACGGGGACAGGACCCCGCGCGCGACGAACGTGCCGACCGCGCCCGGGATGCCCTCCTCCGCCGCCCCGCGGCCGTAGTAGAGGACGTTCTCGGTCATCGCGAAGCCCAGCCCGACGAGCGCCGCGTAGACGATCCCGTCCACCACGCCGTTGAACTCGCTTCGCCGCCAGCGGTAGACGCCGAACAGGACGGCCGCCTTGGCGACCTCCTCGATGACCGGGGCCGAGAACGACGAGCCGTAGACCTCGCTCGCCCGCGTGCCGAGCTGCTCGGCGACGATCGCCTCGCCGACCGTGTTGAGGACGATCGCGAAGAAGCACGCGGCGGTCGCGCCCCACGCGAACGTCAGCGCGATCATCGGCAGCGGCTCGGGCTCGTAGCGGTCGATCCACAGCACGATCGCGAGGTAGACCGGCACGGGCAGGACCGCCAGGCAGATCGCGAGGCCGAACGCCACGCCGCCGGTCTCGGCGCCGGCGACCGCCAGGACGGCGAGCCCGGCGGTCAGCATCGCGACGACCAGCGCGGCCACCAGCGCGGCGCGGAAGACGCGCGCGACGACCGACGGGCGGGGCGGTGCCTGCGCGGCGGCCATCGCCCGGCCGGCTACTGCTGCAGGGCCGCGGTGAGCATCAGCCCGCCGTCGACCACGAACGACGTCCCGGTGACGTAGGAGGAGTCCGGTCCCGCCAGCCACGCGATCAGCGCCGCGACCTCGCGCGCGTCGCCCGCGCGCCCCAGCGGGATGCCGTCGCTCGGCTCGGGCGGCTGGTCCTCCTGGCCGGTCATCCGCGTGGCGGTCTGGCCGGGCGCGACGGCGGTCACCGTGATCCCGTGCTCGGCCAGCTCGAGCGCCATCGACTTCGTCAGGCCCCCGAGCCCGTGCTTGGACGCCGTGTACGCCGCGCTGCCCTGGAGCGGGATGTGCTCGTGCACGGACGTCACGTTGACGATCCGCCCGCCGCGGCCCTGCTCGACCATCCGCCGCGCGGCGGCCTGCGCGCACAGGAACGCGCCCGTGAGGTTGACGTCGATCACGCCCTGCCACTCGGCGAGGTCCATCTCGAGGACCGGCTTCTCGCGCCCGTAGCCGGCGTTGTTGACGAGCGCGTCGAGGCCGCCGAGCGCGTCGGCGAGGGTGTCGATCGCCTCCGCCGCGCCCGCGAGGTCGTGCAGGTCGAGGTGGACGGCCTCGAACCGGCGCCCGCCGTCCTCGACCTCCGACCGCAGGCTCTCGGCGCGGTCCTCGTCGCGGTGCCAGGTGATCCCGACGTCGAAGCCGGCGGCGGCGAGGGCGACGGCGGTCGCGCGGCCGATGCCGCTGTTGCCGCCGGTGACGATCGCGATGGGCATGGCGCGTCGCTACCCGCCGCGCGCGCCTACCATCCGCCGATCCCCGACCCCGTCGCGCGGCACTACGACGTCCTCGACGAGCTGTACCGGCGCGTGTGGGGCGAGCACGTCCACCACGGGCTGTGGGCGACGCCGCGCGACGCGCCGGAGCGGGCGGCGCGCGCGCTCGCCGAGCGGGTCGCGGAGGCGGCCGTCGTGCGGCCGGGGGACGCGGTCGTCGACGTGGGCTGCGGCTACGGCGCGACGGCGCGGCGTGCTCGCGCGCGAGCGTGGCGCGACCGTCACGGGGCTGACGCTCTCGCCCGCGCAGGCCGCGGCCGTCCCGCCCTCGCCGGGCGTCGCGATCCTCGTGCGCGACTGGCTCGACAACCGGCTCCCGGACGCGGCGTTCGACGCGGCGATCGCGAGCGAGTCGCTGTCGCACATGCCCGACCGGCCGCGCGCCTTCGCCGAGCTGGCGCGCGTCGTCAGGCCCGGCGGGCGGGTGGCGATCGTCGACTGGCTGTCCGCCGAGCGGCCCGGCCGGCTCGCGCGCCGGCTGCTGCTCGACCCGATCTGCCGCGAGGGGCGCCTGCCCGGCCTGGACCCGGCGAGCGCGTACGCGGCGTGGCTCGAACAGCACGGGTTCGAGGCCGTGCGCTTCGAGGACCTCACGCACCGCGCGGCGCGGACGTGGGGCGTGGTGGCCCGGCGGCTCCCCGCCGTGCTCGCCCGCGACCCGCGCCTCGTCGCCGCCGCGTGGCCCGAGCGCGCGTTCCTGCCGTCGCTCGTGCGGATCCCGGTCGCGGAGCGGCTGGGCGCGATGCGGCTGGGGCTGTTCGCCGCGCGGCGCGCCGGCCAGCCTCAGCGCGGCAGCAGCGACTCCGGCAGCGGCGCGCCGTAGCGCGCCCCGGCCTCCTCCGCCTCCCCGCGCTCGACCAGGTCGGCGCCCAGCCGCGCCGCGATCCGCTCGACGACCGGGGCGCGCACGCGCTGGTCGCCGCCAGGCCGGACGAGCGCCTCGATCCGGGCGTGCTCGGCGCGCAGCCCGTCGGCGTGCGCCTCGAGCCGCCCCCACACGGTCACGACGCCCTCGACCCAGTCGAACTCCCCGAACCAGTTGCGCCGTCCGGGACGGTGGTAGGCGTAGATGCCGCACTGGCACGCCGCGTGCGGGGAGGCGTGGTCGGCCTCGAGCCAGCCGCGGTGGCCGAGCATGATGCGCTTCTGCACCGGGTGGCACGCCGCGTGCAGCGTCCGCCCCTCCCAGCGCACGGGGATGTTCGGCGACAGCAGCCGCTCGCCGACGACCTTCCAGGCGCGGAAGGCGACGACGGGCGCGACCAGGTCAGGCGCCGGCACGGACCGGCTTCCCCGGGGGCGGCGGCGCGGGCTCGCGCGGCGGGGGCGCCTGCGCCGGCGGTCGCAGAGGCTCGACGACGATCGTGGTCGACTTGCCGGGAAGGGTCATCGCGCTGCTCGCCTCCGATGGTACGCGCCGGCGCCGCAGAAGCCGTACCTTTCCGGCCGTGGAAGGACGGACGACGCCGGAGCCGGAACGGTCCAGGGCTTCGCGGCTGGAGATCCTCGGCGCGTGGCTGCACGTGTGGACGCCCCCGCGCGACTGCTACGTCCCGCCCGTCCCGTGGCGGAAGGTCGCGGCGGGCGCCGGCGTCCTGCTGCTCGTGGGCGTGTTCGTCGCGCTCGTCGTCGCGCCCGCGATCGACGAGTCCAAGCAGGAGAGCGCCGCCGAGGAGCAGGCCGCCGCCGACCGCCGGGCGGCCGCGCGGCGCGCCGCGATGCGGGCCGAACAGCGCCCGCGGACCGGCCGGCTGCCGGCCGCCGCGTCGCGGGAGCGCTCGCTCGCGTTCGTCGAGGTCGCGATCGGCCGCGACGCGAGGGCGCGGTTCGGCGCGGCGGGCGACCCGGCGTCGTGCGGCGTCGCGGCGGGCGAGGACGCCGCCGCGCCCCGAGTCGTGTTCGACTGCCACGCGACCGTCCGCGAGATCCGCGGGGCGGGGGAGCAGGAGGGGGCGCGCGGCTCGCTGTCGATCCCGTACCGCGCCGCGCTCGACTTCGCCGCCCGCCGCTACGCGTTCTGCAAGACCAACCCGCCGCCGGGCGAGACGGCCGTGCCGGACCCGCGCCAGGTGGTCGAGCTGCCCGCGGCCTGCCGGCGGTGAAGACGGCGCAGGCCCGCTCGGTGCCGTCTACGCGCCGGCCGGCCCGCCGCCGCTGATCGCCTTCAGCGCGGCGACGTCCTCGGCCATCGCGTCGACCTCGGCGTCGAGCTCGGCCAGCGCCGTGGGGTCGCCCTCGGCGATCGTCTCGGCCGCGGCGCGCGCCTCGCGCACGCGCTCGGCGAGCGCGTCGAGCCGGGCGAGCAGGTCCTGGGCGGAGGCGCTCACGGGACCGGGGACTCTAAGCGGTTGCGAGGAGGCGCAGAGCCCGGGGTTCTCCGACCTGGACGGTAGGATATGGCCCGTGATCTTCACGACGAAGGCAGAGTACGGCGTGCGGCTGCTGATCGAGCTCGGCCGGAGCGAGCACTCCGGCCCCGTCTCGCTGAAGGCGATCGCCGAGGCCGAGGGCCTGCCGCTCGCCTACCTCGAGCGCATCGTCGCCATGCTCAAGAAGGCGGGCCTCGTCGAGGCGACCCGCGGCGCGCACGGCGGCTACCGCCTCGCCCGCCCCGCGTCGGAGATCCGGATGGACGAGGCCGTGCTCGCGCTCGAGGGCGCGGTCGCCCCGATGTCCTGCTTCGTCGACGACCGCCCCGGCCAGGGCCGGGTGCTGTGCTCCCACCACGACGCCGGCGACCAGTGCGCGACCAAGCTGCTCTGGATGCGCGTCCAGGGCGGCGTCGTCGAGGCGCTCCAGCGCACGACGCTCGCCGAGCTCGTCGCCTTCTCCCATCGTGAGCCCGAACTGATGCAGATAGGAACCGATGCCTGACCTCGAGATCCGGAACGTCCACGCCCAGGCGGGCGACAAGCAGATCCTCAGGGGAGTCGACCTGACCGTCCGCCAGGGCGAGGTCCATGCCCTGATGGGCCCGAACGGCTCGGGCAAGTCGACGCTCGCCAACGTCGTGATGGGCCATCCGAACCTCGAGGTGACCGAGGGGCAGATCCTCTTCGGCGGCCAGGACGTGACCGAGGCCGACCCGGACGAGCGCGCCCGCATGGGCCTCTTCATGGCGTTCCAGTACCCCGTCGCGGTCCCCGGCGTGACGGTCACGAAGTATCTCCGGATGGTGATGAACGCCCACCGCGAGCAGCGCGGCGAGGAGCCGGTCAGCCTCAAGGACTTCCGCAAGCTCACCGAGCAGGCGATGGAGCTGACCTCGATCCCGAAGCAGTTCGCGTCGCGCTACCTGAACGAGGGCTTCAGCGGCGGCGAGAAGAAGCGGATGGAGATGCTCCAGCTCGCGCTCCAGCGGCCGAGCATGGCGGTCCTCGACGAGACCGACTCGGGGCTCGACATCGACGCGCTGAACGTCGTCGCCCGCGCGGTCAACGCGGTCAAGGCCGAGACCGGCATGGGCGTCCTCATCATCACCCACTACCAGCGGATCCTCGACTACATCAAGCCCGACCGCGTCTCGATCGTCTTCGACGGCCGCATCGCGACCGAGGGCGGGCCGGAGCTGGTCGAGCAGCTCGAGCGGGAGGGCTACGCGAAGATCCGCGAGGCGTTCGCGCCGGCGGGCGCGTAGGCCGTGGCGACGTTCGCCTCAGCCGCGGTCGCCGCGGACTTCCCCGTCCTGCAGCGGGACGGCCTCGTGTACCTCGACAGCGGGGCCACGTCGCAGAAGCCGCGCCAGGTCATCGACGCGATGACCGACTTCATGGCGCACCACAACGCGTCGGTGCACCGCGGCGTCTACCCGCTGGCGGTCGAGGCGACCGAGCGCTTCGAGAACGGCCGCACGCGCGCGGCGCAGCTCACCGGCGCGTCGCCGCGCGAGACGGTCCTGACCGGCAACGCCACGCAGGCGATCAACCTCGTCGCGCAGTCGTGGGGCCGGGCCAACCTGCAGCCGGGCGACCGCGTCGTGCTGACCGAGATGGAGCACCACTCGGTCATCGTCCCCTGGCACGCGATCTGCCGCGAGCGCGGCGCCCACCTCGACGTGGTGGGGGTCGACGACGAGGGCCGGCTGCGGCTCGACGAGCTGGACGCGCTGCTCGAGCGCGGCCCGACGCTCGTCGCCGTCACGCACGTCTCGAACGTGCTGGGGACGATCAACCCGGTGGACGAGATCGCGCGGCGGGCGCACGCGGCGGGCGCGCTGGTGCTCGTCGACGGCGCGCAGGCGGTGCCGCAGGTCCCGGTCGACGTCGCGGCGATCGGCGCCGACTTCTACGCGTGGACGGCGCACAAGGCGTACGGGCCGACCGGCATCGGCATCCTGCACGGCCGCCGCGAGGTGCTCGACGCGATGCCGCCGTGGATCGGCGGCGGGCACATGATCTCGTCGGTCTCCTTCGACGAGATCCGCTACGCGGAGGTGCCGACGCGGTTCGAGGCCGGCACGTCGCCGGTGATCGAGGGCGTCGGCCTGGCCGCCGCCGTCGACTGGATGGAGGCGCTGGGCGTGGAGGCGATCCGCGCGCACGAGCAGGACCTCGTCGCCTACGCGCTGGAGCGCCTGGGCGAGCTGCGCGGCATCACGCTCCACGGCCCGCCGGACGCCGAGTCGCGCGGCGCGGTCGTGTCGTTCGCGCTCGACTACGCGCACCCGCACGACGTGGCGGAGATCATCGGCCGCCAGGGCGTGTGCGTGCGCGCCGGCCACCACTGCGCGCAGCCGCTGATGCGCCGCCTCGGGGTCGGGGCGACGACGCGCGCGTCGTTCGCCGCCCACAACACGCGCGAGGACGTCGACCGGCTCGTCGAGGCGCTGGCCGAGGTCGAGAGGATCTTCGGCTGATGGACGACCTGTACCGCGAGCAGATCCTCGACCACTACAAGCGGCCGCGGAACTTCGGCGAGCTGCCCGACCCCGACCTCGTGTTCGAGGACAACAACCCGCTGTGCGGCGACGAGCTGAAGGTCATGATCGACGTCGACGGCGAGGGCCGGGTCGCCGACCTGCGCTTCAGCGGCCACGGCTGCGCGATCTCGCAGGCGTCCGCCTCGCTGGCCTCCGAGGAGGTCAAGGGCATGAAGATCGACGACGTGCTGCGCCTGGACCGCGACTTCGTCCTCGAGCTGCTCGGGATCGACGTCAGCGCCACCCGCATGAAGTGCGCGCTGCTGAGCCTCAAGGTGCTCAAGAGCGCCGCGCTGGGCGGCGCCGTCGAGTGGGAGCCCGACACGCCGCCCGCCGAGCGCGAGCCGCGCTAGGTCGTCCGCCGCAGGGTGCGCCGCACGCGGTAGCGGCTGCCGTCGCTGGCGAGCAGCACCCCGCGCAGCACGATGCGGCGCGCACGGCCGGTGCGCACGGTGCCGCGCTCGTTCGCGGCGAGCGTCAGCGTCCGCAGGGGGACGAGGCGGCCGCGGCGGTTGATCAGCACCTCGACCTGGCACGACCGCAGCTTCTTGCCGCCGAGCCGGCAGCCGATCTGCAGCCGGCGCCCGCGCAGGACGATGCGGTAGACGATCGCGGTGATGTCGTCGGGCGGCGCCTGGGCGCTCGCCGCCTGGGCGGGCAGCGCGGGCGGCAGGGCCGGGTTCGGCGCCGGCGCGGGCTCGGCGGGCGGCGGGGCCTGGCTCGCGGCCGGCAGGTTCGCGTCGATCCAGCTCTTGATGAACGTGTCCGCCGCGCGGGTGTAGACGCCGTACTGCGTCGGGTAGGCGCAGCCGCCGCCCCACGAGACGATGCCCATCTGCACGAGGTCGCCGCTCGGGTGCCCGACCATCAGCGGGCCGCCGGAGTCGCCCGAGCACGAGTCCTTGCCGCCCTCCTCGTAGCCGGCGCAGATCATCGTCAGCGGCTCGAAGTCGCCGAGCAGGTAGTCCGACGGGTAGCTGAAGTCGCAGTCGTTGTCGTCGACGATCGGGATGTCGACCTGGTGCAGCTCGTCCGGCAGGTTCACCCCGCCGATGCCCGGATAGAACGTGCCGCCCCAGCCGATGACCCGGGCGAGCTTGCCCGGCGACCACAGCGGGCGCTCGGACGGGACCGACATGCGGATCGGCGTGCCCTTCGTGCTCGACCCGGCGAGCCGCACGAGCGCCACGTCGCTGCTGTAGTAGCTGGGCGTGTGGTACTTCTCGTGGACGCGGATCTCCGCGGCCTGGATGGTCTCGCCCTGCGCCGCCTCC
The DNA here is from genome assembly GCA_035940955.1 of Solirubrobacteraceae bacterium. GTDB lineage: Bacteria > Actinomycetota > Thermoleophilia > Solirubrobacterales > Solirubrobacteraceae > CADCVT01. The sequence goes on from DASZEJ010000051.1 coordinate 30,373, forward strand.
GAGCGCTTGCGCACGCCGAGCAGGTAGCGGACCTTGGCCGGCGGGACCGTCTCCTCCTCGCCGTCGCCGTCGCGGTCGTCGAGCACGCAGTGCGCCGCGGTGAGGATCCAATCCGGCCGGATGAGGCTCGCGCCGCAGCGGAACCGGAAGTCGTCGTCGTCCGCGTCGTCGTCGCCGTCGTAGTACATCGCCGCCATGTTCGGGTAGTCGCGCGGGGCGGGCTCGCCCCCGACGATCGCGTGGGCGGACGCCGGCGCGAGCAGCGCGACGGCGGCGAGGAGAGAAGCGGGAAGGAGCCTGACCATGTCGACTGCAACGCAGCGCCCCCCGCCGACTTGCGGTCAGCGGGAGGCGCCGCGGAGCCGGCGGCGCCGGCGACGCACGTCGCCGCGCTGGCCAGGAACGCCGCCTGCAGGCCGTCGACGTACTCG
>DASZEJ010000052.1:0-27128 GCA_035940955.1 Solirubrobacteraceae bacterium
CAGCGCGAGCTCGCCGCCTGAGCGGGGCGCCGCCCGCCGGCTCCGCATCGTGAGCCGCGACGTGTCGATCGACGTGGAGCGCGAGGAGCGCTACTGGTACCCGGACGACGGCGGGGTCGTGTGGGTCGCGGGGTTCATGCCGGTCGACCCGCGCTCGCGCCGGTTCCTCGGCCGGGAGGCGCTGCGCGAGCGGGGGCTGATCGTCGCCGGGGCGGCCGGTGCCGCGGCGCACCACGGCGACGTGCTGCAGCACGACGGCGCGCGGCCGGGCAGCCCGCTGACCCTCCGGCGCGACCCGGAGAACGAGCACGACCCGAACGCGATCGCCGTCCACACCGCCGGCGGGGCGATGCTCGGGTTCGTCCCGCGCGAGGTCGCCGCCGAGCTGGCGCCGCGGCTCGACGCGGGCGAGGCGTGGAGCGCGGTGGTGCTCCGCGAGCAGCGGGCCTCGCCGCGCGACCCGCGCACTGGCGTGACGATGCTGCTCGCGCCCGCCGAGCGGATCGAGCTGCGCGTCCGCTAGGCGCGCCGCTCGAGGATCACCAGCGGGATCACGCGGTCGGTCGCGCGCTGGTACTCCTCGTAGCCCGCGTACACCGACACGACCCGCGGCCAGAGCCGCTCGCGCTCCTCGGGCGACGCCACCCGCGCGCGCACCGGGCGCCGCTCGCTGCCCACCTGGACGGTCGTGTCCGGGTTCGCGCGCAGGTTGTGGTACCAGGCGGGGTGCTTCGGATAGCCGCCCTTCGACGCGACGAGCACGAGGTCGTCGCCGTCGGCGACGTACACGAGCGGCGTCGTGCGGCGCGTGCCGCTCTTCGCCCCGACGTGGTCGAGCAGCAGCATCGGCGGCCCGAACGGCACGCGGTGGCCGATCGCGCCGCGCGTCGCCCGGTACGCGGCCGTGTGCACGGACACGAGCCGCGGGATGACCTTCCACAGCGCGTTCGGCGGCCTCACGACGGCGCCAGCTCCTCGAGTCCCTCGCGCAGCCAGCCGATCAGCTTCCACACGTCCGGCATCTGGTCGCGGTCGGCGAGGATGCCGAAGTCGAGGTGGCCGCGGTACGACATGACCGTGACGTTCAGGCCCATGCCGTCGGTGATGACGCTCACCGGGTAGTTGGCCTGCAGCTCGGCCCCGCCGAGGTAGAGGGGGAACTGCGGCCCCGGCACGTTGGAGATCACGAGGTTCCAGTTCGGGCGGCCGGGGCGGGAGGTCGACAGGCGGAACGTCAGCCGCGCCGCGCGCGAGAAGACCGCCGGCGGGATGAAGTGGTTGGCGTCCTGGAGCAGCTCGGCGGGGATCGCGCGGTGGCGCTCCTTGACGCCCTTCATCGCGTCGTGGGTCAGGAACAGCCGCTGGACCGGATCGTCCTCGCTGGTGTACAGCGGCGCGGCCATGAGCAGGATCCGGTTGCCGTACGTGCCCTGCTCCTCCTCGCGCCGCACGCTGACCGGCACCTGCGCGACGAGCGGCTCGTCCGGCAGCTCGCCGTGCTCGACCAGCCAGCGCCGCACGGCGCTCGCGCAGATCGCGACGACCACGTCGTTGACCGTGCAGCCGTAGTGGTTCTTGACCCGCTTGACCTCGTCGAGCGGCAGCTGGCCGAACGCGAAGCGCCGGTGCGGCGAGATCCGCCCGTTGAACGTCGTCTTCGGCGCGGCGTGGCGGTCGCCCGCGCCGGTCAGCCGCCCGATCGTCCCGGCGCCGGGCAGCGTCGCGAACGGCGTGTCGGCGATGTTCGGCACCGCGCGCGGCACCGCCTTCAGCGCGCGCAGCGGGTAGCGCGGCAGGCCGAGCAGCCCGCGGCCGAGCATCTCGACGGTGCCCGGGTCGCCGCCGGCCGCGCCGTCGCCGTCCCCGTTCGCGGCGGGCGGCTCGCGCCCCTCAGGGGACAGGTCGAGCAGCACGCCCATGATCTCCGCGCCCGACATCCCGTCGATCACCGCGTGGTGGATCTTCGACAGGAGCGCGGTGTGCCCCGACTCGAGCCCCTCGATCAGGTACAGCTCCCACAGCGGGCGCGCGCGGTCGAGCGGCCGGGAGTGGATCCGGGCGACCTGCGCCGCGAGCTGCGCGTCGGAGCCGGGCCTCGCGAGCGCGATCTCGCGGACGTGGTAGTCGAGGTCGAAGTCGGCGTCGTCGACCCAGTACGGGTAGTCGAGGCCGAGCGGCACCTCGGCGAGCCGCCAGCGGAACGGCGGCAGCAGCGGCAGCCGCTCGCGGATCAGCTCCCGCAGGTCCGCGCAGCCGAGGCTGCCGCCCGGCGCCGTCGACGGGTCGAGGATCGCGAGGGCCCCGACGTGGCCGGTGTGGCTGCCGGACTCGAGCGCGAGGAACTGGGCGTCGAGGCTCGTGAGCTGTCGCACGGTGCGGGATTGTCACGCATGCGCGCGAAGCTCGCGTCGCGCGATCGTCATCTTGTGGACCTCGTCGGGCCCGTCGGCGAGCCGCAGCGTGCGGACGTGCGCCCAGGCCGACGCGAGGCCGAAGTCGTCGGAGACCCCGCCGCCCCCGTGGACCTGGATCGCCCGGTCGATCACCCGCAGCGCGACGTGCGGCGCCGCCACCTTGATCGCGGCGATCTCCGTCCGGGCGTGCCGGTTGCCGACGGTGTCCATCAGCCACGCCGCCTTGAGCGTCAACAGGCGCGCCATGTCGATCTCGATCCGCGCCTCGGCGATCCAGTCCTGCACGTTGGCCCGCGTCGCGACCGGCGCGCCGAAGGTCACGCGCGACGACGCGCGCCGGCACATCGCCTCGAGCGCGCGCTCGGCCACGCCGATCGTCCGCATGCAGTGGTGGATGCGCCCCGGCCCGAGCCGCGCCTGCGCGATCATGAACCCGTCGCCCTCGCCCGCGATCAGGTTCGACGCCGGCACGCGCGCGTCCTCGAACAGCACCTCCGCGTGGCCCTCGTGGTCGGTGTAGCCGAACACCGGCAGGTTGCGCACGACGGTGACGCCGGGCGTGTCGCGCGGCACGAGCACCATCGACTGCTGGCGGTGCGGCGGCCCCCCCGGATTCGTCTTGCCCATCGCGACGAACACGCGGCAGCGCTCGCGCATCGCCCCCGACGTCCACCACTTGCGCCCGTTGAGCACGTACTCGTCGCCGTCCCGCTCGATCCGCATCTGCACGTTCGTCGCGTCCGACGACGCCACGTCGGGCTCGGTCATCGCGAACGCCGAGCGGATCTCGCCGTCGAGCAAGGGGCGCAGCCACGCCTCCTTCTGCTCGGGCGTGCCGAACAGCGTCAGCACCTCCATGTTCCCGGTGTCGGGCGCGCTGCAGTTGCACGCCTCGGGGCCGAGCGGGCTGCGGCCCATGATCTCGGCGAGCGGCGCGTACTCGACGTTCGTGAGCCCCGGCCCGACCTCCGGGTCCGGGTGGAACAGGTTCCACAGCCCGCGCCGGCGGGCTTCCTCCTTGAGCTCCTCCATCACCGGCGCCTCGGCGTGCGGGTCGCCCGCGGCGCGCAGCTGCGCGGCGAACACCGGCTCCGCCGGGTACACGTGCTCGGTCATGAAAGCGGTCAGCCGGTCGGAGAACTCGCGGCACCGCGCGCTCGGCTCGAAGTCCATGCCGGGAGTCTGGCGGTTACAGTCGCGTCGTGGAGGCGCGACGCACAGCGATCTGGCCGGCCCTCGCCGTCGCGGCCCAAGTGGCGATCGCGGTCGTCGACGCGGCGCTCGGCGACGACCTCGTCCTCACCGGCGTGTACGTGATCCCGGTGCTCGCGCTGGCGCTGGTCGCGCGGACGCGCGAGGTGCTCGTGGTCGCCGGGCTGGGCGTCGCGCTCGCCGTCGTGAGCGGGGTGTGGAACGACTACGTCGCCACCGCCGACCACTTCGTCCGGGTGGCCGTCGTCGCCTGCGCCGGCGCGCTCGCCGTGTTCAGCGCGCGCACCCGGCTCGCCGCCGAGGAGGAGCGCGCGCGGATGTCGCTGCTCGCCGAGGTCAGCCGGATCACCGACGCGCCCACGCTCGACGCGGCGCTCGAGCGGCTCGGCGACGTGACGGTCCCGGCGGCGGCGCGGGCGTGCTGGGTCGACCTCACCGAGCCGGACGGCAGCAGGCGTCGCGCGTTCACGCGCGGGAATCCGGACGGCGGCGACACCGTCACGCTCCCGCTGCGCATCCGCGACCGCGACGTGGGCGAGCTCGGGTTCGCGGCCGACGAGTACGACGACGCCGACCGCTCGTTCCTCGCCGTCCTCTCCGGCCGCGTGGCGCTGGTGCTCGGCAACGCCCGGCTGCTCGCCGAGCTGTCGCGCACCCACGAGCGGCTCGACCGCATCCTCGGCTCGCTCGCCGAGGCGGTGACCGTCCACGACGCCCAGGGCCAGACCGTCTACGCCAACGACGCCGCGCGCGAGCTGCTCGGCCTCGACGCCGACGAGCCGCTCCCCGCGAGGGCCGGCTCGATCGCCGCGCGGTTCATCATCACCCACGAGGACGGCACGCCGGTCGACGTCGACGAGTTCCCCGGGCGCCGGCTCGTGGCGGGCGAGGACGACCCGCCGCCGCTGCTGACGCGCAGCGTCCGCCGCGACACCGGGCGCGAGTACTGGCTGCTGACGAAGGCGTCGCTGCTGCACGACGACGACGGCGGGCCGATGGCGGTCAACGTCATCGAGGACGTCACCGACGCGAAGGAGGCCGACCTGCGCCAGCGCTTCCTCGACCAGGCCGGGCAGGTCCTCGCCGCGTCGCTCGACTACGAGCTGGCGCTGCAGCGCGTCGCCGAGCTGGCGGTGCCGTGGCTCGCCGACTGGTGCGCGGTCGACCTGACCGGGGAGCACGGGGTCGAGCGCGTGGCGGTCGCGCACGCCGACCGCTCGAAGCTCGCGCTGGCCGAGGAGCTGTCGCGGCGCTACCCGCCCGACCCGGCCGCCGAGAGCGGCGTGCCCGCCGTCCTGCGCACCGGGCGCGCCGAGCACTACCCGCAGGTCGCCGACGAGCTGATCGTCCAGGCGGCGATCGACGACGAGCACCTGCGGCTCATCCGGGAGATCGGCATGCGCGCGGTGATGATCCTCCCGATGGCCGCGGGCGACGAGGTGCTGGGCGCGCTGACCCTCGTCTCGGCCGAGAGCGCGCGGACGTTCGACGACGACGACTTCGCCTTCGCGCAGGACCTGGCGCGGCGCGCCGCGACCGCCGTGCAGAACGGCCGCCTGTACGCCGAGCAGGTCCGGGTCGCCGAGACGCTGCAGCGCAGCCTGCTGCCCGCCCGGCTGCCCGACGTCCCGGGCTGGCAGGCCAGCGCCTGCTACGAGGCCGGCGACGAGCGGGCGCAGGTCGGCGGCGACTTCTACGACGTCGTCCCGACCGCCGGCGGGCACCTCGTGATCCTCGGCGACGTCACCGGCAAGGGCGTCGAGGCGGCGGCGCTGACCGCGCTGGTCCGCCACTCGGCGCAGATGGCGGCGCGCTTCGACCACCGGCCGGGGGCGCTGCTGCGGCTGGTCAACGACGTCCTGCGCGAGCAGCAGCAGGTCGCGCCGGTCAGCGTCGTCTGCGCGCTGATCGAGCAGGGCGAGCGCGCGCCGTGCGTCACGGTCGCCGCCGCCGGCCACCCGCTGCCGCTGCTCAAGGGCGCCGGCGGGTCGCCGCGAGAGGTCGGGACGCATGACATCCTGCTCGGCGTGGTCGACCACGGCGAGTTCGCCGAGGTCACCGTCGAGGTCGAGGTCGGAGACGTCCTGCTCTTCTACACCGACGGCGTGATCGACGCCCCGGGCGGCGAGGGCCGCTTCGGCGAGGCGCGCCTGCACGAGGCGGTGGCGGCCGCGCCGGCGGAGCCCGGCGCCCTGCTCGACGCGCTCGAGGCGGCGCTGCGCGACTTCGTGTCCGCCGGCGGCGCGGACGACCGCGCGATGCTGGCGCTGCGCTACACCGGGCCGCGGGTCAACTCCGGCGCCGGCTCCGGCCTCCCGCTCGAGGGAGCCCCGGCCTGATGCCCGGCCTCGACACGCTCGCGCTCTTCGGCGGGGCGGCCCTGGCGCTCATCGTCGTGCCGGGGCCGGCGGTGCTCTACATCCTGGTGCAGAGCACCGCGCACGGCCGCGGGGCCGGCGTCGTCTCGGCGCTCGGCGTCGCGGCGGGCGGGCTCGTGCACGTCGCCGCCGCTGCGATCGGGATCTCGGCGCTGGTCATGTCGTCCGCCGTCGCGTTCTCGGCCGTCAAGTACGCCGGGGCCGCCTACCTGGTCTACCTCGCCCTTCGCCGGCTGCTCGACCGGTCCGGCCCGGCGGAGGACGCGGCGCCGGGCTCGGCGCGGCCCGCCCGGATCTTCCGCCGCGGCGTCGTCGTCAACGTGCTGAACCCCAAGACCGCGCTGTTCTTCCTGGCGTTCCTGCCGCAGTTCGTCGACCCGGCGCGCGGGCCGGTGGCCGTCCAGATGTTGGTCCTGGGCACCGAGTTCGTCGCGATCGCGCTGCTGAGCGACACGCTCTACGCGCTCGGCGGCGGCGCCGTGGCGGCGCGCGTCCGCCGGGGCGGCCGGCGCGCGCGCGAGGCGGGCCGGTACGCGACCGCGGCGGTGTACGCCGGCCTGGGGACGGCTGCGGCACTCGCCTCGCGGCATCAGTAGAGACCGTGCGTGCGCCGGCACGGCGGCGGGTATCGCCGCAACGGAGAGCGATGACCCCGCAGGTGCTCGAGCTTCGCTTCCGCCATCACGCGCGCCCGGCCGCGATCGGTCGCGCGCGCCACGACGTCGAGGACGCGCTGGCCGTCGCCGGCGTCGACCGGCGCACGTCGGGCGACCTGATGCTGGTCGTCTCCGAGCTCGTCACCAACGCCGTGCGCCACGCCCGCGGCGAGCGCTTCGAGGTGAGGCTCGACATCCGGCCCGACGCGCTGCGGCTGGAGGTCCACGACGAGGGCGGCGGCTTCGACCCGCGGATCGCGCCGTCCGCGGACGGGACCGGCGGCTACGGGCTCTACATCGTCGACCGGCTCGCCGACCGCTGGGGCGTCGAGAGCGCCGGCGGCAGCGTGATCTGGCTCGAGGTCGACCGCTAGGACCAGTCGAACAGGTGGGCGACGCCGCTCAGCTCGAACGAGCGGCGGACGCGCTCGTTGGCGCCGAGGATCCCGAACCGCGAACCCGCCAGGTGCGCGTGGTGGCGCTCCTCGACGAGCGTTCGGACGATCGACGAGTCGGCGAACCGCACGCGCGAGAGGTCGACCACCATGTCCTCGCCGCGGTGCTGGGCTAGGACGGCGGCGACGCTCGGCGCGGTGCTCGGGTCGAGCTCGCCCGTCGCGATCACGCGGACAGCGCCCTCGCGACCCTCGACGCGCAGCGTGAACGGGGGATCGCTCTCGCGCATGGTTCGCGTACATACCACGGCGCGGCCCCGGGAGGTTGCGCGCTTGTGCTGATTGTGATTCAGTCCCGCCGCGGAGAGGCAGGGGAGAGGGATGAGGAGTCTGCGAGGAGAGGACGATCGGCGCGCGCCCGGGAGCACGGCGCTCAGGCCAGGCGCGCTGCGCTGCGAGTCGTGCGGCACGACCTGGTTCGACCGCATGGCGCAGTACTACGCCGCCGCGTGCCGGTGCCGCCGCTGCGGCGGGCGCCTGCACGGCGAGCGCCGCGCCGCGGGCCGCCTCGCGGTCGAGCGCGCGGCGTAGGGCGGCGACCGGCGCCCGCGGCTACGGCGCCGAGCTGACCCGCAGCCGCCGGTCCTCGCCGATGCGCAGCGAGAGCGCGCCGCGCAGCAGGTCGAGCAGCTCGCCGCCCACCAGCTCACGCCGCCAGCCGCGCAGCGTCCGCACGTCGGGCTCGGGCGCGCCGGACCGCGCCGCCCGGACGATCCGCTCGAGGTCGGCGCGCGCCGCGACCAGCTCGTAGGCGAGCCCGGCCTCGTAGGTGCGCGCGCGCGTCAGCGCCTCGCACAGCGCGATCGCCGGCCCGTCGCGCGGGTCGGGCGCGATCGGCTTGTCGCCGTCGCGCGGGATCGGGTCGCGCTCGCGGCCGCGCTCCACCGCGGCGAGGATGTCCCGCCCGCGCCGCCGCACGGTCTGCTCGTTGAGGCCGCGGATCTGCTGCAGCCGGCCGATGTCGCGCGGCCGGCGGCGAGCGATCTCGACCAGCGGCGCGTCCGGCAGCACCGACGAGACCGGGCGGTCGATCGTCTGCGCCGTCGCCTCGCGCCACTCGACCAGCTCGCGCGCCACCGCGCGGATCGGCGGGTCGAGGCCGCCAATCCGCGGCAGCTTGCCGAACACCACGTCGAGGTCGCGGGTGTCGGTCATCTCCTCCAGCACGCGGCACTCCTCGCGCGCCCACTCCAGCCGGCCGCGCCCGTCCAGCTCGCGCTGCAGCGCCTCGGCGAGCTGCACCAGGTGCAGGACGTCCTCGCGGGCGTAGTGGATCTGCTCGTCGGTGAGCGGCCGGGCGTCCCAGCGGGTGAAGCTCGCGCTCTTGCGCAGCCGCACGCCGAGCACGTCGTGCAGCAGCGCCTCGTAGCCCATCTGCGCGCCGCGGCCGGTGAACCCCGCCGCGACCTGCGTGTCGAAGACGGCGGTCACCGGCGTGCTCCAGGTGCGGCGCAGCAGCGCGACGTCCTGGCGGCCGGCGTGCATGACCACCTCGACGCCCGGGTCGGCGAGCACGGCCGCGAGCGGCGCGGGGTCGAGGTCCGGGTCGAGCGCGTCGAGCACCTGCACCTCGGACTCGCCGTCCTCGCGCACGACCGCGGCCTGCACGACGCAGAGCAGCGACCGGTACCGGCCCTCGCCCATGAACTCGGTGTCGATGCCGAGCCTTCCGGTGGCGCGGGCGCGCTCGGCGAGGGCGTCGAGAGTCACGAGCCCCGCAATCTACCCGCGCCGCTCCAGCTCGCGGCGGCGCTCCGGGCTGACCTCGTCCGGCCACACGCCGTGGCGGTCGAAGAACGCGCGCGCCCGGTCCTCGTCGTCGCGCTCGCGCTCGCCGGCGACGCCGACCCGGTAGAGCCAGTTGAGCAGCGCCACCGACAGCCCGGCGCTGACGATCAGGACCGCGCCCTCGAGGCCGTTGCGGTTCGGCTCGATCGCGATCGCGACGATCCCGCCCAGGCAGATGAGGACGGGCAGGCCGATGCGGACGAAGCGCATCACGACGGCGCCAGGACGGTCGGCTCGGCAGGCAGCGCCGCGGGGTCGAACCGGGCGAGCAGCTGCTCCATGCCGGGGTTCTCTCCCGGCTCGGCCAGTCCCACACTCGCCGCCAGCTCGCCGCGCACCTCGCCGGGCGTCTGCCCGCGGGCCAGCCGGTCGGCGAGCGTCACGGCGCCGTGACGCTTGGCCAGGCGGGCGCCGTCCGGGCTCAGCATGAGCGGGACGTGCGCGTACGCCGGCACCGGCAGCGCGAGCCTGCGGGCGAGGACGATCTGCCGCGGCGTCGTCTCGGCGAGGTCCGCGCCGCGGACGACCTCCTCGACGCCCTGCGCGGCGTCGTCCACGACGACCGCGAGGTTGTAGGCCGGCGCCCCGTCGTTGCGCCGGACCACGACGTCGTCCACCGCCGCCTCGACCGGCCCCAGCAGGCGGTCGGCGAACGCGGCCCGCTCCCCGCCCGCGCGCAGGCGCAGCGCCGGCGCCCGGCCCGCCGCCTCCCGCTCGGCCCGCTCTCCGGCGGTCAGCTCGCGGCACGTCCCCGGGTACGCGCCCTCCGGGAACGGCCCGTGCGGGGCCGACGCCGCCTCGCGGATCTCGCGGCGCGTGCAGTAGCACGGGTACAGCGCGCCCTCGGCGTCGAGCCGCGCGATCGCCTCCGCGTAGGCGTCCAGGCGCTCTGACTGCGTGACGACCGGCGGGTCCCAGTCGATCCCCAGCGCGGCGAGGTCGGCCAGCTGCGCCTCCGCCAGGCCCGGCCGGACGCGGCCGGCGTCGAGGTCCTCGATCCGCATGAGGAACGCCGAGCCGGCCGACCGCGCGAACAGCCACGCCAGCAGCGCGGTGCGCAGGTTGCCGAGGTGGAGCGTCCCCGTGGGGGAGGGGGCGTAGCGCCCGATCACGTCCCCAGTGTGCCCGGCGCCCGGTACGCTCGCGCCCCCGATGAGCGCCGACGACCCGCAGCAGGAGATCCCGTGCCCGCCCTGCCGGGCGACCGGCACGGTGGTCTCGAACCTCGGCGGCACCGAGCAGCGCGTCCCGTGCCCGTGGTGCGAGGGCACCGGCCGGCTGACCCCGGGGCACGACGCCCAGGCCCGCTGGCGCGGCGGCCAAGCGGACTAACGTCCGTCGAGAGGCGGCCCGCACCACTCAACGGCCTCACCGGCCGACCGATTGCCGTTGTGCATGCGTCTTCGCGTCCTCCGTCTCCTGCTGCTCTGGGCGGCGCTTGCGCTCCCGCTCGCCGCGGCGGCGCCGGCGCACGCCACGCTCCCGGTCGACGGCGATCCGTCCAACCCCACCCAGATCACCGAGGTGGCCGGGACCCTCGACGGCATCCGCGGGCCCGGCGACACGCTGGAGGTCAGCCAGACGATCATCGCCAGCGGCGCCGCGACGGACGTCTCCGCGACGCTGGTCAGCGGGACCGTCGGCGTGTCGGTCGTGCAGGGGACGTCCACGTACGCGGACCTCGCGAACGGGGCCAGCGCGGCCAACGACGTGCCGTTCCGCGTCCAGTTCGACCCGGTCGTCCCGTGCGGGGAGACGGTCCGGCTGACGCTGAACCTCACGGGCGACCAGGGCAGCGTCCAGATCCCGATCGAGGTGCCGACCGGCGCGCCCGGGCCGTACCAGAACCTCGTCGCGACGCACGTGCCGCGACCGATCCCGATCCAGGGCGTCGTCGACTCGAACCTGCAGGTCGACCAGGCCGGCCGCGTGAAGGGCGTGCGCGTCCACATCGACCGGCTCGACCACACCTACGTCGGCGACCTGCGGATCTCGCTGGTCGCGCCCGACGGCAGCTCGGCGATCCTGTTCGACCAGTCGGGCGGCTCGCTGGACAACATGCGCGACGTGACGTTCGTCGCGTCCGGCGGCGACGCCGCCGGCGCGCTCACGCCCCCGTACACCGGCGCGACGATCGACGCCCCGGCCCTCGCGAGCCTCGACGGCGCGGGCACGCAGGGTCAGTGGAGGCTGCGCGTCGACGACCGCAAGTTCAGCGACAGCGGCACGCTGCACGCCTGGGACATGGACCTCGCGAGCGCCACCTGCGACGGGCGGCCCGTGGCGAGCTTCACCGCGTCCCCGAACCCCGTGCTCCCGGGCCAGAACGTGACGCTGGACGCCACCGGGTCGACCGACCCGACCGAGCCGATCTCGCTCTACGAGTGGGACCTCGACGAGGACGGCGAGTTCGACGACGCCACCGGCGCGACCGTGACGACGCAGTTCGCCACCCCGCGCCGCGTCGACGTGAAGCTGCGGGTCACCGCGGGCGCGGAGTTCGACGAGGCGACGGTGCCCGTCGCGGTGACGAGCCCGCCGGTCGCCGCCCTGCAGGCGTCGTCGACGACGCCGCTGACCGGCCAGCAGGTGACGCTCGACGCCGGCCAGTCGACCGACGCCGACGGCACGATCGACCGGTACCTGTTCGACCTCGACGGCGACGGCGCGTACGACGTGGACAACGGGCAGAGCCCGACCCTGACGACGAGCTGGGTGACCGCGGGAGCACGCACCGTCCGCGTCAAGGCGATCGACAACCACGGCGCCGACGGCACCGCCAGCCTCACCGTGTCGGTCGCCAACCGGCCGCCGACCGCGACGCTCGTCGCCTCGCCGCTGCCGTCGATCGCGGGCGAGACGACGACGCTGCTGTCCTCCGCCGAGAGCGACCCCGACGGCACCGTCGTCGGCCACGACTGGGACCTCGACGCCGACGGCTCGTACGACGCCTTCACCGGCGAGGTGCCGTCGTTCGCCCACGTCTTCACGACCGCCGGCACCAGGACCGTCAAGCTGCGCATCCGCGACAACGACGGCGGCTTCGCCGTGCTGACGCTGCAGGTCGTGGTCACCCGTGCGCCGGTGGCCGCCGTGACCGCGACGCCCAACCCGGCGTCGTTCGGGCAGGCGGTGACGCTCGACGCGAGCGGCTCCGCCGACCCGGACGGCGCGCCGCTCGCGGAGTACGAGTGGGACCTCGACGGCGACGGGTCGTTCGAGCGCACCACCGGCGCGACGGCGGCGACGACGACGAGCTACCCGACGGCCGGCGTGCGCACCGTGCGCGTGCGCGTGACCGACGCCGACCGCGCGACCGCCACCGCCACGACGACGATCACCGTCCGCAACGTCCTGCCGATCGCCGCGCTCACCGCGACGCCGACCGCGCCGGCGACGGGCGCGCCGGTCTCGCTCAGCGCCGCGGGCTCGACCGACCCGGACGGCACGGTCGTGGCGTACCAGTGGGACCTCGACGGCGACGGGTCGTTCGAGCGCAGCACCGGCGCCACGCCCACGACCGCCACGAGCTACCCGAACGCCGGCAACGTCCGCGTCCGCGTCCGCGTGACCGACGACGACGGCGGCACCGGCGTGCGGTTCGCCGACCTGACGGTCGTCGCGCCGCCGAGCGGCACGTCCGGCGACACGACGGCCGGGACGGCCGGCACGGGCACCGGCGCCGGCACCGGCACCGGCACCGCCGGCTCCGAGCCGCCGCCCGCCGGCGGCGGCACGACCGCGCCGCCCGCGCCGCCCGGGGACGACCCCGGCGCGACCGCCGGCGACGACCCGCCGGGGCTGACGGCGGCGCTGGGGGGCAGCCCTGTGCAGCGGCTGCGCCGCGTGGCCAGGACCGGCGTGCGCCTCACCTGCAGCGCGAGCCTCGCCGGCCGCTGCGTGCTCGAGGCGTTCGTGAGGAAGGCCGACGCCCGCCGCCTGCGCCTCAGCCCGCGCGCCCGCGCGGACGTCCGCGTCGGTCGCGCGAGCGTGGTGCTCGCCGCCGGCCGGCCCGCGGCGGTGCGCGTGCGGCTGTCGGCCGCGGCGCGCCGTGCGGCGCGGCGCGCCCGCCGCGGCATGCGCGTGGTGGTGCGCGGCTTCGCCCGCGACGGCACGAGCCGCCGGGTCGAGCTGACGCGCACCGTCCTCGTCCGGCGCTAGCACAGCGCGTCGCAGGGCTTGGACGTTTGTCCGGGTCCCCCGACCAGCGCCTTCAGATCGCCCCCCGGACGGACGATCACCGGGCTGCCAGGACCTTGGGGCCTGGCCGCCGGAACTCCAACACCCAGCCAGCCCCAGGAGGGGAACGGTCTCCATGCTCCACAAGCTTCGCACCCGCGCCAAGGACGAGAAGGGCTTCACCCTGATCGAGCTCCTGGTCGTCATCCTCATCATCGGCATCCTGGCGGCGATCGCCCTGCCGAGCTTCCTCGGCCAGCGCTCGAAGGGCCAGGACGCCTCCGCCAAGTCGGACGCCCGCAACATGGTCTCGCACGTCGAGTCGTGCTACGCCGACACGCAGGACTACACCAAGTGCGACGAGGGCGACGCTGACCTCGGCAGCAACCTCGGCGTCGACCTCAGCACGATCACCGCCGTCGGCAACGCGACCGGCTTCACGATCACCGCGACGTCGAAGTCGGGCAACACGTTCACGATCACCCGCAACGGCAGCACGATCGACCGGACGTGCGTCGCGGCCAACGCGAACGAGCGCGGCGGCTGCCCGTCGACCAACAAGTGGTGACGAGCAGTTCCTGAAGGACTCTCGCGAGGCGGGCTTCGGCCCGCCTCGCGTCGTTTAAGCGCCGCTCGTCCGACCGTCCGCGCGCGCGGGCGAAACCTCAAGGTCCGCGCCCAGCCGCCGACCGCACGACAGATGCGCGACGAACGGGGCTTCACGATCATCGAGGTCCTGGTGGCGGCGATGATCCTCGTCGTCGGCCTCCTGGGGACGCTCGCGCTGGTGGACGGCGCCAACGAGGCGACGACGGCCACCAAGGCGCGGGAGGGCGGCAACAACCTCCAGCGCGAGCTGATCGAGCTGGCGCGCGCCGTCCCCTACGAGGACCTCCAGCCGGGCCAGGTCGTCGCGCGCATCCGCGAGCGCGGGCTCTCCGACTCGGCCGTCGGCGGCGACGGCTGGACGGTCACGCGCCGCGGCGTCCGCTACACGATCTCGGTCGGCGTCTGCTCGGTCGACGACCCGAACGACCTGCAGGGCACCCGCGTCGCCAACCGCTTCTGCGCCACCGGCAGCGGGCAGACCAGCGCGGAGCAGTGCGCGGCGATTCTGAGCCCCGGCGGGACGGGGGGCAACAACCCCGACTGCGGCACCGACGCCAACCGCGACGGCGAGGTCGACGGGCTCGTGGCGGCGTCCCAGCAGTGCACCGGCAGCTGCACCGCGATGCCGCGCGACCTGACGCCCGACGACTACAAGCGGGTCGTCACGCTCGTCCGCTGGGACCGCGGCCAGGGCAGCCGCTTCGCGATCCAGACGTCCACGATCCCCAACCCCGGCTACGCGGGCGGCCCCCGGATCAAGGCGCTCACCCCGGAGAACGTGATCCGCGACGACGGCGGCACGTCCCAGACCTTCACCGCGACCACGTCGCGCCCGCCGGCGAAGACCGAGCTCTACGTGGACGGCGCGCTGGTGTCGACCTGCGGCGGCACGACGCTCGTCAGCACCGTCTGGAGCTGCCCGTGGAGCTACGGCGACATGGCCAAGACGCCGGACGGCACGTACGTCGTCACCGCCAAGGCGCTCGACGAGTACGGCACCGCGGGCGCCTCGCGCTCGACGACGCTGCGGCTCAACCGCCGGCTGCCGCTCGCGGTCGAGGGGGTCGTGGCCGGCGAGAACAGGCTGCACGGGATCGTCGAGGTGGCCTGGCGCGCGAGCCGCGACGGCGACATCGAGAAGTACGAGGCCTACCGGGTCAGCGGAAGCACCGAGCAGTTCGTCTGCGGGAAGCCGTCGCAGACGACGTGCTACTTCACGGGCTCGGTCAACGCGACGACCACCTTCCGGGTGTACGCGTTCGACTCCGACAGCGCCGGGCAGCCGCGCCGGTCCAACGTCTACGGGTGGTTCACCGCGGGCGCGACCAACCAGCCGCCCGACGCGGTCTCGAACCTCGTCGCCACGACGTCCAACGGCGCGACGATCCTCACCTGGACCGCGCCGAACCAGTCGGGCAACCGGCCCGACGTCGACTTCTACCGGATCTACCGGCGGTCGCCGACGACCAACCCGCCGTCGAAGCCCGACGTCGGCTGGCGCTACGACACCACCGGGTCCGGCATCGAGACGACGTTCGTCGACACGGAGACGAACGGGCAGCAGTGGGACTACTGGGTGACCTCGGTCGGCCTCGAGCTGGCCGAGTCCACGGCCGTGCGGGTGCGGCGATGAGGCTCGCCGACGAGCGCGGGTTCACGCTGATCGAGACGCTCGTGTCGAGCGTGCTGCTGATCGTCGTGCTCGGCGCGACGCTGTCGATCCTGGACAACCTGCACGAGAACGACCGCCGGGTCAACGAGCGCGCCGACGCCGTCGGCCGGGCCCGCACGCAGGTCGACCAGCTCGCGCGCGAGATGCGCAACCTGGCGAGCCCGACCTACAAGTCGCCGAACGCGATCGACCGTGCCCAGGGCAACGACGTCATCTTCCAGGCCGTCGACCCGAGCGGCCCCGCCGCGGCGCTCAACAACTCCAACGTGCGCCGCGTGCGCTACTGCCTCGACGCGAGCAAGCCGAACGACGGCGTCCTCTGGTTCATGTCGCAGAAGTGGGACGCCGATCCGCCCCCGGCGCCGACGACCACCTCGTGCGGCGGCGGCGGCGCGGGCTGGAGCGACGCGCAGCCGGTCGCGGGCAACATCGTCAACGCGGCGCGCGGCGTGCCGGTGTTCCGGTTCGACTCGACGACGCTCACCGCCATCCACCACGTCCAGGCGACGCTGTGGATCGACACCGACCCGAACCGCGGCGCGGCCGCGACCAGCCTCTCCACCGGCGTCTTCCTGCGCAACCAGAACGGGTCGCCGACGGCGGCGTTCACGGTCAGCAGGACCGGCGCGCGGCGCCTGCTGCTCAACGGCACCGCGTCGTCCGACCCCGAGAACGAGCAGCTTGACTACCAGTGGTTCGACGGCACGGAGAAGGTCGGCTCCGGCGCGACGTACACGTACGACGTGCCCGGCACCGGCTACTCCATGCGCAGCATCTCCCTGAAGGTCTACGACCCGGCGCAGCTCGTGGGGGTCGCGCCGGCACAGGACGTGGCGGTGCCATGACCCGATCCCTTCGCAGGCGTCTCGCGGCGCAGGACGGCTGGGCGGTCGTGACGGCGATCGTCGTCATGTCGATCGTGCTCGGCCTCGGCCTGACGACGTACTCGTTCGTGTCGACCCAGCAGCGCGAGTCGGGCCTCGAGCGCACGCGCGAGAGCTCGTTCAACGTGGCCGAGGGGGCGCTGACCGCGCAGATCTTCTCGCTGTCGCGGCGCTGGCCCGCGCCCGACGGCGTCGGCGCGCCCCCGGCCGACCGGATCTACGCCACCTGCACGCCGTCGTCCGGCAACGACCTGCGCTGCCCGCGCGCGTCGCAGATGGCGGCGCTGTTCCGCAACCGCGACACCGACGTCGCGGGGGAGCCGGCGTGGACCACGAACGTCTACGACAACGGCGGCGGCTCGGAGGCGTTCTACGACGACAGCGTCACGCCGCAGCAGCCCGGGTGGGACGCCAACGACGACGGCCGGCTGTGGGTGCGCGCGCAGGCGGCGGTGCGCGGCAAGCAGCGCACGCTCGTCGCGCTGGTCGGCGTGCAGAAGCAGACGGAGGAGCTGCCGCGCGCGGCGGTCGTCGCCGGCGCCGTCGAGCTGACCAACAGCGGCAAGAAGGTCCTCATCGACGCCAACGGCGACACCAACGCCTACCAGCCCGGGATCGTCGCCGTCCGCTGCACCGACCTCAGCGACCCGAAGTGCTTCAAGGCGCCGAAGTTCGACGACCAGCTCGACCCGCCGGTGGCGTCCGGCGGCTACAGCGCCGCCAACGCGCTGCCCGACGACGTCATCCAGCGCCTGCGCGAGCGCGCGATCACCGACCAGACGTACTACGCGACGTGCGCCCAGGCGCTCGCACACGGGCTGGCGGGCGAGGTCGTCTACGTCGAGGGCGGGGGCGAGTGCGCCTTCACGGGCAACGCGACCTACAACACCGCCGAGGAGCCCGGCCTGCTGATCTGGGCGGGCGGGACGCTGACGCTCGGCGGCGGGACGGTCTACCACGGGCTCGTCTACCACCTGCACCAGGACACCGCCCAGCCCGCCGTGCGCCTGCAGGGCAACGCGCAGGTGATCGGCGGCGTGATGATCGACGGAGACGGACGGATCGAGATCGGATCGTCGAAGAAGAACGTCGTCTTCGACGAGAGAGCGCACAAGAACGTCCGGTCCTACAGCACCGCCGGCATCATCCAGAACACCTGGCGGGAGATCCGCCCCGCCTCGTAGAAAGGACTCGCCGTGCCCCTCGCGATCGTCCCCGTCGCGCTGTTCGGCCTGGTCATCGGGTCGTTCCTGAACGTCGTCGCGCACCGCCTGCCGGACCGCCGGTCGCTGGTGAGGCCGCGGTCGGCCTGCCCGTCGTGCGCCGCGCCCGTCAAGCCGTACGACAACGTCCCGGTGCTCTCGTGGCTCGTCCTGCGCGGGCGGTGCCGGTCGTGCGCGGCGCCGATCAGCGCGCGCTACCCGGTCGTCGAGGCGGGCACCGCCGTGCTGTGGGCGGCGGTCGCCGCCGTGCACCACGCCGACGCGACGAGGCTCGCCCTCGGGCTCGTGCTGGTGACCGTCCTCGTCCCGCTCGCGCTGATCGACTTCGACCGCCAGATCCTGCCCAACCGGATCACGTACCCGGCCTTCGTCGGGGGCTTCGCGCTCGGCTTCGCGCTCGACCCCGCCGGCGAGCCCGGCCGGCTGCTCGCCGCGGCGATCGCGGGCGGCGCGTTCACGCTCGTCGTGCTGCTCGCGCCGCGCGGCATGGGCCTCGGCGACGCCAAGCTGCTCGCCGTGCTCGGCGTCTACCTCGGCGCGCCCGTGGCGGTCGCCGTGGCGGTCGCGCTGGTCAGCGGCACGGCGGTCGGCGCGTTCATCGTGGCGCGGGTGGGAGTGACCGCCGGGCGCAAGACGGCGGTGCCGTTCGGGGTGTTCCTCGCCCTCGGCGGGGTCGTCGCCGTCCTCGCCGGCGATCCGCTCGTCGAGTGGTACCTCTCGACGCTCGGCTAGCCACCGTCCACCGCACTCAAGATCCCCGCGCGCGGACCGACGTAAGGGCCATCGTGCGCCGTTCCCCGAAGACCTCCCGCACCCTGGTCGGCCTGGACATCGAGCCCGGCGCCGTCGCGGCGGCGCAGGTCGCCGCCGACGGGCCGCTGACCGTCCAGCAGACCGCCTCCGCGTCGCTGCCCCCGAACGTCGTCCGCGACGGCGAGGTCGCCGACGTCGAGGCGCTCGCCGAGGTGCTCAAGGCGATGTTCGCCGAGCACAAGCTCGACCGGCGCGTCCGCGTCGGCGTGGCCAACCAGCGGATCGTCGTCCGCACGCTCGAGCTGCCGCCGGTCGAGGACCCGAAGGAGCTCGAGGCCGCGGTGCGCTTCACGGCCCAGGACGAGCTGCCGATGCCTCTCGACGAGGCCGTCATCGACTTCCACGCGCTCGGCGTCGTCGACACGCCCGCCGGCCCGCGCCAGCGCGTCGTGCTCGTCGCCGCGCGCCGGCAGATGGTCGAGCAGGTCGTCCAGGCGATCCGCGCGGCCGGGCTGCGCCCCGAGGGCATCGACCTGTCGGCCTTCGCGATGGTGCGCGCCGTCGGCGACGGCGATCCCGCGCCGACGCTCTTCCTCGCCGTCGGCGGCCTGTCGAACCTGGCCATCGCCGAGGGCGGCACCGTCGAGTTCACCCGCGTCTCCGGCAGCGGCCTGGAGGGCATGGCCGGCATCCTCGCCGAGCGCCGCGGCATCCCGGTCGAGGAGGCGCGCCACCTGCTCGTCTCCGTCGGCCTCGACGCGCCGATCGAGCCGGGCACCGAGGAGGAGTCGGGGATGGCCCGCTCCGTCATCGTCGAGGGCGTGCGCCGCATCGCCGCCGAGGCCCGCGCCTCGCTGGACTTCCACCACGCCTCGGGCGACCGGGCGCGCGTCGAGCGCGCCGTGCTGACCGGCTCGGTCGTCGGCGTCCCCGGCTTCACCGAGGCGCTCGCCGACGAGCTGGGGCTGCCGGTCGTGCCCGGCATCGTGCCCGGCGGGCCGAGCGACGCCCACGGCGCGCGCTTCGCCATCGCGGCGGGGCTCGCCGTCGAGGAGGCCGCGGCGTGAGGGCCGTCAACCTCATCCCGCAGGACCTGCGCAAGGGCGCGCCCGCGGGGCGCACCGGCAACGCCGTCTACCTCCTCCTGGGGGCGCTCGTCGTCGCCGTCGTGCTCGTCGCCGCCTGGACGATCGCCGGCGCCCGCATCACCGACGCGCAGAACGAGCTGACCCGCGTGCAGGCCGAGGCCGACGCCGCCGAGCAGCGCGCCGGCCAGCTCGAGCCGTACACGAAGTTCGCGAGCATGGCCGAGAAGCGCGTCGAGACCGTCAGCAGCCTGTCGCGCAGCCGCTTCAACTGGCCGTACGCGATCCGCGAGGTCTCGCGGACGATCCCCGCCAACGTGTGGCTCGCGCAGGTCGTCGGCACCGTCGCGCCCGGCGTGACCGTCGACGACGTCGCCACCGGCGCGACGCAGCAGCTGCGCAACGCCCTGGCCGTCCCGGCGATCGAGGTCGTCGGCTGCAGCACCGGCCAGAGCGACGTCGCGCGCTACCTCGCCCGGCTGCGCTCGGTCGAGGGCGTCACGCGCGTGAGCCTCGCCAGCTCCGAGAAGACCACCGACAGGGGCGGCGGCGGGACCGATCCCGACGAGAGCGAGGACTGCCGCCAGGGCAACCGCCAGATCCCGAAGTTCGAGGCCGTCGTCTTCTTCGAGCGCTCCACCGCCAGCGTGAGCGCGCCGACGGCCGGGGCCGCCCCCGCCGCCGAGAAGGGGGAGTCCAAGTGACCCAGCGCGACCGCATCATGCTCGCCGTCCTCGGGGTCGCCGCGCTCCTCGCCGGCTACTGGTTCGCCGCGCTGAAGCCCAAGCGCGAGGAGCTCAAGCAGGTGCAGGCCCAGGTCGCCGAGCAGCAGGAGCGGCTCGACGAGGCGACGCTGCGCGTCCGCGCCGGCGAGGAGGCGCGCCGCGGGTTCGCCGAGGACTACGCCACCGTCGCGCGGCTCGGCAAGGCCGTGCCGGTCGACGACCAGATCCCGTCGCTCGTCTACCAGCTCCAGAGCGCGTCCGAGAAGACGCGCGTCGACTTCCGCGCCGTCAAGCTGCGCACGAACGCCGCCGGCGCCGTGCCGGCCGCCGCCGCCGCGCCGCCCGCCGGCGGCAAGGTGCCCGCGACGCAGGCCGCCGCGGCCGTCGCGCCGCCCGGCTCGGCGATCGGCCCGGCCGGCTTCCCGACGATGCCGTTCACCTTCAGCTTCGAGGGCGACTTCTTCCGCATGGAGCGGATGCTCTCGACGATCGAGCGCTTCACCGGGACCATCTCCGACCGCAGCGACGTCCAGGTCGCCGGCCGGCTGCTGACCGTCGACGGCTTCGGCATCAGGAAGAGCAGGCTGCGGTCGTGGCCCTACATCCAGACGACGGTCATGGCCACGAGCTACGTCCTGCCGCCCGATGAGGGCGCGTTCGCCGGCGCCGGTCCCGACGGGCCCGCCGGGACGCCCGGCACCCCGGGCACCCAGAGCGCCGGCGCGCCCGCGCAGGGCCCCAAGCCGGCCACCGCGACCGCCGGAGGAATCGTTCCGTGAGCTTCGTGCGCAACCTGCTGAGCGACCTCGTCGCCCGCCGGCTCTGGCCCGTCGCGGTCGGGCTGCTGGCCGCGCTCGTCGCCGTGCCGGTGCTGCTGGCCGGCGACGTGAGCGCCCCGCCCGCCCCGCAGGCGTCGGCTCAGCCCGGCACGGGGTCGAGCCCGCTGGTCTCCGTCGCCAGCGACGAGCCGATCGGCGGCCGCACCCCGATCGGGCGCAACCCCTTCAGGCAGAAGGACGTCGCCCCGCCGGCGCAGTCGTCGAGCGGCGTCGGGCCGTCGACCGGCACCGGTTCGGCCGACGCCGGCGGCACGGGCGCCGGCCTGGACCTGACCGGCGGCCTGCCCGCCCTCGACGACGTCGACCTCGTCCCGGTCGACGGCGACGAGACGACCGCCCCGAAGACCGCCGGCCGCGAGAGCTACCGCGTCGACATCCGCTTCGGCCGCGACGGCAGCCTGACCGCGCGCAACGACGTGCCGCGGCTGTCGCCGCTGCCCTCGGCCGAGGACCCGTTCTTCGTCTTCATGGGCGTGCTGGCCGACGGCGAGACCGCGCTGTTCCTCGTGTCCTCGGACGCCGAGGCGACCGGCGACGGCACCTGCAAGCCGACGCCCGAGAACTGCGAGCGGATCGAGATGCAGGCGGGCGAGAGCGAGTTCTTCGACGTGACCACGCCGGACGGCGCGGTCGTGCAGTACCAGCTCGACCTGGTGCGGGTGGCGCGCGTGCGCGCCGGCAGCACGGCGCAGGCGGCGAGCGCGCGGTCGCGCGAGTCGTCCGAGGGCCGCGAGGTGCTGCGCACCGCGATCGACACCAAGCAGGTCGACGTCGACCACATCGCCTACTCGCGCGAGCTGGGCGTGCTCGTCCCCAGCGCCGCCGCGGGCGCCGGCGACGACGCCGGCGCGCTGTTCGGGGGCTTCCGCACCGACCTGCGGTTCGGGCCGCCCGGCGAGCTGGTCAAGCGCTACAACCTCGCGCGGCTCACGCCGCTGCCGTCGACCGAGGCCCCGTCGTTCCTGTACCTCGGCGTCATGGGCGACCCGGGCGACGCGAAGGCGCTGTTCCTCAACCCGTCCGAGGCGGCGGTGAGCGGCGACGCCGTGTGCAACCCGACGCCGGAGGAGTGCTCGCGGATCGAGCTGCGCGCCGGCCAGAGCGGCGTGCTCGACGTCCCGACGATCGACGGCGAGACCGACGAGTACGAGCTGGTCGTCGACGCGATCACCGAGCTCGAGGCCGCGACCCCGGCCGAGGCCAGGGAGCTGCGCGAGCGCGAGTCGCCGGCCGGGCGCGTCGTGCTGCGCCGCCTCATCACCGAGGTCGGCGCGCTCGTCAGCGACCTCAACTACTCCTCCTCAGAAGGCCGGCTCGTCACCGCGAAGTAGGCTCTCGCCCCAGCTGATGGGGCTGAGGCTGACAACCGCGGGCGAGTCGCACGGGCCGGGCCTGACGTGCGTCGTCGAGGGCCTGCCGGCGGGGCTGCGCCTCGACCGGGAGGCGATCGACCGCGACATGGCGCGGCGCCAGCTCGGCCACGGCCGCGGCGGCCGGATGAAGATCGAGCGCGACCACGCGATCGTGACCGCGGGCGTGCGCCACGGCGTGACGCTGGGCGGCCCGGTCGCGCTGTCGGTGCCGAACGCCGACTACGCGAACTGGGAGGAGCGGATGAGCCCGTGGCCGGTGAACGGCGCGGTCGAGGAGGTCCACCTCCCGCGCCCCGGTCACGCGGACCTCGTCGGGACGTGGAAGTACCGCACGACCGACGTGCGCAACGTGCTCGAGCGTGCGAGCGCGCGCGAGACCGCCGCGCGCGTGGCGGGCGGCGCGCTGGCCAAGGCGTTCCTGCGCGCGCTCGGGGTCGAGGTCGTGTCGCACGTCGTCCAGATCGGGCCCGTCGTGGCGGCGGTCCCCGAGCCGCTGGAGCTCGCGGCGTTCGCCGGCGTCGACGACGACCCGGTGCGGTGCCTGGACCCGGACGCGTCGGCGGCGATGGTCGAGCACGTCAACGTCCAGCGCAAGGCGAACGAGTCGATCGGCGGCGTGTTCGAGGTCCGCGCGTACGGGGTCGTGCCGGGCGTGGGGTCGCACGTCTCGTGGGAGGAGCGGCTCGACGGCCGCCTGGCGATGGCGCTCGCGTCGATCCAGTCGTGCAAGGGCGTCGGGCTGGGCGAGGGGTTCGACCTGGCGGCCAAGCCCGGGTCGCAGGCCCACGACGAGATCTTCTACTCCGACGCGCGCGGCTTCTATCGCGAGACGAACCACAGCGGCGGCCTGGAGGGCGGGATGACGACCGGCGAGCCGCTCGTCTGCCGGGCGGCGCTCAAGCCGCTGCCGACGCTGACCCAGCCGCTGCGGTCGGTCGACATCGAGACGCTGGAGCCCGCGCAGGCGCTGCGCGAGCGCACCGACTCGTGCGTGGTGCCGGCGGGCGCGGTCGTCGGGGAGGCGATGGTCGCGGTCGTCCTCGCCGCGGCGTACCGCGACAAGTTCGGCGGCGACCACGTGGACGACGTGCGCGAGGCGGTCGACCGGTACGTGGAGCGGATCGGCTGGCGGCGCCGCGCGGCCTCGGCGGCGCCCCCGAGCGGCCCGGGCGCGGCCCCTTCGGGCGGCACGCCTGCGCCCCCTTGATCGTCCTCACGGGGTTCATGGGCGCGGGGAAGTCGACCGCCGCCCGCGAGCTCGCCGCCGAGGCCGGCGTCGCGGCGCTCGACGCCGACGACCTGCTCGCCGAGCGGCTCGGCGCGCCGGTCGAGGAGGTGTTCGCCACGCGCGGCGAGGAGGAGTTCCGCCGGCGCGAGGAGGAGCTGGTCCTCGAGCTGCTGGGGCGCGGCGAGGGGGTCCTCGCGCTCGGCGGCGGCGCGGTCGAGTCGGCGCGGGTGCGCGCCGCGCTGCGCGACCACCTCGTCGTCCTGCTCGACGTGGACGCCGGGACCGCGTGGGAGCGCGTGCGCCGCAGCGCGCGGCCGCTCGCGCGCGACCGCGCCGCGTTCGACGCGCTGCTCGCACGGCGCCGGCCGCTGTACGACGAGGTCGCGCGCTGGGTCGTGCCCGGCCGCCAGGGCGCGGCGCTGCGCGCGTACCGCTGCCTGCGCGACGCGGCCGGGCTGCGCGCGATCTGGGCCGCGACCGCCGGCGGCGAGTACCCGGTCGTGCTCGGCGCGGGCGCGCGCGCCGCGCCGCTGCGCGGCGACGACCCGACCGAGGCCTTCGTGCTGACCGACGCGAACGTCGCGCCGCTGTGGGCGCCCGGCGCCGACTTCGTCATGCCGGCCGGCGAGCGGCACAAGACGCTGGAGGTCGCCGAGCGGGTCTGGCGGGCGATGGCGCGCGCCGGCGTGACGCGCGGCGGCGAGCTGCGCGCCGTCGGCGGCGGGGTCGTCACCGACCTCGGCGGGTTCTGCGCCGCGACCTACCAGCGCGGGATCGCGGTCGTGCACGTGCCGACGACGCTGCTGGCGATGGTCGACGCCGCGATCGGCGGCAAGACCGGCGTCGACCTGCCGGAGGCGAAGAACTACGTCGGCGCCTACCACCAGCCGCGAGCGGTGCTCGCCGACACCGAGACGCTCGCGACGCTGCCGCCCGCCCAGGTCGCCGAGGGCTACGCCGAGGTCGTCAAGACGGCGCTGATCGCCGGCGGGCGGCTGTGGGAGCGAGTCGCCGGCGGCGAGCCGGCCGGCGAGGAGACGATCTTCGCCTGCGCGCGCACGAAGGTCGCGGTCGTCGCCGCCGACGAGCGCGACGGCGGCGTCCGGCAGGCGCTCAACCTCGGCCACACGGTCGGCCACGCGCTGGAGACCGTCAGCGGCTACGCGCTCACCCACGGGCAGGCCGTCGGGCTCGGGCTGCTCGCCGCGCTGCGGCTCTCGGGCCAGGACACGCTGCGCGGCCAGGTCGCGGGGCTCCTGGCCGGGCACGGGCTGCCGACCGCGGCGGAGGGCGTCGACGTCGACGCCGTCGTCGAGGCGACGCGGCGCGACAAGAAGCGGGTCGGCGCGCGGGTGCCGTTCGTGCTCGTCGCGGCGCCGGGCGACGTGCGCCACGGGCAGGCGGTCGGGGACCGCGAGCTGCGCGCCGCCGTGGCAGAGTTGCGCGCGTGAGGAACCGGGTGGAGGTCATGCACGGGGTGAACCTCGACCAGCTCGGGCGGCGCGACGCGGCGGTCTACGGCGGGCTGAGCTTCGACGCGCTCGAGCTGCGGATCGAGCGCCATGCCCGCGAGCTGGGGCTCGAGCCGCGGTTCTTCCACACCAACCACGAGGGCGAGTTCGTCGAGCACCTGCACCGGATGGAGGGGCTCGCCGACGGCGTCCTCCTCAACCCGGGCGCCTGGACGCACTACTCGTGGGCGATCCGCGACGCGCTGGAGCTGACCGCGCTGCCCGCCGTGGAGGTCCACCTGTCCGACGTGGAGCACCGCGAGGAGTTCCGCAGGGTGTCGGTGATCCGCGACGTCTGCGTGGCGACCGTCAGCGGCAAGGGGCCCGACGGCTACCGCGAGGCGCTCGCGCTGCTCAAGGACCAGCTGCGGTGACCGACCGCACCGGCCGGGTCGACGCGGCCCTGCGGGACCGCGGGGTCGACGCGCTGCTCGTGGCGTCGCCCGCGAACCTGCGGTGGCTGACCGGCTACAGCGGCTCGCACGGCGCGGCGCTCGCCGGGCCGGGCGTGCGCCGGTTCGCGACCGACTTCCGCTACATGGCGCAGGCCCGCGAGGAGGTCGGGGAGGAGTGGGGCGATGCGGAGATCGCCAGCGACCTGCTCGGGCGCCTGGCCGAGGGCGGGCTGCCGGCGCGCCTGGGGTTCGAGGACGACCACCTCACGGTCAGGGAGCGCGCGCGGCTGGCCGAGCTGGCCGGGGAGGGCGTGGAGCTGGTGCCGGCCGGCGGGCTGGTCGAGGCGCTGCGGATCGTCAAGGACGCCCGCGAGCTCGAGCTGATCCGGACGGCGGCGCGCGTGGCCGACGAGGCGTTCCGCGAGGTCGTGGTCGAGGGCGGCCTCGCCGGGCGGACCGAGCGCGACGTGGCGCTCGACCTCGAGACGGCGATGCGCCGGCGCGGGGCCGACAGGGTCGCCTTCCCCGTCATCGTGGCCGCCGGCCCGCACGGCGCCCTGCCGCACGCGACGCCGCGCGACGTCCCGATCCCGGAGGGCACGCTGGTCGTCGTCGACTGGGGCGCGGTGGTCGAGGGATACGCGTCGGACTGCACGCGGACCGTCGCCACCGGCGCGATCGACCCGCGCGACCGGGCGGTCTACAACCTGGTGCTGCGCGCGCAGCTCCAGGCGCTGGCCGCGGTGCGCCCGGGGCCGCTGGGCCGCGAGGTCGACGCGGTCGCCCGGGCGGTCATCGACGCCGCCGGGCACGGCGAGCAGTTCGGCCACGGCCTCGGGCACGGCGTCGGGCTCGACGTCCACGAGGAGCCGACGCTGTCGAAGCGCGGCGGCACCCCGCTCGGGGCCGGGAACGTCGTCACCGTCGAGCCGGGCGTCTACGTGCCCGGCCGGGTGGGCGTGCGGATCGAGGACCTCGTCGTCGTGACCGAGGAGGGCTGCGAGGTGGTCAGCTCGCTGCCCAAGGAGCTTGAGACCGTCGCGTGAGCGCGCCCCGGCCCGGTCGCGGCTAGGGCTGCTGCGACTCCTCCATCGCGTGGAAGCGCTGGCGGTAGCGCTCGATCTCGGCGCTGCTCTCGCCCGCGGTCAGGCGCACGACGCCGACGTCCGCGCCGGCGTGGGTGCACGCCTCGGCGAGCAGCGCCGAGCCCGCCGCCATCGCGGAGAACCGGGTCGCGGCGAAGACCGGGAACGTGATCTCGAGCCAGCCGTCGTCGGTGCGCTGGCTGCGGACGGGATAGGGCTCGGTGTCGTCGGTGGCGTAGCGCATCAGGGCGTCGAAGATCCGCTCGCCGCGGGCGTCGCCGCCCGGCGCCGGATTGCGGATCTCGAGCTCGGCCTCGACGATCCAGAGGTGGTGGTAACGCGGCACGGCGCACATCGTAGGCACCGCGACGCCTGGCGCATACTCCTTCGCCGCGGCGGACATGCCAGGGTCGATGGAGGCCGCGTTCGTCGTCATCACGCGCGACCGCTGGGCGGCGCTGGCGGCCACCGTGGGGCGCCTGCGCGCGCGCCATCCCAGCGTGCCGATCGTCGTGGTCGACAACGGCAGCGAGCGGCCCGCGCCGCCGCTCGGCCCCGGCGTGGAGCTCGTCCGCTGCGCCGCCGACCTCGGCGCGGCCGCCCGCAACGCCGGCGCCGAGCGCGCCGGGACCGACCTCGTCGCGTTCTGCGACGACGACGCGTG
>DASZEJ010000053.1:0-7865 GCA_035940955.1 Solirubrobacteraceae bacterium
GCGCTCGAGCAGGCCGATCGTCTGGTCGGGACGCTCGACCTGCGGCACGTGGCCACAGCCCTCGAGCACGATCTGCTCCGCCGAGGGCAGCCAGCGCGCGACATGCCGCGCGAATGCCGGCGGGATCACGCGATCGTGTGATCCCCACACGAACAGCGACGGCGCCTCGAGCTGGGCGAGGCGCCCGTAGAAGCCGTTGCGCCCGTACGGCGCGTCGAGGTAGATGTTGCGCGCGGCCGCCAGGAAGGCGATCCGCCCGCCCGCGCTGGCGTAGATGCGCTGAAACTCGTCGACGACGACGTCGGCCACGCTCGGGTCGATCGCGTCGGGATCGGCGAACAGCGACCAGAAGTGCTCGGCCACCTTGTCGCGGCTGAACTGGTGGGGCAGCAGCCCGAGCTCGGGCCGCAGCGCCCGCACGATCGGGTGATAGGTGCGCTTGACGAACGCGACGGCCGGACACAGCAGCGCAAGGCTCGCGACGCGCTCGGGATGGCGCAGGCCGAGCTCGATCGCGACGCGGCCGCCCATCGAGTTGCCCGCGACGTGGGCGCGCGAGATGCCCAGCGCGTCCATCGTCGCACGCACGGTCTCGGCGAACCAGCGCGCCGTGTAGGGCGCGGTGGTCGGCTTGGAGGAGGAGCCGAAGCCCGGCAGGTCGAGCGCGTGGACGCGGTAGTTGCGGCTCAGCGCCGCGGCGGTGTCGAAGAACGAGCTCTTGGCGCCGCCGAGGCCATGGATCAGCAGGACGTCCGGCCCCTCGCCCATCGTCAGCGTCGAGATCCGCGCGCCCTTCGTCGCGACCTCGTGGACGCGCAGCAGCGGCGGCCGTGAGTCGGGCAGGCGGAAGAGGCCCTCGAAGCCGACCGCCAGGTCGAGGTTGCCGCGCGCGTAGAGCCGGCGCTGGCCGAACGCCTCGATGCCGGACAGCTCGCCCTGGCGCAGCCGCAGCCACGTCTCGCTGTCGGTGCCGATGACGACGTCGGGCTCGCGGCGCGTCGCGCCCTTGCGCACGCGGGCGCCGTGCGTCGTGCAGCGGACCTCCCAGGTGTGGCCCACGTCGCCGAGGCGGACCTGGTAGGTGGCGTCGAAGCCCGCCGCGGCGCCGAGGTAGCGCTCGGGCAGCGTGCGGAAGGCCTCCTCGACGCGGAGGAGCGGGGTGGCAGCGCGCGACCCGGGCACCGGGCGGGACAGTAGCCCGTCCGGCGGCGGCCGGGCCGCCCGGGGGCGGTCCGGCATTCGTCTAGGGTCCGCCCGAATGCGCAAACAGCGGGGACAACGGGGCCGCGCGGAGCGGCCGCGTCCCGAGGTCCTCTACGGGCGCAACCCGGTGCGGGAGGCGCTGCGCGCCGGGCGGCGGCCGGTCCACCGGGTGTGGGCGACGGCGGGCGCGGCGCGCGAGCCGTGGCTGGCGGAGGCGGGCGTCCCTGTCGAGGTGGTCGCCTCGGCCGCGGAGGTCGCCGCCCGCTGCGGCTCGGACGCCCACCAGGGCGTCTGCGCCGACGCCGGCCCGTACCCGTATGCGGCCGCGGCCGAGCTGCTCGCGCGCGAGGCCCCCCTGCTCGTGGCGCTCGACGAGGTGCAGGACCCGCAGAACCTCGGCGCGATCGCCCGCACGGCCGAGTGCGCGGGCGCGGACGGCCTGATCGTGCCCGAGCGGCGCTCGGCGGAGGTCACGCCGGCGGCGGCGAAGGCGTCGGCGGGCGCGGTCGAGCACCTGCCGATCGCCCGCGTGCGCAACCTCGCCGACTTCCTGGCCGACGCCAAGGCGGCGGGGTGCTGGTGCTACGGCGCGGACGCCGGCGGGGCGGCGCGCTACGACGAGCCGGACTACGCGGGCGGCGTCGTGCTCGTCGTCGGGGCGGAGGGCAAGGGGCTCAGGCCTCGAGTTGCCTCGACCTGCGACGCCCTGGTCTCGATCCCTGTCCGAGGTCGTGTCGATTCGCTCAACGTGTCCGCCGCGTCCGCCATCCTGCTGTTCGAAATCTCTCGGAGCAGGGGTTTCGCTTGACAGGTGTACGGAAGAGTGGGTATACATCGCCACCGATAACGCTGAAGTCGAGGTTCAGCTCCATGAGCTCTCGGCCCGGCGTGCCCGTCCGTCAGCGGCGCCAGGGGAGGAGCGCGCCACTGAGCCAGCGATCCATCGCGCCCCGAAAGGCGCGGTGGAAAGGAAGCTCATGGCCCGACTCTCCACACAGTCTCACTCTCAACTTCAGGTCGATGACGGGTTCCTCATCGCCCTGGCCAAGCAGGGGAACGCCGACGCCTACGAGCGGCTCGTCCGCCGCTACTACGGCTTCGTCCGCCTGAAGGCCTCGTCGTACTTCCTCGCGGGGGGCGACGGCGACGACCTCATCCAGGAGGGGCTCGTCGGGCTCTACAAGGCGGTGCGCGACTACCGCTACGACCGCGAGTCGAGCTTCCGCAACTTCGCGGAGCTGTGCATCACCCGCCAGATCATCACCGCGGTCAAGACGGCGACCCGCAACAAGCACACGCCGCTCAACCAGTACGTCTCGTTCTCGGCGACGCCCGCCAGCGCGCCGGAGGGCGAGCCGACGCTCGACGAGGTGATCCCGGGGCCGTCGGTGCACGACCCGGTCAACCAGGTGATCTCGTCCGAGGAGCTGCGGGCGCTCGTCGCGTGCCTGTCGACCGCGCTGTCGGACCTCGAGTCGCGCGTCCTCGCCCTCTACCTCGACGGGCGCTCGTACGAGGAGATCGGCGGGCGGATCGGCTGCGACACCAAGACCGTCGACAACGCGCTGCAGCGCGTCAAGCGGAAGGTCGGCGTCCACCTGCGGGGCCGGGCGATCGTCACTTGAGCGGCAGGCACGTTCCCCCGTCGCGGCGGCGCGCCGGCTCCGCCGTTCAGCCTGCTGAGTAGCCTCCCCGGCGCGTGTCGACCCTCGCCATCGTCCTGATCGTCCTCGCGGTGCTCGTCGCGCTGCTCGCCGCGGGCGGCTACGTCGCCAACGCGCGCCGCCGCGAGGCCGGGCGCGCCGCGCTGCACGCCCGCGCCCGCGAGGCCGACCGCCACCTCGCCGCCGCGCACGCCCAGGACAAGGGGTGGGAGCGCGCCGCGCTCGAGGAGGCCGCCCGCGAGGCGTACGCCGCCCGCCACGGGGCCCAGCCCCAGCGCCTCACGCTGGTCCAGGTCGTCGACCGGCCGGGGGTCGAGGAGGACGAGGCGGTGTTCGACGCCGACGGCGAGGTCCTGCGCATGGGCCGCCGCGGCGGCGAGTGGGCCCTCAGCGGGTAGTCCCCCTGCATGCCGTCGCTCGTCACGCCCGCCCGCGCCGGCGCGGGGGCGCTCTTCGGATCGCTCGCGCGCGTCCTCGGCACGCGCCCGCTCCACCCGACCGGCGTCGCCTTCCGTGCGACGCTGACCGTCGAGGAGGGCGGGCTGCCCGGCACGCGCCTGTTCGGCGGCGCCGCCGTCTGGGACGCCCGCGTGCGCTTCAGCCGCGGGTTCGGGCTGCCCGAGCCGCTGCCGGAGATCATGTCGGTGGCGGTCAAGGTGCCGGACGCCTACGGCGCGGGCCGCGACCAGGACCTGCTGCTGACCGCGACCGGCCGCCGGCCGCTGGCCCGCCACCTGGTCGTGCCGGCGACGTCGCACCTCGACCGGTTCTACTCGTCCGTGCTGCCGTTCCGAGCGGGCGACGCGACGGTGCTGTTCGGGGCGGCGCGGCGCGGCGCGGGGCGCCCCGGCGGCGCGGGCGACCTCGACGAGCTGGTCGCCGCGGCCGCCGCCGTCCGGCTCTCCTTCGACCTGCTGGCCGCCGCCCCGCGCGCGCCGTGGCGCACGATCGGCCGCCTCGACGTCGGCGCGCTGATCGAGGCGGGGGAGGAGGACGAGCTGGCGTTCAACTCCGACCACTGCGGGGGCGGGATCGCGCCGGCCGGCGCGATCAACCGGATCCGCGGCGGGGCGTACGCCGCGGCGGCCCGCGCCCGCCGCGGCGGCGCCTCCGCCTCCGCGCGTCGAGCTGAGCCGTTCCGCGTCCCGTCCCGGTAGCGTCGCGCGCGTGACCTGGGACGACGCCGCCGCCATCCTGCGTGGATGGCGCGGCCGGCAGGTGGTCATCGTCCCGTTCCTGCTCCCCGGCATCTCGCTGACCCCGTTCGCCGGCCCGCTCGTGGTCGACGAGCCGAAGCCGGGCGTCCTGCGCGTGCGCGTCGAGCCCCACGCCGAGCCGTACATCTCGCTGTTCCGCGCGACGTTCCTCGAGGCCGGGTGGGTCGCGGGCCGCGACGAGCGCGGGCTGACGATCGTGCAGGGCGGGACCCGGGTGGACGTCTTCGTGGACGGCGTCTAGCGCCCGCCGCCCGTCGCCGCTCGGGCGACCGCGTCAGCGGCTCAGCGCCGCCCGCAGCGCGCGCCGCGCCCGCGGGTAGCGCTTCAGGCGGAACGGCCCGTCGGCGCGGACGCCCTGGTTGTAGACGAGCATCCGCACGCGCCGGTGGGTCCGGGCGAACGCGAACACGCGCCTGACGAAGGCGGGGTCGTCGCGGCCCCACAGCGCCCACTCGCCGAACACGAACGGCTTGCCGGGGAACTCGGTGTAGATCCGCTCGAGCGCGCCCCAGTTCGGGCTGCGGCCGTAGAAGTCGGTGCCGACCCAGTCCACGTAGCGCGCGCCGGGCCAGTACGCGCGCGGCCGGTTGGCGCGGACGTTCAGCGCGACCGCGTTGTGCGGCACCCACATGAGCGCGACCGGCGCCTGCGCGAGCGGCCCGCTCCCGGCCTGGACCGGCGGCAGCCGCAGCGCCCGCAGCCGAGCGTTGACCGCCGCCCGGTCGCCGCCGCGCAGCATCAGCGCGACCCGCCGCCACGCGGCCCGGAACGAGCGCGTCGAGTGGCCGGGCCGCGCGCGGCCGCCGGCGTCGAAGGCGCAGTACTGGTTCCACGGGCCGTTCATCTCGGCCATGAGCCGCAGGTAGACCGGCTCGCCCCGCTCCGCGATCCGCTCCCCGAGCCGCAGGACGAACGCGTCGCCGAGCCCCTCCGCGATCTGCGCCGGCGTGATCCGCTCGGGCGTGCCCGGCCCGCGGGCCGTCGAGAGGTGGAGCATCATCCGGGCCCCCGACGCGTCCGCCCGCCGGAACGCCCAGTCGACGTTCCCCCACTCGCCGAAGAGCTGGAACACCTCGGGCCGGCGCCCGGTCTCGCGCGCGTACGAGTCGACCGAGTACCCGCCGGCGACCCCGTGCAGCACCTCGCCGGCCGGCGGCGCGAACGCGCTCGCGCCGGCGACGGAGGCCGGAACGGCGGCAAGGAGCGCGGCGAGCGTGAGGACGCGAAGAAGGGCGCGGGGCATGGCGGCACCCGGAGGGTCGACCGCCCCCCGAGCGCCCTTGAGCGGCCGCCGCATGGCCCGGACGCGAGGAGCCGGAGAGGGGACTCGAACCCCTGGCCGCCTGTTTACAAGACAGGTGCTCTACCAGCTGAGCTACTCCGGCCCGCGAGCCGAGTGTAGGCCCAGCGCCTACCGCTCCGCGCCCGACAGCGCCGCCTCGAGGTCGCCGTGGCCGTTCGTGGAGGCCACGTGCTCGTAGGACGGGACGTCGGCGTCGGCCGGGGCGTTGAGGCGGCGCTCGAGCTCGCCGAGCACGACGCCGAAGAGGAGGTGCCGCCACGTCGCCTGGGCGAGCGCGCGCGGGTTCGCGAAGAGCGGGGGGAAGTCGTCGCCGGCCGGGTGGAGGCGGCCGACCATCGCGGTGAGCGGCCAGGTGGAGGCGTGCTCGGCCATCGCCGCGACCGGGCCGCGCGCCCACGACGGCAGCTGCAGCCACGGTGTCGCCGCCGCGTACAGCGCCCCGAACGCCGCCCCGTTGGCCAGGTGCAGCGCGACGCCCACCGGCCGCCAGCCCGGGCCGCGCGTCACGAGCTTGCCGAGCAGCTCGGTGTCGTCGTAGTCGACCCCGAACACGCGCTTGTCGACCGGCTGCTGCGCCGCCCACACGCCCGCGGCGACCGCGCCGGCGAGGGCGCCCCGGACGGTCTTCGCTCGGTCGATCGCCATGGCTGCTCGCCACTGTAACGGCGTGCGCGCCGCCGGTGTATCGCCGTGCGTGACCGATGCCGCCGCCCTCCACGAGCGCGCCCGGACGAAGGGCGTCAACCCCCTCGTCTACTGGGTCGTGCGCGCGCTCCTCCAGCCGTTCTTCCGCGTCTGGTTCCGGCTCGGCCGGCTCGGCCGCGAGCACGTCCCGGCGAGCGGCCCGGTGCTGCTGGCCGCCAACCACCGCTCGTTCCTCGACCCGTTCGTCATCGGGACGATGACCCGCCGCCCCGTCTACTACGTCGCCAAGAAGGAGCTCTTCTCGAACCGCCTGCAGGCCTGGCTGCTCAACTCCCTCGGCGCCTTCCCGGTCGACCGCGGCGCGTCGGACCAGGAGATGCTCACCACCGCGCGGCGCATCCTCGAGCGCGGCGACGCCGTCGTGATCTTCCCGGAGGGAACCCGGATCCGGCCCGGCGCGCTCGGCACCCCGAAGCGCGGCGTCGGCCGCCTGGCGCTGGAGACCGGCGCGCCGATCGTCCCGCTCGCGGTCATCGGCACCGAGGACGTCCGCAGGGGCTGGCGCATCCGCCCGCGGAGGGTCACCGTCCGCGCCGGCCGCCCGCTCACCTACCCGAAGGTCGAGAGCCCGAGCCGCGGCCTCGCGCAGGCGGTCACCGACCGCATCTGGCCGTGCGTGCAGCTGCAGTGGGAGTGGCTGGGCGGCACGCCGCCGATCCGCACCGCGGCGATCGTCGGCCACGCGCCCGCGCTCGCCGCCGGCCTGCGCAGCGCCGGCATCGACCCCACCGCCCGCGTCGGCGACGCCGACGTCGCGATCTTCGCCGGCCCCGGCGGCGTCCCGCGCTTCGCCCGCCGCGGCCGCACCGTCGCGACGATCGGCAACGACGGCGCGGTCGCGTGCGAGGAGGACCGCGCGTTCGCCAAGACGCTCGAGCGCGCGCTCCGGCAGGCCGGCGACCACCCCCGCACCGAGCGCAGGCCGAGCACCGGCGCTCCCGTCGCGGCGTAGGATCGCCATGGCGTGGCCGTCACGAGACCCAAGCACGAGCTCGACCGCGAGTTCACCGAGCTGTACCGCGCTCACCTGCGCGACGTCTACTCGTACGCCTACTACCGCGTCGGCAACCACCACGACGCCGAGGACCTCACCACCCAGACCTTCATCCAGGCCTACCGCCACTTCGAGCGCGCGCAGCGCGAGTCGAACGGCCGCCCGCTGCGCCCGTGGCTCATCCGCATCGCGCACAACCTCGCCGCCAACCACTTCCGCGACCGCAGCCGCAAGCCGCAGACGAGCATCGACGACACGACCGTCCTCAGCGCGATCCACACGACCGAGGACCTCGTCGAGGGCCGCGACGAGCTCAAGCGGATCCTGGCCGGCGTCCAGCAGCTGCCCGGCGACCGCCGCGAGGCGCTGATCATGCGCTTCGCCCTGGGCATGGACAACCGCGAGATCGCCCGGGCGCTGGGCCGCTCCGACGGGGCGACCAAGGTGTTGATCCACAGAGCGATCCGCCAGCTCGAGGAGATCGTGACGGGCGACCAGGCCGAGACGCGAACGTGACCGACGCAGCCGACTTCGAGACCCTGCTCCGCCGCGCGCTCGCGCCGATCGAGCCCCCGAGCGGCCTGGCCGACCGCCTGGAGTCGCGGCTGGAGCGGATGACCGGCGCGGCGGTCGACGAGCTGGAGTCGTGGGAGCTCGAGGCGATCGCCGACCCGCGCAACTGGGCGCGCATGGCCTACGCGGGCGGCGTCGTCGTCGCGGGCGCCGGCGCGGCGACCGGCCTGGCGCTGCTCAAGGCGCGGCAGAAGGCCAAGCAGAAG
>DASZEJ010000054.1:0-17634 GCA_035940955.1 Solirubrobacteraceae bacterium
TCAGCTCGTGGACCCCTCGGGCGCCGGCCCGTTCCCGGCGCTCAAGGTGCGGCGCGGGCCGGACGGCAAGCCCGAGGTCGAGGACCCCGCGGCGGAGCACCGGCCCGAGCCGGACCCCGAGCCCGACGACCCCCGACCGGCCCCGGGCCCGCCCACGCCGCGCTCCTGAGCGAGCGCCGCTGCCGGGCGCGGCGCACGACCGACCCGGTCGTTAGCCTGAGGCCGGCCGCGCGCGTATGCCGATCTTCCGTCGACATGACGATGCGCCCCGCGAGCGCACCCCCGAGGAGCGCGAACGGGCGCGCCTCGAACGACAGGCCCGCCGAGCCGCCCGCTCCGGAGCCCCCCTCCCCGAACCACCGCCCCCGGCGCCGGACCCACCGACGCCGCACCGCGTCCGCGACGAGCCGCCGGCGGCCGAGCCACCGCTGCCCCACCTCGCCGGCGAGCCGCCCGCCCCCGAGCCGGAGCCGCCCCACCTCGTCGACGAGCCGCCCGCCCCTGAGCCACCGCTGCCCCACCTCGCCGGCGAGCCGCCGCCCGACGACCACGACCTGCCCGCGGAGCGATCCCACATCTCGACCGAGCCGCCGCCAGCGGAGCCCCACCACACGGCCGCGGAGCCGCCCCCTCCCGCCGAGCCGCGCGAGTTCGCCGCCGAGGAGCGCGACCGTGGCGTGGAGGCCCCGCTCGCCGGCGGCGAGCCGCTCGTCGCCTCCGAGGCGGTGGGGGACGCGCGGTCCGTCGCGCCCGACCCGCTCCAGCCGACCGCCCCCTTCGACCCGCTCTCCCACGACACGTCGGAGGACGCCGCGGTCTTCGAGCCGCCCGGCGAGCGCGTCCGGCGGATCCCGGCGCGGCCCGCCGCGCCGGCGCCCGAGCGCGAGCCGATCGTGCCGCCCGCGGCGCGGCGGGGGCGGCCGGCGCGGCCGGCCGCCGCCGTCGCCGACCCCGACGAGAAGCCCGCCGGCGCGAAGCCGATCGGCGCGCGCGAGCGCCGGCTGCCCCCGCCGCCGCCCGCGCCGGGCACGCCGGCGTTCGCCCGCCGCCGCCGGCGGCGCGGCCGCATCCTCGCCGGGCTGCTCCTGCTCTTCGTCGTCCTCCTCGCGCTCGGCGTCAACGCGCTCTTCCAGCCGTTCAAGGGCGACGGCGGCGAGGCCGTCACCGTCCGCATCCCGCCGAACTCGACGATCGCCGACGTCGGCGACCTGCTCGCCGAGAACGAGATCGTCGACTCGTCGTTCCTCTTCGTCCTGCGCGCCCGGCTCGCCGGCGCCGACCTCAAGGCCGGCACCTACCGCCTGCGCAAGGACTCGAGCTACGGCGACGCCCTCGACGCGCTCGCCGAGGACCCCGCGGCGCCGCGCACCATCACCGTCGTCATCCCCGAGGGCCGCTCGCGCGCCGAGACCGCCCCGATCGTCCGCCAGGCCGGCCTGCGGGGCGACTACCTGAAGGCCAGCGACCGCCAGAAGGGCTTCAGGCCGAGGCGCTACGGGGCGCGTCGCGGCACGAAGACCCTCGAGGGCTTCCTGTTCCCGGCCAGCTACGAGCTGCGCCCCGGGGCGACGGCCGACCAGCTCGTGAGGCAGCAGCTCGACGCCTTCGAGCGCCAGGTCCGCGGCGTCGACATGTCCGCGGCACGGCGGCGGAACCTCGACGTCTACGACGTGCTCATCATCGCGTCGATGGTCGAGCGCGAGGCGTCGCTGGCCAGGGAGCGGCCGCTCATCGCCGCCGTGGTCTACAACCGGCTGCGTAAGGGCATGCCGCTCCAGCTCGACGCGACCATCCGCTACGCGACCCGCAACTGGCAGCGCCCGATCCGGCAGTCCGAGCTCGAGTCCGACTCGCCCTACAACACCTACCGCCGCACCGGCCTGCCGCCGACCCCGATCGGCAGCCCCGGCATCAGCTCGATCCGGGCAGCGGCCAACCCCGCGAACGTCGACTACCTGTACTACGTCATCAAGCCGTGCGGGAAGGGCGCCCACAACTTCTCGGCCACCGACGCGAAGTTCGCGCGCGACAAGGCGGAGTACGACCGCAAGCGCGAGGAGCTCGGCGGCAAGTCGCCGGTCGAGTGCTGATGCCCCGCACGGCGCTCGTCACCGGCGCCAATCGAGGGATCGGCCGCGCGGTGGCGCAGCTGCTGCGGTCGGAGGGCCTGGCGGTCGTGGTCGCCGGCCGCGACGAGGCGTCGATCCGCGAGGTGGCGGAGGCGCTCGGCGCGACCCCGCTGCGCGTCGACGTCCGCGACGCCGCGGCGGTCGAGCAGGCCGCGCAGCGCGCCGGCCACGTCGACGTGCTCGTCAACAACGCCGCGATCCTCGACGAGGGGCAGGACCCGGTGACCGAGGACCCCGAGCGCGTCACCGCGATCGTCGACACGAACCTGCTCGGCGCCTGGTGGACGTGCCGCGCGTTCCTGCCCGGGATGCTCGCCCGCGACTGGGGCCGGATCGTCAACGTCTCCAGCGGCGCCGGCTCGTTCGCGGGGGGCCTGTGGCCCGCCGCGCCCGCCTACAGCGTCTCCAAGGCGGCGCTGAACGCGCTGACGCTGGTGCTGGCCGACCGCCTCGAGGGCACGAACGTCAAGGTCAACGCCGCCGACCCCGGCACGGTCGCCACCCGCATGGCGCCGTACGCCAGCCGCACCCCCGAGCAGGCCGCCGAGCACATCGCCACCCTCGCCCTGCTGCCCGACGACGGCCCGAGCGGCGGCTTCTTCCACGAGGGCCGCCCGGAGCCGTGGTGACCCGGCGCTTCGGCGTCGCCGGCTGGCCCGTCGCGCACAGCCGCTCGCCCGCCATGTTCGCCGCGGCCTTCGACGCCCTCGGCCTCGACGACCACCGCTACCAGCGCCTCCCCGTCCCCCGCGACGTCGCGCGCGAGACGCTCCGCGCGCTGCCCGCCGCCGGCTTCGCGGGCGTCAACGTCACGATGCCGCACAAGGAGGTCGCGCTGGGCGTCGCGCACGAGGCCACCGACCGCGCGCGCGAGATCGGCGCCGCCAACACGCTCACGTTCGGCCCCGAGGGAGCGATCCACGCCGACAACACCGACGCGCCGGCGCTGCTCGACGCGCTCGGCGAGCCGCCCGGCACCGCGCTCGTGCTCGGCGCCGGCGGCAGCGCCCGCGCAGTGGTCTGGGCGCTGCAGCGCGCCGGGACGGAGGTCAGCGTGCTCGCCCGCACGCCGCGCCGCGCCGAGGTCTTCGGCGTCCGCATGGTGACCAAGCCGATCCGCGCCGAGTGCCTCGTCAACTGCACGCCGGTCGGGATGGACGACCCCGACGCCGTCCCCGCCGACCCCGAGGGCTACTTCGTCGTCGTCGACCTCGTCTACCAGAGCGGTCCCACAGCGCTGCTGCGCCGGGCCGCGGCGGCCGGCGCGCGCACGGTCGACGGCCTCGAGATCCTCGTCCGCCAGGGCGCGCTCAGCCTCGAGCGGTGGCTCGGCCGGCCGGCGCCTCTGGACGCGATGCGCCGAGGCGCCCTCGGCGTCCACTAAGGAACGAAGTCGCGATGCCGACAAGGTGGCCAGGGATCACGTGCCCATGCACCTGCAGCCGCTCGACACCGCAAGCTCGACCGCCGCGCAGTGGGAGGGCATCACGCCGCCCACGCGGCGGGGTGGCACCTCGCGCGCGCTGACGGACGTCCTCGTCGAGCTCGGCTTCACCGACCACGCGCGCGTCGAGCAGGCCCAGCAGGAGGGCCGCACCCGCGCGACCGCGCCCGAGAAGGTGCTCCTCGAGGGCGGCCACGTCACCCAGGACCAGCTCGCCCGCGCGATCGCCGAGCGCCACGGGCTCGACCACCTCGACCTCGCGTCCTTCCCGGTCGACATGGCCGCCGCGAACCTGCTCGGCACCACCGCGGCCAAGCGCTACGAGGCCGTCCCCGTCGCGTACGTCGACGAGCGCTCGGTGCTCGTCGCCATGGCCGACCCCGCGAACGTCCTGGCCATCGACGACATCGCGATCATGACCGGCCTGGAGGTGCGCGCCGCGGTCGCGAGCCGCGAGGACATCGCGACGCTCATCAGCCGCATCACGCGCCTGGACGACGTCGTCGACTCCGCCAGCTTCGAGACCGGCGACGACCTCGCCGACAGCGGCCCCGCCGAGGTCGTGGACCTGCGCGAGTCAGCCGACGACGCGCCGGTCATCAAGCTCGTCAACCAGGTCATCGCCCAGGCCGTCGAGCAGGGCGCGTCCGACGTGCACCTCGAGCCCGACGGCACCGACCTGCGCGTGCGCTTCCGCGTCGACGGCGTCCTCGTCGAGACGACGACGATCCCGCGCCGCATGGTCTCGGGCGTCGTCAGCCGCGTGAAGATCATGGCCGACCTCGACATCGCCGAGCGGCGCGTCCCCCAGGACGGCCGCGTCGGGCTGACGATCGACGGCCACCACGTCGACCTGCGCGTCGTGACGCTCCCCAGCGTCCACGGCGAGTCGATCGTGATGCGGATCCTCGACAAGGGCTCCGTGATCATGAACCTCGACAAGCTCGGCATGGGGGAGGACGACCACCGCCGGTTCAAGCGCGCGTTCACCCAGGCCTACGGCGCCGTGCTGGTCACCGGCCCCACCGGCTCGGGCAAGTCGACGACGCTGTACGCCGCGCTCGGCGTCATCAACACGCCCGAGAAGAACATCATCACGATCGAGGACCCGGTCGAGTACCAGGTCGGCGGGATCACCCAGGTGCAGGTCAACACGAAGGCCGGCCTGACGTTCGCCAACGGCCTGCGCGCGATGATGCGCGCCGACCCTGACGTGATCATGGTCGGCGAGATCCGCGACCGCGAGACCGCCCAGATCGCCGTCGAGTCGGCGCTCACCGGCCACCTCGTCCTCTCCACGCTGCACACCAACGACGCGCCCGGCGCGGTCAGCCGCCTGATCGAGATGGGGATCGAGCCGTTCCTCGTCTCGAGCGCGATCGACTGCGTCGTGGCCCAGCGCCTGGCGCGGACGCTGTGCGAGAACTGCAAGAAGCCGGTCACGCTGACCGCCGACGTGCTCCGCGACCACGGCTACCAGAACGTGACCTCGGACATCGAGGCGTTCGAGGGCGCGGGCTGCAACCGCTGCGGCGGCTCGGGCTACAAGGGCCGCCTCGGCCTCTACGAGGTCATGACCGTCACCGACGAGATCCGCCACCTCGCCGTCGAGCGCGCCTCGGCCGACCGGATCGCGGAGGTCGCGGTCGCCCAGGGGATGCGGCGGCTGCGCGAGGACGGGCTGGCGAAGGTCGCGATGGGCAGGACCTCGATCGCCGAGGTCGCCCGCGTGACCGGCACCACCTAGGCGTCGCGGGGCGCGACCTCGGCCGCGGCGACGCGGTCGACGTCCGGCGCGTCGCCCTGCTCCGCCGCGGGCGGCTTGCGCTCGAACCCGGCGGCGCGGTAGGCGGCCTCCTCGTCGAGCGTCTCGTGCTCGAGCAGCGTGCGCGCCAGCATCTCCAGCCGGTCGCGGTTCTCGCGCAGGCGGTGCAGCGCCGCCGCGTAGCACTCGTCGACGATCTTGCGGACCTCCTCGTCGACCAGCTCGCGCGTGGCCTCCGACGGGGCGCCGTTCGTGCCGGGGAAGAACGTCGGGTCGTCCATCGGGCCGGGGAGCACGGAGACGAGGCCGATGCGGTCCGACATGCCCCAGCGCCCGACCATCTGGCGGGCGATCCGCGTGACCTGCTCGAGGTCGGACTCCGCGCCCGTCGTCACGTTGCCGTAGATCAGCTCCTCGGCCGCCCGCCCGCCGAGCGCGCCGACGATCCGCCCGCGCAGGTAGCTCTGGTCGTAGCCGTAGCGGTCGGTCTCCGGCGACTGGAAGGTGACGCCGAGGGCGCGCCCGCGCGGCACGATCGACACCTTGCGCACGGGGTCGGCGCCCGGCTCGAGCATCCCCAGCAGCGCGTGGCCGGACTCGTGGTAGGCGGTGCGCTCGCGCTCGTCGGCGGAGATCGTGATCCGCCGCTCGGCGCCGAGCACGATCCGCTCCAGCGAGTTCGTGAAGTCGGCGATCTTGATCGTGTCGTCGTTGCGCCGTGCGGCCGACAGCGCGGCCTCGTTGACGAGGTTGCGCAGGTCGGCGCCGACCATGCCCGGCGTCGTGGCGGCGACGGCGCTCAGGTCGACCTCGGGGTCGAGCGGCTTGCCGCGCGTATGGACCCGCAGGATCTGCTCGCGCCCGTCCTTGTCGGGCGGGGAGACCGCGACGCGGCGGTCGAAGCGCCCGGGCCGCAGCAGCGCCTGGTCGAGGATCTCGGGCCGGTTGGTCGCGGCGAGCACGATGACGCCCTCGGACCCCGTGAAGCCGTCCATCTCCGTGAGGATCTGGTTGAGCGTCTGCTCGCGCTCGTCGTGGCCGCCGAGGTTGCCGCCCGGGCCGCCGCGCGAGCGCCCGATCGCGTCCAGCTCGTCGATGAAGATGATCGCCGGCGCGGCCTTCTTGGCGTTCTCGAACAGGTCGCGCACGCGGCTCGCGCCGACGCCGACGACCATCTCGATGAACTCGGACGCGCTGAGCGAGAAGAACGGCACGTCGGCCTCGCCGGCGACCGCGCGGGCCAGGAGGGTCTTGCCCGTCCCGGGCGGTCCGCTCAGCAGCACGCCCTTGGGGATCATCGCGCCGAGCCGCCGGTACCGGTCCGGGTTCTTGAGGAAGTCGACGATCTCGACCAGCTCCTCCTCGGCCTCCTCGATGCCGGCGACGTCTTCGAACGTCGTGCGCTGCTCGCTGGCCTCGTAGCGCTTGGCCTTCGAGCGGCCGAGCCCGGTGAGCGCGCCGCCCGCGCCGCCCGCCGCCCGCCGCATGAGGAAGATGAAGAGGCCGACGAGCAGCAGCGTCGGGCCGAAGAACAGCAGGATCTCGGCCAGGAACGAGCGCCCCTCGTCGATCGGCCGCGCGTTGACCTGCACGTCCTTCTCCTCCAGCAGCCGCGACAGCCGCTCGCTGTCGACGAACGCCGGCAGCGTCGTCTCGAACTTCCTCTCGCCGCTCTCGTCCTCGTCGGTGGGGGAGTCCACGGCGCGCGCGAACTCGCCCTGCACGACGTCGCCCTGCGCGTTGACCTCGGTGACGTTGCCGCGCTCGACCTGGTCCTCGAAGGTCGAGAACGGCACCTGCTCGCGGCCGCCGTCGTCGGGCACGCGCGAGGCGACCACGAAGTTCAGCACCAGCAGGCCGAGCGTCATCCACAGCAGCCAGCGCGGGAACCGCAGCCGCGGGCGATCGCCGCCGCCGCCCGCCCCCGGAGCGCCCGGCCGGTCGTTGCCGTCGGGCCGCCGCCCCCGCGCTCCCTCGACCCGCCAGGGCTGCTGATCGGGCTTCTCCGGCGCGCGCTTGGTCGGCTCGTCCATTGGTCAGCTCAGTGTCGCAGGTCCGACATTGGTCCAACCGGTGTCGAAGACCCGTCCAGCCGCCGCTCGCGGGGCCGATGACCGGGCAGCCATGCACTTCGACTTCGCCGACGTCCTGCTGGAGGTCCTTCAGCGCAACGCGTCTGACCTCCACATCACCGCGGGCTCCCATCCGATGGTCCGCGTGCGCGGTCGCCTGGTGCAGCTCGAGGACTACCCCGTGCTGACGCAGACCGACACGCGCGAGGTCATCTACTCGATCCTGACGAACGACCAGCGCCAGCGGCTCGAGACCGACTGGCAGCTCGACTTCGCCTACGCGATCCCGAACGTGGCGCGCTTCCGCGTCAACGCGTACTTCCAGCGCGCCGCGCTCGGCGCCGCGTTCCGCCTCATCCCGTTCGAGATCAAGTCGATCGACGAGCTCGGCCTGCCGGCGGTGCTCCACGACTTCGTCCACAAGCCCCGCGGCCTCGTGCTCGTCACCGGGCCGACCGGCTCGGGCAAGTCGACGTCGCTGGCGGCGGTCATCGACGCGATCAACCGCACGCGTGAGGACCACATCCTCACGATCGAGGACCCGATCGAGTTCCTGCACCCGCACAAGAAGTGCATCGTCAACCAGCGCGAGC
This sequence comes from Solirubrobacteraceae bacterium, assembly GCA_035940955.1. Taxonomy (GTDB): domain Bacteria; phylum Actinomycetota; class Thermoleophilia; order Solirubrobacterales; family Solirubrobacteraceae; genus CADCVT01. The sequence continues at coordinate 8,004 of DASZEJ010000054.1, forward strand.
TGGGGTCGGACGCGCAGTCGTTCGCCGGCGCGCTGAAGGCGGCGCTGCGCCAGGACCCCGACGTGATCCTCGTCGGCGAGATGCGCGACCTCGAGACGATCTCGACCGCGCTGACCGCGGCCGAGACCGGCCACCTCGTGTTCGCGACGCAGCACACGCAGGACGCGCCGCAGACGATCGACCGCATCATCGACGTGTTCCCGCCCGAGCAGCAGCAGCAGGTGCGCGTGCAGCTGTCGGTCGCGCTCCAGGGCGTCGTGACCCAGTCGCTGCTGCCGACGGCGGACGGCTCCGGGCGCATCGCCGCCTGCGAGGTCCTCATCCCGACCGCGGCGGTCCGCAACCTGATCCGCGAGGGCAAGACGCACCAGATCATGTCGGTCATGCAGACCGGCTCGCAGTCCGGCATGCAGACGATGGACGCGGCGCTCGCGACGCTCGTCCGCCAGGGCAGGATCTCGCAGAAGCTCGCCGAGCAGCGGTCCGGCCATCCGGACGAGCTGCGGCGCCTGATGGGCGCCGGCGGCCTCATGGCCGCGTGACGACATGAGCGCCACGACGTTCGTCTTCAAGGCGATGGACCTCACGGGCCGCCAGGCCCACGGTGAGGTCGAGGCCGAGTCGAAGCAGCACGTCGCGGACCAGCTCAAGACGCGCGGCCTGATCGTCCTCGACATCGCCGACAAGCGGACGTCGAAGGAGATCACGCTCCCCGGAGCCAACCGGGTCAAGCTCACCGACATCGCGGTGATGACGCGCCAGCTGGCGACGATGGTCAGCTCGGGCATGACGATCCTCAAGGCGCTCTACGTGCTCGAGGCGCAGACGGAGAGCAAGCCGCTCGCCGAGACGCTGACCAAGGTGCGCAAGGACGTCGAGGCCGGCCTGCCGCTCAGCGACGCGCTCGAGCGCCACCCCAAGGTGTTCAACCAGCTCTTCGTCGCGATGACGCGGGCGGGCGAGACCGGCGGCATGCTCGAGTCGGCCCTGCTGCGGGTCGCCGACCAGATCGAGGCCGAGGACTCCCTGCGCCGCCAGGTCAAGAGCGCGATGGTCTACCCGGGCGTGATCATGACGTTCGCGGCGATCGTCCTGCTCGCGCTGGTGATCTTCCTCGTCCCGATCTTCGAGGACATCTTCAAGGACTTCGGCGGCGAGCTGCCGATGATCACGAAGATCACCGTCGCGATCTCGGACTTCGTCACCGGCCGCTGGTACCTCCTGATCGCGGGCGTCGCCGGCACGGTCGTCGGCTTCAAGAAGTGGAAGGGCAGCGTCCGCGGCCGCCAGCAGTGGGACGCCGCGCGCCTGAAGATCCCGATGAAGATCGGGATGATCGTGCAGAAGGTCGCCCTCGCCCGCTGGTCGCGCACCCTGTCCGCGCTGACGACGGCCGGCGTGCCGCTGCTCCAGGCGCTCGACATCACCGGCAAGACCGCCGGCAACTGGGTGATCGAGAAGGCCATGTACGACGTCATCGAGAACGTCAAGCGCGGCGGCACGATCGCGGCCCCGCTGAAGGACATCGACGTCTTCCCCTCGATGGTCACCCACATGATCGGCGTGGGCGAGGAGACCGGCGCCCTCGACACGATGCTGTCGAAGGTCGCCGACTTCTACGAGGACCAGGTCGCCGCGGCGGTCAAGTCCCTGACCTCGATCCTCGAGCCGATCATGATCGTGGTCGTCGGCGCCATCGTCGGCTTCATCGTCATCGCGATGTACATGCCGATGTTCAAGGTGTACGACCAGATCAGGTAGGTCCCGTCGCGCCGCGGGGTAGTCTTTACGCATGGCGCAATCGGTAAAGACGTCCGTCGCCCGGACGCGCATCTCCTCCAAGCACCAGGTCACGATCGCCAAGCAGGCGTTCGACGCCGCCGGCTTTCGAGCGGGCGATGTCGTTGCTGTGCGTGCGCTCGGGCCCGGGCGGGTCGAGCTGACGCGCCTGGATGAGCTGTTCGCCAAGCACCGCGGGCGCGTCCAGGGCGGCAGCGCCGCGCGCGAGGCGGTCGAGCGGCTGCGCGACGAGTGGCTGTAGCGCTGCTCGACAGCCCGGCGGTCGTCGCGTACCTGGTCGAAGGGGACGCGCTGCACGGGAGCGCGGCGGACGCCATCGAGTCGACGATGCGCAGCGGGACATCGCTCGCGATCTCGGCGGTTACGTGGAGCGAGACGCTGCACGGCGCGCTCCTCGGTCACTTCCCCGAGGAGCACCTGCGGGAGTTCGTCGAGGACTTCGGGATCGCGATCCTCGGGGTGGACGTGGAGGTCGCCGAGCAGGCGGCGGCGTTGCAGAAGGCGTACCGCAGGACGGGACGGTTGCGGACGCCGGACGCCCTGATCCTCGGCACTTCGCTCGCCTACGGCGACGTGGAGAAGGTGATCTGCGGCGACGAGCAGTGGGCGAAGGTGCCCGGCGTGCGGGCCGAGGTCGTCCGGCTCGGCTAGGTCGCGAATCGGTCGGGGTCGAAGGGGGAGAGGTCGAGCGAGGGACGGTCTCCGGTGAGCGCCTGCGCGATCAGGCGGCCGGTGATCGGGCCGAGGGCGACGCCGGCTCCCTCGTGGCCGGTCGCGACCCAGAGCCCGTCGGCGATGCGCGAGGGGCCGATGGCGGGCAGGTGGTCGGGCAGCCAGGGGCGGAAGCCGACCCAGCTCGCGTCGCGCGGCAGGCCGGCGACCTCGGGGACGAGCCGTGCGGCGCGCTGCTGCACCTCGGCGGCGAGCGCGTCGTCGATGGTCGGGTCGAAGCCGCAGCGCTCGCGCGTGGAGCCCGCGAGGACGTGGCCGTCCCACGTGGTCTCGACGACGGTGGAGACCTGCCGGTCCGCTGTGGGTGCGACCACCGTCGAGAGGTAGGAGCCGTCGACGACCTTGCGGCGCAGGAAGCCGGCGTCGGGTCGCGGGAGGCGCAGGCGGGTGAGCTGGCCCTTGCGCGGCTCGAGCGGCAGGTGCAGGCCCGCGGAGGCGGCGAGCGGCGCCGACCACGGGCCGGCGGCGAGGACGACCGCGCGGGCGGGGAGCAGCTCGCCGCCGTCCGCGCCGGGGCGCGTTACGCGCACGCCGCGCCCCGGCTCGATCGCGGTCACCTCGGCGCCCGTGCGCACGTCGGCGCCGTGCTCGGCCGCGAGCGTCGCGAGCGCCGCGGCGATCGCTCGCGGGTCGCACTGCAGGTCGGTCGGGACGTACAGCGCGCCGTGGATCTCGCCGGTCAGGCGCGGCTCCAGCGCGCGGACGTCCTCCGGCCCGATCACCCGCGCGTCGACTCCCGCCGCCCGCAGCCGCTCCGCGCGCGCCGGCTCGGCCGCCCACGTCGCCGCGTCGGGGTGGACGACGAGCGCTCCCTTGCGGCGGATGCGCGCCGCTTCGCCGAACAGCGCCTCCAGCTCGCCGAACAGCGCGACGCCGGCGACCGCCAGGTCGAGCTCCGGGCCGGCGTCCTTGTCCGAGCACAGCACGTTCCCCTCGCCGAGGCCGGTCGTCCCCTCGCTCACGCCCGCCCGGTCGAGCAGCGTCACGGAAAGCCCGCGGCGCGCGAGCTCGTACGCCGTCGCGCAGCCGACGATCCCCGCGCCGACGACGGCGACGTCGCAGCCGCGGCTCACGCCAGGCGGAAGCCTGCGGGGAACGGGTCGGTGGGGTCGAGCAGGTACTGGCCGATCCCGGTGATCCAGGCGCGGCCGGTGATCTCCGGCACGATGGCGGGCCGGCCCGCGACCGTCGTCTCCGAGAGGACGCGGCCGGTGAAGCGGGTCCCGATGACCGACTCGTTCACGAACTCGCCGCCGACGGCGAGCGCGCCGCGGGCGTGGAGCTGGGCCATGCGCGCCGACGTCCCGGTGCCGCACGGCGAGCGGTCGAGCCACCCGGGGTGGATCGTGGTGGCCGCCCGCGCATCGGCGCCGTCGGCGCCCGGCGCGTGCAGCACGACGTGGTGGCAGCCCTGGATCCGGTCGTCCTCCGGGTGCGCGGGCGGGCACGAGGTGTTGATCGCGGCCATGATCGCCAGGCCGGCGTCGATCAGCGCCTGCGACTGCTCCGCCACCGGCGCCAGCCCGACGCTCGCGGCCTCGACGATCGCGTAGAAGTTGCCGCCGAACGCCAGGTCGTACTCCACGCGCCCGACCCCGGGGACGTCCACGACGGCGTCGCGCTCGTGCAGGAACGACGGCACGTTGCGCAGCGACACCGCCGTCGCCCGCCCGCCCGAGACCTGCACGCGCGCCTCGACCAGCCCCGCCGGCGTGTCCAGGACGATCGCCGTCTCGGGCTCGGTGACCTCGACCATCCCCGTCTCCACCAGCACGGTCGCCACGCCGATCGTCCCGTGGCCGCACATCGGCAGCAGGCCCGACACCTCGATGAACAGCACGCCCCAGTCGGCCTCCGGCCGCGTCGGCGGCTGCAGGATCGCCCCCGACATGGCGCCGTGCCCGCGCGGCTCCTGCATCAGCAGCAGCCGCAGGTCGTCGCGCTCGGCCTCGAAGCGCAGCTTGCGCTCGAGCATCGTGCTCCCGGGAAGCGCCGGGACGCCGCCCGTGATCACGCGGGTCGGCATCCCCTCGGTGTGCGAGTCGACCGCGCTGAAGTACCGCGCGGCCCTCATGCGGCGACGGGCAGGCCCAGCGCCTCCACCGCCTCGCGCAGCACCGCCCGGCGCTCGGCGTCGAGCGGCCCGCGCGGCGGCCGGCTCGGGCCGCCGGTGAGCCCCACGGCGTCCATCGCGCCCTTGAAGTACTGGACGAGCCAGGGAGTCATGTCGAGCCGGCTGAGCGGGAGGAGCCGCTGGTTGAGCGCCCGCGCCTCGGGGAGCCGGCCCGCGTCAACCAGCTCCATCAGCTCGACGCACTCGCGCGGGGCGACGTTCGCCACGCCGCTGACCCAGCCGGTCGCGCCGGCGGCGAACCCCTCGAGCGCCCAGTCGTCGCCGCCGACGAGGACCTCGAGGCCGGTCGCGCCGAGCAGCGCCGCGATGCGCCGGGCGTCGCCCGAGCACTCCTTCACGGCGACGACGCCGGGCACCGCGGCGGCGATCTCCGCGATGGCGCCCGGGAGCAGGTCGACGCCCGAGGCCTCCGGGTTGTTGTAGGCCATGACCGGCAGGCCGGCCGCGTCGGCGACCGCGGCGAAGTGGGCGGCCAGCTCCTCGGTCGACCCGCGGTAGAGCACGGGCGGCAGGCACATGACGCCGCGGCAGCCGCCCGCCCGCGCCTGCTCGGCGTAGGCGCACGCAACCGCTGTCGAGACCGCCGAGACGCCCGCCGTGACCGGGACGCGCTCACCGGCCACGTCGACGACCGTCTCGATCACCTGCGCGCGCTCGGCGTCGGACAGGCTCCCGGCCTCGCCCATCGTCCCGTTGACGACGAGCCCGTGGACGCCGCCGTCGAGCAGGTGGGTGACGTTCGCGCGCAGCGCGGCGACCTCGATCGAGCCGTCCTCGGCGAAGGGGACGACGACGGCGGGGATGATGCCGGGGAACGTGCTCATCGGGGCTCCTGGTGGTCTTCGAGGGCCATGTAGCGGCGGGCTCGCTGGATGTGCTGGCGGGCGTGCAGCTCGGCGGCGTCGGGGTCGCCCTCGAGGATCGAGGCGGCGATCAGCCGGTGCTCGGCGAGCTGAAGCGTGGTGCGGCCGGGGACGGCGATCGACTCGTCGCGCAGCCGGCGCCACAGCGGCTCGTCCATCGTGCAGGCGAGCCGGTCGGCGATGGCGACGAGGACGGGGTTGCCGGTGAGGACGGCGATCTCGCGGTGGAAGCTGCGGTCCGCGTCGCTCCAGCGGCGGCGCTGCGCGGGGTCGGCCGGGTCCATCGAGGCGTCCATCGTCGCAAGGAGGCGGGTCAGCTCCTCGCCGTCGTGGGGGGCCGCCTGCGCGGCGAGCCGCGCGACCGGCGGCTCGGTGATCAGCCGCGCCTGCAGGACCGCGGCGGGGCCGGCGTCGGGAACCGGCGCGAGCTCGCCCGTGCCGGCGCGCTCCGCGATCCGCTCGGGCGCGTCGTCGGCCACGTAGGAGCCGGACCCGCGGCGGGTGACGATCAGGTCCTGGAGCTGCAGGTACGCGAGCGCCTCGCGGACCGACGCGCGGCCGACCTCGAGCTGCTGGGCCAGCTCGCGCTCGCCGGGCAGCCGCTCGCCGGGCGCGAGCCGGCCCGCGGCGATCTCGCCGGCGAGGTGGTCGGCGATCTGCTCGTAGCGCTGGCGGATGGGGGAGGGGGCGGTGACGGCCACGGCGTAGGAGTGGTTCGATCTGCGAACCAGTTGCTACTGTAGCTGGTATGTCAATCGTAGAAGCGGTCGACCCGCGATCCGGGCGGGTCGCCGGCTCGTACCCCGCCGCCCGGGTGGAGGACGTCGACGCCGCCCTCGCCGCGGCCGTCGAGGCGGCGGCGTCCCCGGCGATGCGTGACGACGCCCGCCGCGCGGCGGCGCTCCGCGCGGCGGCCGGCGGGCTGCGCGCCCGTGGCGGCGACGTCGTGGCCGTCGCCGGCGGCGAGACCGGGCTCCCCGAGGCGCGGCTGCGCGGCGAGCTCGAGCGCACCGCGGTGCAGCTCGAGCTGCTCGCCGACCACGTCGCCGCGGGCGAGCACCACGACGCGATCGTCGACCGCGCCGACCCGGACTGGCGGCCGCTCCCGCGCCCGGACCTGCGCCGCCGCCGCGTCCCGATCGGTCCCGTCGCGGTGTTCGGCGCCTCCAACTTCCCGCTCGCGTTCAGCACCGGCGGCGGCGACACCGGCGCGGCGCTGGCGGCGGGCTGCCCGGCGATCGTGAAGGGCCACCCGTCGCACCCCGGCACGGGGACGCTCGTGGCCGAGGTCCTCGCCGCCGCGGTGGAGGAGGCCGGGCTGCCGGCGGGGGCGTTCGCCCACCTGCTCGCCGCCGAGCTCGACGTCGCCGAGGCGCTCGTCGACCACCCGGCGACCGCGGCGGTCGCGTTCACCGGCTCGTTCCGCGCCGGCACCGCGCTCATCGCGCGCGCGAACGCGCGCCCGACGCCGATCCCCGTCTTCGCCGAGATGGGCAGCCTCAACCCGGTCGTCGTCACGCACGCAGCGCTGGCCGCGCGCGGCGACGCGATCGCCGAGGCGCTCGCCGGCGCGGTCGGCACCTTCGGCGGCCAGCTGTGCACGAAGCCCGGCCTCGTCTTCGCGCCGGCGGGGAGCACGCTCGCCGCCGACTTGGCGGCCGCGCTCGGTGCGCGCCGCGAGGTGCTGCTCAACGCGAACGTCCATCGCGGGTACGGCGCGGGCGTCGAGGCGCTGGCCGCGGCGGAGGGCGTGGAGCGGCTGACGCCGGCAGCGGCGAGCGGCGGCGACGGCGGCGCGAACGGCGACGGCGCGGCCGGCGGCGACGCCGTGCGCGACGCCGGCTTCGCGGTCGCGCCCGCGGTCTTCCGCACGCGCGCCTCCGCGCTCGCCGCCACGCCCGCGCTGGGCGAGGAGTGCTTCGGCCCCGCCGTCGTCGTGCTCGAGTACGAGGCCGGCGACGACCTGCACGCGGCGCTCGGCGCGCTCGGCGGCCAGCTCGCCGCCGCGCTGTACGCGGAGCCGGCCGAGCACCCGGCGCTGGCCCCGCTCGTCGAGCGCCTCACCGAGCTGGCCGGCCGCGTCATCTTCGACGGCGTCCCGACCGGCGTGTCGGTCACGCTCGCCATGCACCACGGCGGCCCATGGCCGGCGACCTCCGCGCCCGCGCACACCTCGGTCGGCGCGACCGCCGTCGACCGGTTCCTCCGCCCGGTCGTCTACCAGGACGCCCCCGACGCCCTGCTCCCGCCCGCCCTCCAGGACGCCAATCCGCTGAACCTCCTGCGCCGGGTCGACGGCGAGCGGACGCGCGAGCCCGTCGTGCGCTGACGCAGAGCGCTCATCCGCGCCGCGCTCTACCGTCCAGCCGTGCCCGGCGACCTGCCCACACGGCTGGAGGAGGCGCGCACGTTGTGGGACGCCGCCTGCGCGCTGCTGCTCTGCTGGCGCGACGCCCTGCCCGACGCGCCGGCGCGGCACGCGACCGGCGAACGCTGGACGGCGTGGGCCGAGAGCGTCGATCGCGTGCAGCAGCACTTCGCGGGCGGCCGCGCCCCCGACGACTTCGACGCCGAGGATCGCGAGCTGCTGCGGCGCGTCACGCTCGACGGCCAGCTCCCGGACGCCGTCGACGCGGCGGCGTGGGGCCTGGCGAACGCCACGAGCCACACGTTCGCGCCCGCGTGGCGCGATCGGCTCGGCGGCGAGCGGCACGCCCTGACCGGCGGCCACCTGTACCCCGTGGCCGACGCTCCGTGGGAGCTGGCCGGCATGGCGCTCGCGTCGCGCCCGGCGTCGCTCAGCCCGCCGCGCGCGGACGAGCTGCCGACGATCCGCGCGCACGACGCTGCGAGCTTCGACGTCATCGTCGACTTCCGCTTCGCGCGGACGCTCGAGGCGGTCGCCGCGACGCTCGAGGAGGTCGCCGCGACGCTCGAGGAGGTCGTCGCGATCCACCCCAACGACGCGATGGCCGAGCTCGCGTTCCCGGAGCACGGCGGGCAGATCTTCCCCGTCGGGCCGCGCGACCCCGACGAGCAGCGCCACCGGCTGGGCGAGCTGGTGCCCGCCGCGCTCGCCACGGGGGCGGCGATCGCGGTGCTGCCCGAGCTGTCCGTGCCCGCCGAGGCGCTCGACGAGCTGCACGCGCTGGTGCGGGCCGCCGAGGCGCCGCAGCTTCTGATCGCCGGCAGCCACCACGCCGTGGTCGACGGCGAGCGCGAGAACGTCGCCGTCGGGCTCGTCGCGGGCCACGACGCGCGCATGGAGCAGGTCAAGGCGACGCCGTTCAGCGACGAGCTGCGGCTCCGCCCGCCGGTCAAGGAGGGCATCCGCCACCGCGCCCGTCCGTGGCGGCGTCGCGCGTCGGGTCGGCGCAGTCCGTCACGGTCGTCGTGAACGGGCCGCTGCGCGACGAGCGGGGCGCCGCTATCCAGCCGGCCGTGGTCATCGGGCAGCCCGTCGAGGAGCGGCCCGACGTCGGCGTGCGCGTCCATGGCAGGGCGCCGGCGCTCACGACCATCGCGATCCCGGCCGACGAGGGTCTGTGACAAGATGTTGACAAGATTGATGACAGCGGGGTAGGCTCCGACCATGGCCGTCACCGAACGGGCCGTGACGCAGCGTCCGGTGCGCGAGGTCGTGCAGGCGCTGCAGGACGCGCTTGCGCGCCACGACCAGGCGGCCGCGGAGGCGGTCCTCGACCAGCTGGGCGCCGTGACCGACGAGACGGTCGAGAGTGGCGACGTCCGCCGCATCGCAGTGGAGCGCGACCGGCTGGATCGGGTCGCGCGGGCGCTCCGGGACGTCCCGGGCCACGTCGCGGGGGCGTTCGCGCTCGGGTACCTCGCCGACGCCGATCGCCGCCTCGACCGCGCGCGCACCAAGCTGCTCGGCGAGCACGCCGCCGAGCGACGCGAGCGCGAGGCGTCCGGCGTGCGCGAGCGCGTGCTGGCGCTGCTGGACGAGCCGCGGCGCCCGCGCGAGATCGCCGACGCGCTGGGCTGCGACCCGTCGCAGGTCTCCCGCGCGCTGCGCGAGCTGCGCGAGCAGGGCCGCGTCGCGGTCCACGAGCCGCCGGCCGGCGGGGCCGGCGACCGTCGC
>DASZEJ010000055.1:0-8891 GCA_035940955.1 Solirubrobacteraceae bacterium
CTGCGGGCGGATCGTGCACTTCGCGTCCTGCCGGAAGTCCTGGAAGTTCTTGTCGGTGATGTCGAGGACGGCCGCGGCCTTGTTGTCCTCCGTCACCTCGAGCGTCTCGATCTTGCCCACGTTGACGCCGGCGACGCGCACGTCCTCGCCCTCGATGATCGAGAAGGCGTTGTCGAAGATGACGCGGACCTTGTAGCCGCCGCCGCCGTCGTCGCCGGCGCCCGTCCCGAGCACGGCGACCGCCGTGGCGGCCGCGACGACGAGCGCGATGGCGGCGACGCGCCTCACGGGCCCTCCGGGGAGTGCTGGGGGTCGCAGTCGAGGCCGCCGTCGGTGAACGGCGCGCTGCCGTCGGCCGCCGGCTGGCTCGCCCCGCCGGGGCAGCGCCGCAGGTTGCCGAAGTCGTACCCCGTCAGGCGGGCGTTCGGGTCCTGCGGGACCAGGGCGCCGCCGGCCGCGTTCTCGCTGAACGAGAACGTGTTGAAGATCGGCTGGATCCGCCCGAAGTGGCCGTTGGCGTCGTAGTTCGCGCCCGCCTGGCCGAAGTCGCGGAACCATCCGGTCAGCTCGGGCGCGTACGGCCGGATGAAGTCGAGCACCGGCGTCGACTTGCGCAGCGCCGCGGTGGTCGCGCGCAGCGACGGCTCGGCGACCTCGGCCAGCCGCGGCGCCTTGCGCATCAGCTCGACGAGGTCGTTGTCCGCGCCCGGCCGCGTGATCGCGAGCCGCAGGTCGCGGATCGTCGGGCGCGCGTCGCGCACGAGCGGGCGCAGCTCGCGGAAGAACGGCGCGAGCCGCCGCGTCGCCGGCTTGGACTCCGCGACGAGGACGTCGAGGTCGGTCAGCGTCGAGCGCAGGTTCACGAACGTGGAGTTCGCGCGGCGCATGGTCGCCGGCAGCCGGCTCAGGATCGTGGCCAGCGCGTCGTTCTCCGCGGCGATCCCCTGCGACGCCTCGTTGGCGTTCGAGACGAGGTCGGTCAGCGTCTCGCGGCGCTCGGCGAGCGCCGTCATCGCCTTCCCGCCGTCGACGATGAAGCGCTCGAGCGTGCGCTGGTCGCGGTTGACCTCGTTGACCAGGCGGCGCGTCGTCGAGAGGAACGGGTTGAAGTACCGCGTCGCGTCGTTGGCGAGCTCGCCCTTGTCGCGGAACTGCGCCGCGGAGCCCTGGATCACGCGCTGGAGCGCCTTGCGCGTGCGGTCGTCCAGCGTGTTGAAGAGCTGGTCGATCTCGACGATCGACGTCGTCTCGTCGGGCTCGAGCGTCGCGCCCTCGTCGAGCGGCTCGCCGGTGCCCGGCGTCAGCACGATGTAGCGGTTGGCGATGCCGGAGAGCGACGTCGCCTTGATGAGCGCGCGCGTGCCCTGGCGCAGCGGAGCGAAGCCCTCCTCCAGCTCGAAGTCGACGATCGCCTCGTTGCGGTCGGTGAGGCGGATGTCGGTGATCGCGCCCACGCGCCGGCCGCCGATCTGCACGTCGTCGTCCTTGACGAGCTGGCCGGCGTTCTCGAAGCGCGCGTGGTACTTCGTCACGTCCTCGCCGCCGAGCAGCAGCGTGCCGACGAGGATCGCGGCGACGACGAGCGCGCCCAGGGCAATCGCCCGGGCGACCGTCACGCGTCAGTCCTTGGGGTGAGTGTGCGGGGGGGCAGGCGGAGGTGTGGGGGTGCGGGGTGGACCGGCGGATCGTGCCGGAAGCGTGTTCACTCCGTGTTAGAGCACCACGGAGCCGGGAGGGCGATCGCGGGCCTACTCCATGCCGAGCGGGCCCTGCGCGTCGCCTGAGAGGAACTGTCTCACGAACGCGTTGTCGGAGTGGAACAGCTCCTCCGCGGGGCCTGACTCGACGATGCGGCCCTTCCACAGGACCGAGATGTGCTCGGCCGCGCGGCGGGCGGTCATGATGTCGTGGGTGATGAGCGTGAACGCGGGGGCGCGCCGGTCGGTGCCCTGGCGCTCGCTCATCATCTCCTCGTGGATCTCCTGGATCAGCTCGGCCAGGAGCGCCGTGCGCACTGGATCGAGGCCCGAGTCGGGCTCGTCGAAGAGCACGATGTCGGGGTCGAGCACGAGCGACCGCGCGAAGCCGGCGCGCTTGCGCATCCCGCCCGACAGCTCGTTCGGCATCTTGTCGCCGGCGTCGCCGAGGCCGACCTCCTTGAGGCGGCGGTTGACGATCTCGCCGATCTCGTCCTCGCCCTTGTCGGTGTGCTGGCGCAGCGGGAAGGCGGTGTTGTCGAAGACGTTCATCGAGCCGAAGAGCGCGCCGTCCTGGAACAGGACGCCGAACTTCTTGCGCATCTCGAACAGCTCGTCGTCCTGCATGTTCGGCACCGACTCGCCGTGGACGAGCACGTCGCCGTCGTCGGGGTACAGCAGGCCGACCATGTGCTTGATGCACACCGACTTGCCGGTGCCGGACGGCCCGAGGATCATCGAGATCTTCCCCTCGGGCAGGCCCATGTTGAGCCCGCGCAGGATGCGGTTGCGGCCGAACGCCTTGTGCACGTCGACGAACTCGACGGCGTCGGGCGCGCCGGTCGGGCGCTGACGCCCGGTGTGCCAGCGGTACTCGTCGTCGTCGACGCGGTCGCTCTCGCGCTGCTCGCGCGCCTCGCGCCGCTCCCGGCGCTCGCGCGCCCCGTCGTCCTCGTCGGGCTCGTCGGTGACGCGGATCTGCGAGCGCGCCGACTCCTCGCGCGTGGCCTCGCGGACGCCGCCCTCGCCGCCGGCCGGCGTGTCCTGGCCCGCCGGGGGCGCCTCGTGGGTGACCGAGCTGTCGTCGGCCGGGCCCTTGCGCGCCAGCTCGGACTGCGGCTGGCCGCCGCCCTCGGGCGCGCCCTGCTCGCTGTCGCTGTCGTCGTCGTTCCGGCGGCCGAAGATCGGCATCTCAGGTCAACCTCCGATCGGTGCTCTCGGGTTGGCGCCCCAGAAGAGCTGGGTCCCCAGCATCCCGATGAGGTGCACGAGCACGATGTTCATCACCATGGACTTCGCGGTGGCCGTCCCGACGCCGACGGGCCCGCCGGACGCGTGGTAGCCGTAGTAGCACCCGACCAGGACGATCGCCGTCGCCATCGCCATCGCCTTGATGACGCTGTACAGCAGGTCGGGCGGGTTCTGGAACATCCAGAAGATCAGGAAGAAGCCGCCGGACGAGACCTCGCCTATCTGCTCGACCACCGCCAGGTAGCTCGCGAAGAAGCCGGCGCCGACGCCCGCGACGTACATGAACGGCAGCACCAGCCACGCGGCGAGCAGGCGGGTCGCGCACAGGAAGAGCACCGAGTCGATGCCCATGACCTCGAGCGCGTCGATCTCGTCGGAGATCCGCATCGACCCCAGCTCGGCGACGATGCCGGTGCCGATCTTCGCCGACATCATGTAGCCGAACGCGTACGGGACCAGCTCGCGCAGGTCGCACCATGCCGCGAAGACCCCCGCGTACGCGGGCGCGCCGACCGCGCGGTTGAAGTACGCGCCCTCGATCCCGCACTGCAGGCCGATGATGAAGATCAGGCCCCAGATGACGAGCGTCGAGGAGATGATGAGGATGCCGGCCTGGCGCAGCGCCTCGCCGAAGAACTTGAAGACGCGGACCGTCAGGACGAGCGTGACGACCTTCGTGCAGAACTTCGTGATCTCGCCGAAGCTGGCGAGCCAGTCGCGCGGGACGGCGAGCCAGCCGCCCATCTAGCGGATCACCTGGATCTCGGGGTGCGTCGCCAGGAGCGTCTGCGTGAAGACGTAGTTGAAGGCGAACACGCCGAGGAAGGCGATCACGACCGCCTGGTTGACGGCCCGGCCGACGCCCTCCGCGCCGCCGGAGGCGGTCATCCCCTTGTAGCAGCAGACGATCGCGACGATGGCTCCGAAGCCCGTGCACTTGAGGACCGACCCCCAGAGGTCCGTGGTGCTCGCGTTCGTGAAGAACGTCGCCCAGAACGGGCCGAGCGGCGCGCCGTTGACGAGCGTCGCGATGACGCCGCCGAAGATGCCGAACAGCAGCGCGTAGATGTCGAACAGGCCGGTGATGAGCATCAGCGCGAGGAAGCGCGGGACGACCAGGTTCTTCACCGGGTCGACGCCGAGCACCTGCAGCGCGTCCAGCTCCTCGCGGATCTTGCGCGCGCCGAGGTCGGCGGTGATCGCCGTGCCGGCGACGCCCGCGACGATGATCGCGGTGACGAACGGGGCGAACTCGCGGATGCTCGCGAGGACGAAGAAGCCGCCGAGGCGGTCGAGTGCGCCGAACAGGACGAGGAAGTTCGCGGCCTGCAGGCCCGGGGCGCCGTAGCCGAACGCGACCGTCGACACGAGCAGCGGGAACCAGCAGAGCTTCAGCGCGAAGAGGAACTGCGAGACGAACTCGCCGCCGTACGGGTACGGAGGACGGAGGGCAGACATGATCGTCTTGCCCGTGAGGATCATCATGTCCCCGACCTCTTCCAGCAGGTTCTTCTGCGGAAGGAAGAACCGATCGGCGACGCTTCGAACCAAGCCTCTCTCCTCGCTGCTCGTCTCCACGCGCAGGCGGGAGGGCCCCGGCCTGCGCACTGGAGCGTACGCAAAGCCGGCGGATCGTGACAAATGGCAACCGTCAAGCGGCACCCCCGCCCGCGGGCCTCTGATACGTTCGCCGCCGCATGCGGGGTCTTCGTGGGTCTGCGACCGCCTTCTTCGCGCTGGGGGCGGCTCTAGCGGCGGGCTGCGGCGGCGGCGAGCGCCAGGACGCGGACGAGCCGCGCGGCAACTGGACCGTCGACGTCGTCCAGGCGTCGTTCCCGACCGAGCAGCGGCTCGCCGAGCAGGTCGCGCTGCGGCTGCGGGTGCGCAACGCGGACAGCAAGCCGATCCCCAACCTCGCGGTCACCGTCGACGGGTTCTCCCGCCGGTCCGAGCAGGCCGGGCTCGCCGACCCGTCGCGGCCGGTGTGGGTCATCGACGACGGACCGCGCGGGGGCACGACCGCGTACACGAACACGTGGGCGCTCGGGCGCGTGAAGGCGGGCGAGGTCAAGGAGTTCGTCTGGCACGTCACGCCGGTGAAGGCGGGGAGGTTCGAGGTCAAGTACCGCGTCGCCGCCGGCCTGGACGGCAGGGCCAAGGCGGTGCTCGCGGGCGGGCGGCGGCCGGCCGGCAGCTTCGCGGTCGCGGTCTCGCGCAAGCCCGACGACGCGCGCGTCGACCCGGACACGGGCCAGGTCGTACGCGACTGACGCGCCCGGCTGGGGCGCACGTCTTCTCGCACCCGGAAGGGGCTGGCACACTGGCGGCGAATCGCCGGTGGTGAGCGAAGCTCCGGGAGGCTGACGCGTGCCACGCAGAATCGACGCAGGAGACGTGCTTGCCGCCATCGGCGGGCTGCTGGTCTTCGTCGCGCTGTTCCTGGAGTGGTTCGCGGGCGCGAGCGCATGGGAGGCGTTCGAGGCGCTCGACCTCGTGATCGCGGTGCTCGCGCTGCTCGCCGTCGCGGCGGGCGTGGCGTCGGCGTCCGGGTCCGCCGGCTTCGCGGTCTCGCCGCGCGCGCTGCCGTGGATCGGCGCGCTGCTGCTGGCGATCGTGGCGGTGCAGCTGATCGAGCCGCCGCCGGTGTTCGCGGGCGGCGACCCCGAGCGCGACGCGGGCGGCTGGCTCGCGCTGGCCGGGTCGGGGCTCGTGCTGCTCGGCGGCGTGCTGCGGGCGGCGCGGATCTCGGTCACCGTGTCGGTGGGCGCGCGTGACGCCCGCGCGCGGGTGCCCGCGGTGGACCGGCGGCCGGCGGGCGGGGCGGCGGCTGCGTCTGGGTCTGGGGCGGCGGCTGCGCCGCCGCTCGCGACGCCGTCCGACGACGACCAGGCGACCCAGCCGTTCGCGCCGACGTCCGGCACCGCACCCCCGCGCGATCCATAGACCGACCCACCGCGTACCCAACACGACCGTGCGTCCCCCACCCCGCCCCGTCACCCCCGTCACCGCCCCGAGCGCGGGTTGGGGTGCGGCCGCGGGCGGCCTCGGCGCCCGCCGCGACCGCGGCTCGACCGCCCCGACGGCCGCTCTCCGGAGCGCCTTCGCGCGCGGCCTCCAGGCCCGCCGCGACCGCGGCTCGACCGCCCCGCCGGCCGGGAGCCTCGGTTGGAGTGCCTCGGCGCGCCGCCCGCTTGCCCCGCCCGGCGCGAGGAGCGAGGCGCCATGAGCCCGGCCCCGACGTTCGAGCTGCTCGCCTTCGAGGCGACTCCGGTCAGCGGCGCGATCGCCGTGGTCGAGGTGGAGGGTCGGTTCACCGGTCCCGCGCCCGCCGCGTCGCGGCTGCTCGTCGAGACGGGCGGCGTTCCGCGCGAGCTGCCCGCGCTCGAGACGCGCGACGGCGCGGCGTGGTGCGCAACGTTCGCGATCCCGCTCGCGGCGCTGACCGACCCGGATGCGAGCTTCGCGCTCGCCCCGTCGCGCGGGCCGCTCATCGTCCTCCCCTCCCCGACACAGTCCGGCGGCGACGACGACCGATTCGTCCGGCTCGCCCGCACCGCCAACGACCTCCGTCACCGGCTGCAGTCCGCGACCGCCGCGGCGTCGGCGGCCGAGGCGCGGCTCGCCGAGGCCGAGGCACAGCGCGACGCGCTCGACGCGGAGCTGTCGGCGGCGCGCGAGGCGGCGGCGACCGCGGAGCGCCGGTCGGAGGAGTCCCACGCGGCGGCGGTGGTCGCGCGCGAGGAGCAGGCGCGGGCCGAGGGCGAGGCCGACGAGGCGCGCGCCGACGCCGAGCGGGCGCGGCTGGAGGCGGAGGCCGAGGTCGGGAGGGTGCGCGCGGAGGCGGAGTCGTCGATCGCGCGGGCGCTCGCGGAGGCGCGGGTCGAGGCGCGTGCGGAGATCGAGCGCGCCGAGGCTGAGGCCGCCGCCGCGCGCGAGCAGCTCGCCGAGGCCCAGGACCGAGCGATCGCCGCCGAGGACGATGCGCGCGCCGCCCGCCGGGACCTGCGCGACGCGCGAGCCCGGGTCGAGTCGCTGCTGCGCCAGGCGCGCACGACCCGCTCCGCCGCCGCGCGGGCGCGGGTGCCTTCGGCGACCCCGGACCATGACGACGCCGAGTTCCGTGCCGCCCGGCTGGGGCCGGGGTGGGCGGACGGAGCGGACGACGACGAGCCGCGCGGGGGCGACGATCAGGGCGTTCCCCTCGCTGGGCCGATCGACGACGACGATCGGGCCGCGCGGCTCGCCGACCGCGCGCTTGGGGGCGACGAGGAGGAGCTCGGCGGTGGCGCCGGCGGTCGTCGCTTCGGGCCGGTCGGCCGGGAGGTGCCGGGTGAGGACCGGAGCGTCGCGGAGGGCGCCGGCGGGATGGGCAGCGAGGGGGAGGATGAGCGGAGCGCTGGCGTCGCGGGTGAGGGCGACGACGGTCCCCTCGTCGACCGCGCCGGCGACGACCACACGACCGAATACTTCGACCCCGCCGCTCCCCTCGCCGACCGCTCCGCCGGCGACGACTACGGCAATGCCGCTCCCCTCGCCGACCAGTCCGCCGGCGACGACGACAACGATGCCGCTCCCCTCGCCGATCGCGCCGGCGACGACCACACGACCGAATACTTCGAGCCCCCCGCTCCCCTCGCCGACCGCTCCGCCGGCGACGACGACGCTCCCCTCGTCGACCGCCCCGGCGACGACGACACCACGGCGCCCTTCGAGCCCGCGGCCGGGGAGGCGCCCACGACGGCGCGGCTCGGTTCGGGGTCGCCGCGGGCGCCGGAGTTGTGGGGTGATGAGGAGGGGTCGGAGGGGGTTCGGATCCTGCGGCCGCGGACGAGCGCTGGGCGGCTGCGGCCGGCGCGGGTCGCTCCTTCCTCGGCTCTCGATGACGACGTGCTCGATCCGGCGGCGGTCGGGGCTCGGCTCATCCGGCCGGCGGAGACGAGTCCGCGTCACCGCGCGACGGCCGTTCTGACCAACCCGCGCGTGATCGTCGGGACGATCTTCGTCCTGCTCTTCATCGCGCTCGTGCTCATCTTCGCCGGCGTCGGTCCCGTCTAGCCGAGCGCCGCGCGGAGGGTCGCCGCGACGTCGTCGGGCGCGCGCGTGACCTGGCGGTGGGTGAACCTGAGCACGCGATAGCCGGCTCGGGTGAGCGCCTGGTCGCGCTCGCGGTCGGTCTCGAAGGCGGTTCGCGTCCGGTGGAAGGCCCAGCCGTCGGTCTCGGCGACCACTCTTCGCTCGGGCCACAGGAAGTCGACCTCGAACCGGCCGACCGTCGCGTTGACCGCCGGCTTCGGCAGGCCGTGGTCGCGGCACAGCCGGCGGAAGCGGCGCTCCAGCTCGCTGCGGGTCCGGTCCGGGTCGCCGATGGCGCGGGCGAGGTTCGCGCTCCCGCGGCGGCCGTGCGCCCGCCGCGCCGCCTCGTCGAGCGCCCGCGGCGCGAGCGCGTGGACGACCTGGGCCTCGTGGATCGCCTTCGCGAGCTGCGGCTGGGGCAGCACGTCGGCCAGGTCGGCGACGGTCCTCGGGAGGGCGGTGACCGGGATGCCTCGCAGCGTCGTCGTCTCGTCGTCGGCCACGCGACGGGCGCGGTGGAGCGCGATCCCGGCCGGGCCCTTGCGCGTGCGGGGGGCGGTGACGTCGACGCGCGCGCCAGCGCTCACGCCGAGGCGCCACAGGGCTGCCGCCGCGCGGTGGCTCAGCACGGCGCCCGGGCCGCAGGCGAGGACGGCCGCGAGCCAGCGGCCCTCCGGCGTCAGCGCTGCGTGGCCGACGGCGTAGACGCCGTGGTACTGGCGGTGCAGCCGGCCGGTGCGGAGCCACCTGGCGACGGCGCCGTCGCTGTATCGGAGCTCCCGCAGCTGTCTGCGCGCGACGACCCCGTGCTGGCGGGCGGCGAGGGCTGCGACGGCCGCGAAGCGGGGGTGTGGGCGACATTCTGGTTCG
>DASZEJ010000056.1:0-34504 GCA_035940955.1 Solirubrobacteraceae bacterium
GCCGGCGGCGACGGCGGCGACGGCGGCCAGGTGCGCGCTACCGCGCGCGGCTCTCATCGACGCGCTGCGGGAGCACGCGGGCGTGGAGCGTCAGCTTCGTGCCCGCGGGCACGTCGCCGGTGCGGACCCGCACCACCAGCGCGCTCTCGTCCGCGGGGTTGCGGATGCCCGCGAAGACGACGCTCACCGGCCCCGACCCGGACGACGCCCGCGCCCGCGCCCGCCGGCGCAGCGCCCGCAGCCGGCTCTTCGCCCTGCGCGCGGCCCGGGCGGTCATGCCGCGGGCGACGACGTTGCCGTCGACGTCGAGGCGAGCGCCCCCGTCGTCGTCGAGGAACCGCCAGCCGACCGCGTCGCAGCTCACGCCCATGCGCTCGGCCCGCGGCCCGACGACCGCCTCCTCCTCGGGGATCACGAACGAGCCGTCGGCCTGCCGCTCCGCGCCGGGGACGCCGCCGTCGGACGTCTGCTCATGGCCGGGCTCGGGAACCACGCGGCCGAACGGGTTCAGGTTCGCGCCCAGCAGCTCGACGCCCGGCCCGCGGATCGCGAAGCCGTAGCACGGCAGCAGCACGTTCTGGTCCTGACCCAGCCCGCGGATCGGGACGGCGAACGTCTCCGTGGCGTTCGGCGCGAGCGTGAAGCTCTTCGTCGTGACGATCTGGTTCGCCGGATCGGTCCCCGCCTGAGCCGTCGCGACCGGCAGCCCCACGGCGAGCGCGGCGACCGCCGCCGCGAGCGATGCCCGTGTCCTCATGAATCCCTCCTTAGCGGATGTGCGCGTGCTACGACCGCCGCGCGGGGCGGAGGTTCGCGAGTTTGTCCGAGCACTGCTCCGTGCCGCCGGATCCGCCCCCGGCGCGCGACCGTCTCGCGCACGAGCTCACACGTGAAGATACCGGCAGTAGGTATGGTCCGCTCGTGGCGGTGCTGAACCTCGACCAGCGGGATCGCGTGCTGACGGTCCGCATCGACAACCCTCCGCGCAACTTCCTCGACGAGCGCCTGATCGCGGCGCTCGACGACCTGACCCTCGGGCTCCGGCGCGACCGGTCGGTGGGGGCCGTCGTGCTGGAGAGCGCCCTGCCCGGCGTGTGGGTCCAGCACGCCGACGTGGAGCGGATCGTCGCGGCGAGCCGGCGCACCGGTCGCGCCCTCTCGGTGCGGCAGGCGGCGGCGGCCGGGCGCGCGCTCGACGCGGTCCTCCGCCTCCCCGCCGGTGCCTCGCTCGTGCGGCGCACGCGTCTCGGCGACGCCGTCGACGTCCTGCGCCTCGACAACGCGTTCGCGCGGATGAACCGGTCGGACAAGGTCTTCATCGCGGCGATCGACGGCGTGGTGATGGGCGGCGGGCTGATGCTCGCCCTCGCCTGCGACGTCCGGCTGCTCTCGGACACCGACCACTGGATCGGGCTGCCGGAGATCCTGCTCGGGTACGTGCCGGGCGTGGGCACCGCCCAGCGCCTCGCCCGCGCCGTCGGTCCGCACCGGGCGCTGAGGATGCTCGTCGCAGGTGACCTCGTCGACGCCGACCAGGCTCTGAAGCTCGGACTGGTCGACGAGGTCGTCCATCCCGCTGAGCTCTCGCGGCGGGCGCACGACCTTGCCCACCGTCTGGCCGCGCGCCCCGCCGCCATGGTCGAGTCGGCGAAGCGCTCGATCTACGAGGCCGAGCGCTGGCCCCTGCGTCGTGCCAACCGCTACGAGCGCGCCGGCCTGCTGTCCGGAGCCTCGACCGCACGGTCGCGAGAGGTGCAGGCGCTCTACCTCCGCCTGGGCGGAGGAGCGCCGGAGACGAACGAGCAGGTAGCCCGGGCATTCGAGGCCATCGCCGACGGCGACGAGGTGCGGATGAACCCGTGACCGAAAGGGGCGTGCCTCGTGGGCGCTCCGTCGGCGACCGCCCCCGCCTGATCGGGCTCAGCGCTGCGGCTTGGCGCCGAAGCGAACCTGCGCGGTGAGCATCCGGGCCGAGAGCAGCGGCCAGTTCAGAGCCAGGCGGATCACGGCTCGCGGGTCCCTCGACGAGCGCGCCGACATCGAGGCGTAGATGCGGTGATGGCACACCAGGCCGCCCTCGTCGAAGCGCCAGTACTCGAGGCCGCGCGTGAGCCGGCCGGCGATCTGGCCCTGCCAGTCGTTGAGGATCGCGTCGTGCGTGGTGCCGAGCAGGGTCTTGTGCACCTCGCCGCCGCTGCGGCGCATGCCGGTGAGGATCGCGCTCCAGGCGCGGACGACCTGGTCGCGACCGGCGTAGCGGTCGAACACGCCGTCGGTCGTGCTCTCGAAGACCACGTCCGGGGCGTAGATCGGGGCGAGCTCGTCGAGCGCCGCGGCGTTGGAGATCCGCTCGGCCTCGGCGACGAAGGCGGCCGGGTCGGACGGCAGGACGGCCGCCCTCTCGCTGCGGGCGACGGTGTCGGACGTCATGGCGCGCATCGTACCGCATACATACTGCTGGTATGTGGTCCAGCACGTTGAGGCGGAACCTGACATACTGACAGTAGGTATGTTCGTCGAGCCGCCGGACCTCCGGCGAGGAAGGCTTCCATGGCGGTATCCAGCGCTCTCGGGTCTCCGCAGGCTCCGGTGCAGACGTCCCACGGTCCTCTCGACTACCGCGAGCGGGGCCGCGGTGGCACGGTCGTGTTCGTCCACGGAGCGCTGTGCAACGGCGACCTGTGGCGGGACGTCGTTCCGCGGCTTGCCGACCGCCACCGGTGCATCGTTCCCGATCTTCCGCTCGGCAGCCACGCACGGCCCGCACCGGCCGGGGCGGACATGCGCCCTCCCGCGCTCGCGGCGCTCATCGGCGAGTTCCTGGCCGCACTGGACCTCACCGACGTCACCCTCGTGGCCAACGACTACGGCGGGGCGCTGACGCAACTGCTGCTCGCCCGCGGCGAGCAGCGGATCGCCCGCGTCCTGCTCACGTCGTGCGACTCCTTCGGGCAGCTGCCCCCCCGCTACTTGAAGCCCGCGACGCTCGCCATGCGCGCGGGCCTCGGGCCCGCGGTGGTGCGGCTCGGGCGCCGCGAGGCGGTCAAGCGCCTCTTCTGGCGCTCGGTGGCGCATCGTCGGCTCGAGCCGGAGATCTGGGACAGCTACATGGCGGGCATCGACCGGCCCGAGATCGCGGCCGACATCCTGCGCCTGGGCCGCGCCCTGCGACCTCGGTACACGTTGGCGGCGGCACGGCGGCTGGGCGCCTTCACCGGTCCTGCGATCGTCGCCTGGGCCGCCGACGACCCGTGGTTCGCCCGGCGCAACGGCCGGCGGCTGGCCCGCAGGTTCCCCCACGGCCGCTTCGAGCTCGTCGAGAACGCCCGGACGTTCCTGCCCGAGGACGCCCCGGGCCGGGTCGCCGAGCTCGTCGACGAGCTCACCGCCGCGCCCGCGTCGGGCACGGCTCGGATCGCGGACGCCCCCCGCGCCGCCGGCGAACGGTGGGCCGCCTGATGGCCGGTCCCACCGGGAGGGCCGTCCTCTTCGGGCCCACGGGCTTCAGCGGCAGGCTCGTCGCCGACGCGCTCGTGCGAAGGGGCATCCATCCCGTGCTCGCGGGGCGCGACGCGAAGCGCATCCGGACGGTGTGCGACGACCTCGGCGTGCCGCTGCAGATCGAGACCGCGGACGCCGCGGACCCCCGATCGCTGGCCGCGCTGCTCGAACCCGGCGACTTGGTGGTCAGCACCGTCGGGCCCTTCGTGAAGGTCGGCGAGCCCGCGGTCCAGGCGGCGGTCGAGGCCGGGGCGAACTACATCGACATCACCGGTGAGCCGGCGTTCGAGCGCCTCGTCTTCGAGCGCTACGACGAGCCCGCGCGCCGGAGCGGGTCCACGCTGGTCCCGGCGTTCGGGTACGACTGCGTGCCGGGGAACCTGGCGGGCGCACTTGCGCTGCGCGAGGCGGGACCCGAGGCCGCGCGGCTGGCCGTCGGGTACTACATAACCGGCCCGGCCGGCCCCCGCGCGCTCGGCGGGGGGACGATCGCCAGCATCGTCGCCGCGATGTTCGAGCCGGCCTTCGCGTGGCGGGAGGGACGGATCGTCGACGAACGCAGCTGCCGGCACCACCGGCGTTTCGAGGTGAACGGCAAGGGCCGCGCGGCGGTGAGCATCGGGGCGACCGAGCACTTCGCGCTGCCGCGCCTTCACGCCGGGCTCGTCGACGTCGAGGTGTACGTCGGCTGGTGGGGAGCCGGGTCCCGCGCCGTGCAGCTGCTGAGCGTCGTGACCGCCGCGACCGGCCGGGTTCCCGGGACGGTCGGATTCGTTCGCGACGCCGCGGCCCGGCTCTTCGGGTCGCGCGGCCCGGACGGCCTGGCGCGGGCACGGACGCGCTCGTACTTCGTGGCCGAGGCCTACGACTCCGCCGGCCGGCAGCTGGCCGCGGTGCACCTCGACGGGCCGAGTCCCTACTCGCTGAACGCGAACATCGCGGCGTGGGGCGCGGAGCGGGCGCTCGCGGGGGAGCTGCAAGGCCCGGGAGTCGTGGGGCCGGTGGACGGCTTCGGCCTCGACGCGCTGCTCGCCGGTTGCCAGCAGATCGGCGTGCGGCGCGTGGGGTGACGTCCGCACCTACCGTCAGTAGGTACGTCCGGCGCTCTCCTAGACTGGATGGCATGCCGCCCGCGGCTCAGACGGCCCACGCACGCAAGCCGACACCGCCGGTCCGCCGGACCCAGGTCGAGCGCTCCGAGGCGACGGTCTCCCACCTGGTCGCCACCGCTCGCGACCTGTTCGCCACGAAGGGCTTCGCCGACACGTCGATCGAGGACATCGTGCGGGCCGCGGGCGTGACCCGAGGCGCGCTGTACCACCACTTCGAGAACAAGACGGAGCTGTTCCGCGCGGTCGTCGAAGCCGAGGCGCGGCGGCTGTCGGAGCGCGTCGTCGCCGCCGCGCAGCACAAGCGGGACCCCTGGAAGCAGGTCGAGATCGGTGCTCTGGCGTTCCTCGACGCCTGCGTCGATCCCGACGTCCAGCGGATACTGCTCATCGACGCCGCGTCCGTGCTCGGCTGGGCGGGGCTGCGCGAGATCGAGAGCCGGTCGACGATGGCGCTCCTGACGCTCGGCATCGAGAACTCGATCCGCGAGAAGAAGCTGCGCCGGCGCGACCCCGAGGCGTTGACCTCGATCCTCTTCGGGGCGATGTGCGAGCTGTCGATGGTGGCGGCCCGCGCCTCGGACCAGGGCGCGGCGCTGGCGAGCGCCCGCAAGGAGCTCCAGGCGCTCCTGCGCGACATCGCCGCCTGAGGTCGTCAGCGGCGCCGGCTCAGCACAGCTTCCGCACGCTCGCCGGTCGGAGCGACCGCCGAGAGCCGGGCCGGTTCTCGCGCGAGGGACAGCGCCCCTCGGGCCCGCGGCGCCGACGGAGCGTCGGGGACGTCATGAGCAGTCCCCCATTGACTCAAGGGCCCCTCAGTTGAGAGGCTTGGCGCGTCGTCGTCGAACCAGGGGTGGGAGCCATGAACGACGAGCGCAGCGAACCTGAGGAAGGCCTCGTGCTCAGGAAGGAGGAGGTGCGCGAGCGCACCGCGGCCCTGTTCGCGAAGATCGAGCGCGACGACGCCGAGCGCGAGCAGTTCATCCGCAACCCGGTCGGCGTCTTGGGTCGCGAGGTGGTCGGCCGCGAGCTCGGCGAGCAGGTGGAGTCCGACGCGAACCGGCTGCTGCTCTCGATGCTGTCCAACCCGGAGTTCCGCGGCTGGCTCGAGGACAAGGCGCTCGAGCTGGAGGAGCGACCGACCACGCACGAGCAGTTCCGCAAGGACTTCGCGACCGCGCTGGTCGAGTTCGGCGACCCGGTGCTGGTCGACGCCGCGCTGCGCAACGTCGCGAACGGCTTCGACATCGTCGGGCCGATGGCCCAGCAGCTCATCACGGGGCCGGAGCGCACGTTGGTCACCTCGCCCGCGACGCCGAGCACGAGCAACCAGACGCTGCACTCCAGCCAGAACTTCAACGGCGTGGCGATCGGGGACCCGACGGTGATCGAGCCGGAGCTCTTCCGCAGCGTCGTCGACCAGCTCGTCAACCAGGCCGAGCAGCTCCGCGCGAGCGGCGCGCTCGCGGACGTCGAGCGGCCGATCCGCTGACACCCGCCATGCCGGCGGACGCGCTCCCGCCGCTCCTCCGTCAGCCCAAGACGCTGACGCTGATGCCGACCTACACGTGCCCGGCGGAGTGCACGGACTGCGCCTCGATGTCGAGCCCGCGGGAGCGCTCGAGCATCGGGCGCGACGTGGTCCTGGACGCGATCCGCGAGGCACACGCGATCGGCGACTTCCACAACGTCGTGTTCACGGGCGGCGAGGCCACGCTGCGGTGGCGGGACCTGCTCGACGGGATCGCGCTCGCGACCGAGCTCGGCTTCCCGACGCGCGTGGTCACCAACGCCCACTGGGCGCTCAGCCCGCGCGCGGCCCGGCGCAAGCTCGGCGCTCTCATCGACGCGGGCCTCAGCGAGATCAACTACTCGACCGGCGACGAGCACGTCCGGTTCATCCCGCTGGAACGCGTCGTCCACGCGACGGTCGCGGCGCTGCAGCTCGACCTGCCGCTGGTGATCATGGTCGAGCTGCGCGCCGAGCGGCGGATCACGCGCGCGGACGTCGAGGAGCATCCGCTCATCGCCGCGCTCGACCCCGAGCTGCGGGAGCGGGTGCGCATCATCGAGAGCCCGTGGATGCCGCTCGACCCCGAGACCACCGAGCGCTATCCGGACGGGTGCGCGGCGGACCGCGCGAACGTCGGCGGCCGGCCGGGCTGCGACAACGTCCTGCAGACGTACGTCGTCCAGGCCGACGGCCGCGTGGGGTCGTGCTGCGGGATCGGGATGCGGCTCATCCCCGAGCTCAACGTGGCCACCGTCGACGATCCGGACTTCCTCGCGCGCGCGATCAGCGAGTCCGAAGACGACTTCCTGAAGCTGTGGATCCACACCGACGGGCCCGAGAAGATCCTCGCGTGGGCGGCCGAGAAGGACCCGAGCATCGACTGGGAGGGCCGGTACGCCCATCGCTGCCAGGCGTGCGCGCGGCTGTACCGCGATCCGGCCGTCGGCCGTGTCATCCGCGAGCACCACGACGAGATGCTGACCCACGTGCTCCAGAGCGTCTGGATCGACGAGCATCTCGCGCCCGACGTCGTGCGCAGCGCGCTCGAGCACCGGCGCCGCCCGACTCCCGCGGGCGACGGCGCGGCCGCGGGCTAGGGGAGCGGCGCGCGCTCGAAGCGCTCGAACGGAATAGCCCATTTGCAGCCACTTCCCGATGCCGGAGGACGGATTCGAACCCCCGGCACGCGGATTTATGATCGCTCGCCTGGGGGCGGAAATCCCATATTTATGAACACGGTTTGGCACACGGTTCGGTCGCCAGCCGCCACGGTCGCGCCCGTCGCTTCTTGGGCGAGGCCGTCAAGAAAGGGCCAGGGCGGGCAGCACTCGTCACTCCGCTATGACTGGCTATGGGCGCCGCGACAGCCCCATGCGCTCGGCCCAATAGTCGACGCCGCCGTAGCGGCCGACGGCGAGGTACAGCGCCCGCTTGCCGGCGGCGTCGAACTCGCGGATCGTGGGCCATTGCGTGCGCCCTTCGCATAGCTGTGCCAGTTCGCTTTCGATCCGCTCCGGCGTCCAGTCGCGCGGCCGTCCTCGCCGGTCATCGCTGGCGCGCGCGAAGGCATAGGCGGTCGTCGCCCCGCGCCGCAGCCGCCTGACGATCCGCTTGGCCACGAGATCGTTCAGATCGGCGATCGCCGTGCTCTGGCTGACCCCGGCCGCGTGCTGGTAGTCAGCGCGCGTGAACTCGCGCACGCCTTGGACGGCCAGCGCGCTCAACGCCTTCTGTTCGGACGCCTTCAGCTGCACCGAAGACTGACCGCTCAGCCCGAGCTGCGCGAGCTGCTCGACTTCGGCCTGAACGCGCTCGTACTCCTCGGCGAGTCCTTCCAAGTAGTAGACCAGCCAGTTCTCCATGTTGCGCGACAGGTTCTTGACGGAGCGCAACGCTGCTAGGTAGGCCGTCTTGTCCCGCGCGTAGTACCGGTCGAAGCAAAACAGCTGGCCTGGTAGGTAGCCGTGGCGCTGAAGGATCGCAGAGGACACCAGCCGTGCTGTTCGGCCGTTGCCGTTGGCAAACGGATGGATGTCGGTGATCGCGTAGTGCGCGACCGCGGCGAGCACGGGCGGCGGGAACTCCTCCAGTCGCTGTTCGCGCGCCGTCACCCACTCACACAGACCGGCCATCCGGAGAGGGACTTCTTCGGGGGGCGACCCCTCATGGACGATCTGGCGCAACTCGTTGAGGATCAGAGCGCGCCCGTCGCGCCAAGCGCCTTCGTGGTGGGGCTTGAAGTCGGAGTCCTCTCGGCCGAGGCCCCGCATCAGCACTCCGTGGAGGCCGAGGAGGAACTCCGGGGTGATCTCGAGCTCGCCGGCGCCGTCGCGCTCGTCGATCCATGCCAGCGCCTCGACGTAGTTGACAAGCTCGATCTTCGCCGCTGTCGTGGCGTCGAGCTCGCGCGCGGCCGCGCGCTCGGCTTCGATGAGCGGCAGCTCGTTGCCCTCGATAAGGGGTGAGTAGTGCACGGTGCCGGCGAGCGCCGAGGCGCGCATCTGATTGGCTGCCGGGGGGATGACCGGCGCTGCCCGGATCGCACCGAGCGCGCGCTCGATGCGGCTGAGCCTGGCCACCGCATCGGGCTGGTAGCGCTTGAACGCGGCGTACAGCTCGATCGAGCCTTGATCAGAAGTTTCTACCGGCATTTATCACATCATATGACCGCGATGGTCGCCGCGTTTATCAGAAGTCTCTGCCCAATAGGAAGTGCGCAATTTGCAGCCCAAAAGCGCCCCATGATCAAAATGCTGGCGAGACCGCACTGGGAGGCCTTGCGGGCTGGCTAATCAGAAGTCGTGATTCTGCCCAATCGGATCAAGGGGAAAGGCGACTCCTGCGTAGGCGGACAAACGCTGAAAGACCATCCATACGGTTGACAGGCTGTCTCCAGCCTGTATCGTGGCCTACGCGGATCTATACATCATCTACGCAAGGAGGCTTGGACCCTTGCCCACTATCACGATCACCATCGACGTCCCGGAGGGCGCGGCCGTCGACGTTGGCGGTCTCCCCGCTGAGGAGCTGTCGCCCGAGGCCGGGACTGTGCAGACGAAGATGGTTCCCGGAGGCGTCGAGCGCTACTGGCGCGGCTACCTCTCCGACAACGGTCGGGAGTTGTACGGTGCGGCGGCAGCGATCGAGCGCGAGATAGGCATCGGCTACACGCTCGCCGACATCGCCGAGCGCATGGGCCGCAAGTACGCGAGCGCCCAGAGCATCCATCGCACGACCGGCCGCTCCGCTAGGAAGTGGAAGGACGACACCGGCACCGAGGCTCCGATCCGCCTGGAGTGGATCGAGTACGAGTGGGACGAGTCGGAGGGCGGGATGCGGACGCAGTACCGCCTGCCGGAGGGCGTCGCCGACGAGATCGGCGAGCTGTAGGCCGTGAGAAGCGGCGGAGGGTCAAGGCGGACACCGCCCTCCGGCCGCTTCCACCGGAGACTTAGCGGCCCTGCGGGTCGAGGAGGTGGCGCCGTTCGAGGAGCATTCCAGCCGTGACCTCTTCGGTTCGCGACCGGAACTCGTCGTGTCCCACTAGTCGTTAGCAGACGAGCGAAGCTCGCCTCCCACGACGTCGTCCGCCACGACGAGTGTCGGCCGTCGACCGAGTTCCCGATGGTCCGCGTAAAGGGCGGCGTTCGACAAGTTCGTGCCGACGGGTTCGTCGCCGCCGGGTTCGCTCATCGAACGTCGCGGGCCGGCGATCCGCTGCTGCGCACCCACGAGGTGCGCGCTGGCCGAGGACGGCACTGTGGTGCGCTGGTCAGCCGGCTGCTGTACCGCCACGCGGTGACCGCCGGCTACCTCGACGAAACCCCGCATTTGCGGGGCTTCTGCAATGCCGGAGGAGGGACTCGAACCCCCCCAACACGCGGATTATGATCGCCGCCCGTGAGGGCTGGTTGGCTTAGGTACGGGAGTTTCGCATTCGCTCCGGCGGAGGTCCAGCGGTTCAATGACGCTGGTCGGGTACCAGTTCGGGACTACCCGACTGCGCCGTTGCGCGCAGGCCGTAGCGCCCGAGCGCCGCGGCGCACTACGAGGCCGTCAGAGCGCGCTCGTTTCGTTACCGGGCATCATTTCTAGTAGGAACGAACGGGGGTTGGGGTGGTCGATCGCGATCAGGTGGGTCTGGCGGCGATGGAAGCGATGGACGAACTCGAGGACGGGGGCGCACTCGATTTCCCGAACGCAACCCTCCGCGGGATAGCCGTGATCGTCGCAGTGGATCACGGGGACAGCACGTCCATCAACTATCGGTTCAAGAATGCAAAGGGCGCCGAGCTTGACACGGTCACCGGGCTCGAGATGCTCCGTCGTGTTCGGGAGGCGATCAGCCCGTGACCGCGTGCCTGAGGACCGGTCAGCTTCAGTAGCCCCTGAGCGCTGTTCGCCGAGGGCAAATGACTCCTCGCCCTTTCTTAGGAAGAGCAGAACGAAATTAGGCGTCCCGCGGCGCGAGTAGCGTCGGGTCCCGTGGCACCGAAGCGGAAGTCGTCCCCTGAGGACCGCCTCACGAACCTCAAGGGCGCCATCGAACGCGGCCAGGAGCGCCGTGCGCTACGGCCGCACTCGTCCGAGCGACTCTGGCTCTACCTCTCGAATGCCGAGTGGGCGCAGGTGCACGGCTTCGTCCGCTACCTCGCCCGATCACATCCGGGGAGCTTCGGGGCCTACGGCCACGACCAGGAGATCGCGGACGCGCTCGTAGAGGTCCTCGACGAAGACGCCGACGGCACGCTCGCCACGCACGACGACATCGCGGCGGCGCTGCTTGAGGCGACCAACCGCTCGTGGCTCATCCGGACGCCGCTCGCGAACGTGATGGCGCCGCCGGCGGTCCAGTCGCTCGGCCCGGACGCGGCGCTCGCCCCGACCTACGGCCGCAACGCGCTCGTCGACGACTCGGCGCGTCGCACGCGCGACGCGGTGCGGACGCTGTTCGGCGACGACATCGGGCCCGGCGAGCGCTTCGACCGCACGCGCGACCAAGTCATCGACACGCGCCACACTGCGAGCCTGATCACCCGCGAGCGCGGGACGCGGCGCGTCGCCTCGGACCGTGGCGCGACCCGTGCCCGTTACGCGCTCGCGCTGTGGACGCTCGCGGCGCCTCCCGAGGAGGCGATGTACATGCCGCTGTGGCCGACGCTCGGCAACTGGCTGCCGCAGCCATGGATGCACCAGGAGCAGGGCCGCAAGTCGCTCGAAGCCCCGCGCAACCGTGACAGTGGGATGCACGTCGACTACGAGGACGACGACCTCGTGCTCTACCGGCCGCCGGCTGAGCCGCTCGCCTCGGCGCCGTTCATGGCGATGAGCCTCGCGCACGAGCGCCGCTGCGCGAGTGCGCTGCTCAGCGCCGCCTGGCCGCTCTACCTCGTCGGGCGCCTCCCGACCGACCTGACGTGGCTCGACCGCCTCGCGCCCGTCTATCAGGCGCGCGACACGCTCTGCGAGCCGCCCGATGGGGATCACGGCGACGTCGAGGCGCGCTTCAAGGCCGGCGTCGACCGCCTGCGGATCACCAAGAAGATACGGCGCCTCGGTTACACGCCGCGCGATGTCAGCGCGATCTCGGCCCGCGCGCGCGACGTGCGCAACATCGTCGTCCACGGCGCTGACGCTGCGCTTCTGAACCTCGGCTTCCCACCAGAGCGCGTACGTCGCGTCCGCGACCGCCGTATCCCCGGCAAGG
Source organism: Solirubrobacteraceae bacterium (assembly GCA_035940955.1). GTDB lineage: Bacteria > Actinomycetota > Thermoleophilia > Solirubrobacterales > Solirubrobacteraceae > CADCVT01. The sequence goes on from DASZEJ010000056.1 coordinate 11,831, forward strand.
AACTCGGCCCTGCGTTCGTTCAGGAGGCGATCACGCCGGCGTTCCACGCGGTCCGGTTCTTGGCGCTCGCGCTGCTCGAGCAGGCGCTGGCGACAGGCTGGGCCGACGCTGCGTTCGAGGCGTCGCTCGGGGGCCGGGCGGCAGCCTCTAAACGGTGACGCGCTGCAGCCAAATCACGGTCGCTGCTGGTGGGAGCAGGGTCTCACCGGCACCGGCGGCGCCGGGAACGCGCGGCCTGCGCCAGCGGAGCGGCGTGCTGTGCTGCTCGGGTGGCGAAGACGAAGTCGGCCGAGGCGGTGCGCCAAGCCGGCGGCGTGAAGCCGGGCGAATCGCTTTGCTCAGTATGCCTGCAGCGATGGACGCCATGCGCCGATTTCCGCTCGCCTCGACGCGTCTTGCCGCGACGTGTCGCTCGCGGCTGGGCGCGGTGACGCGCGGCGTGGGCATGCTCGCCTGACCGTCGCCTGTACACGGCCCACGGAGGGCCTCACACCGTGATCGCGCCGCCGCCGGCGTTTTCGCGAGCCGCAATTCGACTCGAAACGCAGCGACGGCAACGCCGGGCCGCGCCACCGTCGCGAGGGAGTCAGAGTTCCTCGCCGGTGCTTCGGCGGTGCGCTTGGCCGGGCTGTCCCAGCAGCGTTCCCAGCAGTGGCTGCTGGGGGTGGGGGGCCGCTCGGCCCCGTCCCCACTGGGGTTCGGTGGCCTCCGCGGGCTCGACCACCCGCCCCCACAGTGAGAAAGAGAGGGGGTTGGGGTCGGGTGGTCGATCCCGCTCCGGCATCGATGGTGGGGACGGGGCCGAGCGGCCGAGAACGGTGGTGCAGGGACGGACAACGGGACAAGCCGGAGAGGCGGTTCGTCAGCGCCATGCAGATGGATGGAGAGTCAGGACCAGCACGCCGGCCAGCGGGTTCCGACGGTCCTCGTCTGTCGCTCGCGGCGGGCGTCGGCTGAGGCGCAGCGGGATGTCGAGGTTCTGCGGTTCGCTGGTCGGTTTCGCTTCGTGACCGATGAGCTGCTGGCCGAGCGCTTCGGCGTGCATCGCAGCAGATGAAAGTGACGGTCCGTCGGCTCGCCGCGGCCGAACTGCTCCAGCGCAGCGACGGTCCGGCGCAGCCGCGGCTGGCGATGCTCACGCGCAACGGCGCGCGAGCGGTCGGCCTGCCGCTGCGCCGCGCTCCGCGCGCGGACGTCCAGCGCGAGCACGAGCTGGCGCTGGTCTGGCTCGTCATCCAGCTCGAGCGCGCCGGCGACGTTCCGGTGCGCACCGAGCGCGAGTGTCGCGCGCTCGAGAGCAAGGAGCGCCGCTACCGCGTCACGGTCACGCAGCGGGGCCGGCCGGCCGAGCGACGCTGGCCGGATCTGGTGCTCGACGGCGACGCGCGGCGCTCGGCGCTGGAGTTGGAGCTGTCGGCGAAGGGGACGACGCGGCTTGAGAGCGTCGTCGACGCGTATGCGTGTTCGTCGACGTTCGACGAGGTGCTCTTGCTAGCCGCCGATGTGTTGATCGCACGGGGCTCGCTCGCGCAGTGCGCGCGGCTCCACATCCGGTGCTGTGGGAACGCCACGCGGCGCGCCGCCCGAGCCTGCGTGTGGTGCCGTGGCCGAACTTGACCAACCAGGAGCAGCGGCTGATCGCGGCTGTCATCGCGGACCACTGATGGGGGCGCCGGCCCGCGTCGTCGACAGACGAGGCGACACAGTCGCGGGCGTTCAAGCGGCCGAGCCGCCGGACCGCGCCAGATGCGGCGCCATAGGAACGATGACCGCAGCGACCACGGACGGACAGCAGCGCGTGCCGCTCGACGGCCCGCTCCTCACGCCCGACGACGTCGCCGCGCTGCTGGCGGTCCCGCGTTCCAGCGTCTGCGAGTACGCACGGCGCCTGCACGACCCGCTGCCGTCGCTGCGCATCGGCCGCCACCGTCGCTTCGACCGCGGGGCAGTCGAGCGGTGGCTCGCCGGCCAGCGCTCGACCTGACCGCGGCGGGGCTACCGGCGCGCGGCGGGGGGCACGCGCGGGTCCGGGTCGAGCGTCCGCGGCGCGAATGCCGCCGCTACCAGCTCGGCGTCGGCGCCCGACGGCGCGAAGTGCAGGTAGCGCATCGTCGTGTCGACGTCCGCGTGGCCCATCCACTCCTTGACCTTCAGGATCGACGCCGTCGCGATCACTTGCGTGCCGAACGTGTGGCGCAGGTCGTGGAAGCGCAGGTCTCGGAGGCCGGCTCGCGCGAGCGCCTTCTTGTAGCGCCGGTACAGCGCCGACGCGTCGAGGTAGCCGCCGGCCAGGCCGACGAAGACGAGATCGTCGTCGCCCGTCCACTCCGGGCGCTGCCCCAAGCGCGCCAGCGCCTCGCTGACGTCCGGCGCCATTGGGACCGACCGCATCTTCCCGGACTTTGGCGTCGACAGCGCGCCGTCCGTATAGCTCGCGCGCACGCGCAGGTGCGAGCGCGCGAAGTCGACGTCGCGCCAGCGCAGCGCGACGAGTTCGCCGCGGCGCAGGCCGGTGAACGCGGCGGTGAGGAAGATCGTCGCGTCCTGCTCTGACTCCGCGGCTCGGACGAGACACAGCACCTCCTCGGGGCTGAACACCTCGATCTCCACGCGACGGCGCTGGACCGGCTTCTCGAGGTCGGCGACCGGGTTGCGCGGCAGCTTCCAGGTGCGCCGCGCGCGCTCCATGATCCCGAAGAGGATCGTCATGACCTTGAGCTTCGTCCGGTTGCTGAGCTGCCGGCCGGCGCCGAGGTGCACGACCCACGCCTCGCAGTGCTCGGGCGTGATGTCCTCCACGCGCATCCCGCCGAAGAACGGCAGCAGGTGCGTGCGGATCGAGCCGCGGTAGTCGCGCAGCGTCGACGGCTTGCGCTGGCGCACGTCCTCGAGCCAGCGCAGGTAGACCTCGCAGGCATCCTCGAACGTCGCGCCGGTGCGGACCATCCCCGGCAGCGTCCCGCGGCGCGCCTCGTCGAGCACGCCACGCAGCCACGCCTCGGCGCTGCGGCGGGTGTACGTGCCCGCCGGACCGATCCGCTTCTTGACCTGCCGCCCGTCGGCCAGCCGGTACTTCGCGTACCAGACGTCGCCGCGCTTGCCTTGGCGCAGGAAGACGTACCCGGACGGCTCGGCTAGGCGGGGCATCCGCCTCGTAGGGCGCGGGCGAGACGACGGGACGGCGGCTGCGGCGGGCACCGCGGGCTCCTCTCGGACGGCCCGGGGCGGTGCTCATCGTCCGCCGAAGCTCGGTACCAACTCGGTACCAAGTTGCGCCGCGCGCTCGAAGCGCTCGCGCGGAAGTAGCCGATTTGCAGCCACTTCCCGATGCCGGAGGAGGGACTCGAACCCCCGACACGCGGATTATGATTCCGCTGCTCTAACCGACTGAGCTACTCCGGCGGGGACGGCGAAGTGTAGCCGTGGGCAAGGCCCGCCGGAGGGGCGGGCCTCGCACGATTTCGGTGGCTCCGGGAGCCGCCTACGACTTCGGCTTGCGCCGAAGCTGGCCGCGGATCGCGCCTCCCTCGAAGTCCGCGTTGTGGACGTTGACGTAGAAGCTGCGGGGGCTCGCGAGGATCCTGCGGATGAGCGCGGCGTCGACGTCGGTGACGCAGCCGCGGCGCAGGCGGCGGTTCGACGGGGTCGAGAAGAGCGTCACGACGATCGGGCCGGGCTCTCCGGCCGGGGCCTCGTGGATGTGGGCCGCCATCGAGCCGGCGATCCGCCTCATGCTGATGTTGAAGCAGACCCGCTCGCGCGCGGCGTTCATGCGGATCACCGCGGTCCCGCGGCCGTTCGGGTCGCCCGGGCCGGGGCGCTCGGCGGCGCCGGTGAGCTTCGCGGTCAGCGCTCCGGTGGCGCTCGGGGCGGCGTTCACGAAGGGAACCGCCACCGCGCCCGCCGCGGCGGCGCACGCGAGTGCGCCGATGGTCACCGTCTTCTTCATGCTGCGTTCCTCCTGACTTCTCGACGGTCGGCCGAAGGCTACGCCCGTGCGGGCGCGGGCGTCGAACCTGCCAGCTCGCGGCGGATCCTCTTCACCGACACCCCGCGGCGCGCGAGGCCCGGAGCGAACTGGGCGACGCGGAGCTCCTCGAGCTTCCACCGCAGCTCCGGCGCGTCGGGATGCGACGCTGCCTGCTCCTCGAGCGAACGGATCGTCCGCATCCGGTCGAGGTCCGACGCCAGGGCCGCGGGCGCTCGCTCGAGCCGCCTTGCGGCGGCCGCCAGATACCGCTCCAGGTCCGGCAGGCGCGCCGCGCCCGCCGCCGCGACGAACCCGGGCGGCAGCAGGCGCCGCAGCTGCGCGGCCACGTCGTCGACCACCGGCCGCAGAGCGGGAGCCGACAGCGATTCGAGCCGGCGCACCACCTCGCGCTCGGCGTCCAGCACCCGCACCACCGCCTCGACCACGGCCGCGACGCGCGCAGGAAGCCGGGAAGCCACGAACGCCCGCAGCGACTCGAACGCCTCCGCGCTCCACGCCGGCCCGCCGGCCTCGGCCACCAAAGCGTCGACCGCCGCGTCCATGCAGTCCTCGACCGCGGCGGAAGCACTCCCGTGCGGCGCGGTCGCGAACTGCAGCGGGGGCCGCACGGAAGGCGCGGGCACGCACAGCCGCAGCAGCCGCCGCGTCCCGAGCCGCATCGCCTCCCGCTGCGCCTCGACGGTGTCGAGCACCCGCACGCCGACCGTCGAGCCCTCGTCCACCAGCGCCGGGTACGCGCGCACCGCCTTCCCCGTCCCCGGCAGCGCGACCGCCCGCGGCAGCGAGCCGATCCCGTCCCACGACCGCAGCCCCCGCCGCTCGAGCCCCCGGGCCGCCCGCGACAGCTCCTCCCGCAGACGCGGCCGCAGCCGCGCGCGCAGCGCCTCGAAATCGTCGCCCTCGGCCACGACCGCCCCGCGCGCGTCCTCGACCCGGAACCGCATCCGCAGGTGCGGCGGCAGCCGCGACACGTCGAACGCGGAGGCCGGCACGCGCACGCCGCGCACCTCAAGCAGAGAAGAAGCCACGGCGTCGACGATCCGCCCCCGGCGCGGCCGCAGGCGCTCCACCACCTCGGCAGCCACGTCCGGCACCGGGACGAGCTGGCGCCGCAGCTCCTTCGGCAGCGACCGGATCAGCGCGGTGACGAGCTCGGACCGGAACGCGGGCACGAGCCAGTCGAACCCCTCGGGCCGCACCGCCGCGAGCGCCCGCAGCGGCACGTGCACGGTCACGCCGTCGCTCTCGCTGCCGGGCTCGTACCGGTACGACAGCCGCAGCACGAGGTCGCCTTGGCGCCACGAGTCGGGACGGCCCGAGAAGTCGACCTCCGCGCGCGCGACGTCCGCCCGCGTGTACTCCAGCAACGAGGACGGCTGATCCCGGAACCACCGGTCGAACGACGCGCCCGACGCCACGTCCGCCGGGACCCGCGCGTCGAAGAACTCGAACAGCGCCGAGTCGTCGACGCGCACGTCGCGCCGGCGCGCCCGCGCCTCGTCCTCCTCCACGGCGGCCAGCACCGAGGCGTTCCGCTCCCGGAACGGATGCGCCGCGTCCCAGTCGCCCGCGACCAGCGCGCAGCGGATGAACATCGCCCGCGCCGCCGCCGGGTCCACGCGCGCGTACGCCACCGTCCGCCCGGCGACGATCGGCAGCCCGTACAGCGTCACCCGCTCGGACGCGACGGCCGCGGCCCGCGCCCGGTCCCACCGCGGCTCGGAGTAGGACCGCCGCACCAGGTGCCCCGCCAGCGGCTCGATCCACCGCGGGTCGATCCGCGCCGCCTCGCGCCCCCACAGCCGCGACGTCTCGACCAGCTCCGCGACCATGACCCAGGGCGGCGGCCTGCGCGCCAGCGCGGACCCCGGCCACAGCACGAACCGCGCCTCGCGCGCGCCCACGTACTCGACGCGCCCGTCGCGCATCCCGACGTGCGACAGCAGCCCGGCCAGCAGCGCGCGGTGGACGTCGTCGGGCTCGGCGGGCCCCGCCCCGAGCGCCACGCCGGCCGACCGCGCCGCCGTCCTCAGCTGCCCCACGAGGTCCTGCCACTCGCGCACGCGCAGGTAGTGGAGGAACTCGGCCCGGCAGCGCTTGCGGAACTGGTTGCCCGACAGCGCCCGCTGCTGCGCCCGGAGGTGCTCCCACAGGTTCCACAGCGCGAGGAAGTCGGACCGCTCGTCGGCGAACCGCGCGTGCGCTGCGTCCGCGGCCGCCTGCTGGTCGGCGGGCCGCTCGCGCGGGTCCTGGATCGACAGCGCGGCCGCGATGACGACGACCTGCTCCGCGCACCCGCGCTCGCCGGCCTCGAGCACCATGCGGCCGAGCCGCGGGTCGACCGGCAGGCGGGCCAGGCGGCGGCCGAGCGGCGTCAGCGCACGCGACCCGTCGAGCGCCCCCAGCTCGACCAGCAGGTTGACCCCGTCCCGCACCTGCCGCCGGTCCGGAGGATCGAGGAACGGGAAGTCCTCGACGTCGCCCAGCCGCGCCGCCGCCATCTGCAGGATCACCGCGGCGAGCGACGTCCGCAGGACCTCGGGGTCGGTGAACCGCGGGCGCGCGAGGTAGTCCTCCTCCGAGTACAGCCGCACGCAGATCCCCGGCGCCGTCCGGCCGTAGCGCCCCTTGCGCTGGTCGGCCGACGCCTGCGAGACCGGCTCGATCGGCAGCCGCTGCACCTTCAGCCGGGCGCTGTAGCGGCTGATCCGCGCCGTCCCCGGGTCGACCACGTAGCGGATGCCCGGCACGGTCAGCGACGTCTCGGCCACGTTCGTCGCCAGCACGACCCGCCGGCGCGGGCCGGGCTCGAACACCCGGTGCTGCTCGGCCGACGACAGCCGCGCGTACAGGGGGAGGACGTCCAGGTCGGGGAGGCGGCCCTGCAGCAGGTCCGCCGCGTCGCGGATCTCCCGCTCGCCGGAGAGGAACACGAGCACGTCGCCCGGGCCGCACCGCGTCAGCTCGTCGACGGCGTCGGCCACCGTGTCGAGAACGTCGCCGTCCTCCGCCACCGGCTCGTAGCGCACCTCGACCGGGTACGTCCGCCCGCTCACCTCGACCACCGGCGCCCCGTCGAAGTGCGCGGCGAACCGCTCCGGATCGATCGTCGCCGACGTGACGATCACCTTGAGGTCCGCCCGCCGCGGCAGGATCGACTTCAGGTAGCCGAGCAGGAAGTCGACGTTCAGCGAGCGCTCGTGCGCCTCGTCGACGATCACGGTGTCGTACCGGCGCAGCAGCCGGTCGTGCTGGATCTCGGCGAGGAGCAGCCCGTCGGTCATCACCCGCACGCGCGAGTCGCGCGAGGAGCGGTCGTTGAACCGCACCGCGTAGCCGACCTCGCGCCCGAGCGGCACGGCCAGCTCCTCGGCGATCCGCTCCGCGACGCTGCGCGCCGCGATCCGGCGCGGCTGGGTGTGCGCGATCCGCTCCCGGCCCAGCTCGAGGCAGAGCTTCGGCAGCTGGGTCGTCTTCCCCGACCCGGTCTCGCCCGCGACGACGACGACCTGCGACGAGCCGATCGCCGCGAGCAGGTCCTCGCGCCGGGCGCTGACCGGCAGCTCGGGTGGGTACGCGATCCGCACCCGGGTAGTGTGGCGCTCAGCCGTCGAGCGCCAGCACGGGCCCGACGCCGGTGACCTCCAGCGTCGGCACGATCGCGGGGTTCGGGTGGACGACGCTGAAGTCGCCGCCGGCCGAGCGCATCCGGTGCGCGGCCCACACGAGGGCGCCCAGGCCGCTCGAGTCCAGGAACGTCGTCTCGGACAGGTCGAGCACGACGTGGCGGCAGCCGGTCCCCAGCAGGGTCCCGATCGCGGTGCGCAGCTGCGGCGCGGTCGCGAGGTCCAGCTCGCCGGCGAGCGCGACCGAGCATCCGTCGGTCGCTATCGGGGTCTTGCGGAGCTGGAGGGGCGCGTGCATCGGTCTCACCAGTGCCAATGACGCTGGAGGCGAAAGGTTGGCCGGAGGCCGTGCGGCATACGCTGCTGGCGTGACCGACCTCGCCGCCGCCGCCCGCACCGTCGTCGACCGCTGCCTCGCCGTGCGCGAGGGGGAGGGGGTGGTGGTCGTCGCCGACCCCGGCAGCCTCGACGTCGGCCGCGCGCTCCACGACGCGGCGCTGCGCGCCCGCGGCGACAGCGTGCTGGTCGAGCTGCCGCCAAGGGACGAGCGCGGCACCGAGCCGCCCCCGGCGGTCGCCGCCGCCCTGGCCGCCGCCGACGTGTTCATGGCGCCGTGCCTGCCGTCGCTCAGCCACACCCGCGCGCGCAAGGCCGCCAGCGCGGCCGGCGCGCGCGGCGCGACGCTCCCGGGCGTCGACGCCGAGATGCTGGCGCGGCTGATGGGCGCGGACCTCGACGCGACCGTGCAGCGCAGCCGGCGCGTCGCCGCGCTGCTGACCGAGGCCGACGAGGCGCGCTTCACGTGCCCGCGCGGCTCGGACATCACGTTCGACCTGCGCGGCCGGGCGGCGATCGCCGACGACGGCGACGTGACCGCTCCCGGCGCGTTCGGGAACCTGCCCTGCGGCGAGGGCTTCATCGCCCCGCTGGGCGGCAGCGGCGTGTTCGTCGCGACCAGCGTCGGCCACTTCGGCCTCGCCGGCGACGAGGTGCGGCTGACGGTCGAGGACGGTCGCCTGACGGGAGTCACCGGCGCGCTCGGCCAGGTGCTGCTCGAGCAGCTCACCCGGTACGGCGACGACGGCCGCCACCTCGCCGAGCTGGGCGTCGGCACCAACGACCGCGCCCGGCTCGGCGGCAACGTGCTGGAGGACGAGAAGATCCTCGGCACGGTCCACGTCGCCTTCGGCGCGAGCGCGGCGATCGGCGGGACGGTCAGCGTCCCCGTCCACGAGGACAGCGTCGTCGTCGACCCGACCTTGACGATCGGGTCGACGACGGTGCTCGACGCCGGCCGCTTCGTCCTCTAGAGGCGGCGCGAGGTCAGCGTCTCGCGCACCAGCGCGCCGGCGCGCTCGACGACGATCCGGACGCGCACGTCGGTCCCGGGCCGCGCGATCGACGCCGGCACGCTGTACCGGTGGGCGCTGCCGCGCTCCGTGGCGCCGCGGATCGTGCGGACGACCTTGCCGCCCCGCAGCACCTCGAGCCGCACGCGGTCCACGCCGGTCGGCAGGCGGTAGGCGATCCGCAGCGGGACCCGCTGGCGCCCGCCGAACACCGTGCGCTCCAGCTTGAACGCGGTCAGCGCGCCGCACGACGTCCGCAGGTAGTGGTCAGGCCGGACGCTCCAGCGCCCGCCGCGGCGCCGCAGGGCGACGCGCCGGACGTCGTCCGTGCCCGGCAGCACCATGCGGATGCGCGCGAAGTAGAAGCCCGGCTTCGCCCGCGGCAGCGTCAGCGTGCTCGCGCTCGAGCTCAGCCGCGCGACGCGCCGGTCGACGACGCGGCGGCCCTTGGAGTGGCGGAACAGCTCGACGGTGAACGGCCGCTGCTGGCGGCGGACCACGCTGATCCTCCCGCCCTGGGCCGACACGCGGCTGAAGCCCGCCGTCGAGGCGCAGACGACCGGCGCGCCGGTGCTCGGCGCCTCGGCGCTCTGCGCGGCCCTCGGCTGCTCGCCGGGCGCGAGCGCCTCCGGCGGGCGCTCGACGTTGCCCTGCTCGTCGGGCACGACGAGCGGCCCCTCGTACCGCAGGACGTCCAGCCCGCGCGTGTAGTCGATGTTGTAGACCGTCCGGCCGTCGGGCCCCCAGTGCGGCGCCGACGTCGACCCGCCGATCGGCAGCGCGAAGCCGAGCTGGCGGATCCGGCCCTCGGGCGTGACCTGCAGGAAGCGCGTGCCCTGCTCGTACTCGGCGAGCGCGACGAGCCCCCCGTTCCTGAACGTCGGGTGCTCCTCGAACCAGTGCGCCGAGCAGCCGAGGATCTGCGTCTGGCCGCGGCCGCTGCCGTCCTGGTAGTTGCCGTTCTGCGGCCAGATCTCGTCGGTCTGGGTCCACGAGCCCTGCGGGGAGGGCCGCGTGGTGTCCATGACCATGAACTTGCCGACGCGGTCGTGGCAGCGCGGCTGGAAGTTGGTCTCGCCGCCGAGGAGGACGAACTTGTCGGCGCCCCTGTTCGGCCAGCGCGCGCCGTGGATGAAGCGGCGCACCGGGCCGCCGGGCCCGAGGCTGCTGTACCACGGCGGGTCCTCGCGCGGGCCGGGCTCGTGCCGGTAGCTCGCGAGGATCTTCGGCTTGGTGATCGAGCCGCCGTCCTCGGCGTTGACGCTCAGGACGAACACGGGCTGGGTCGCCGTGATGAGGATGCCCGGCCGGACCTCGTTCTGGTGGTGCGTGGACTCGAGGTCGGGCAGGTCCTTCTGCCAGTCGACCCGCGTGGTGCCTTCCCGCAGCACCGTCGCCTTCGCCGGGTCACGCGCGTCGACGACCGTGCCGCTCGAGCCGAAGAAGTACGAGCAGTCGAGCACGCACGTGTGCGTGTGGTCGCCGGCGCCGGGGACGACCGACACGACCTTCGGCGCCTCCGAGTTCGACACGTCGTAGATCACGAGGCAGTCGGTGACGCCAGGCGGGATGGGGGAGGGAGCCCCGGCGGGAGCGCAGCCGCCGACCTGGCCGGAGACGCCGAGGAGCTTGCCGTTCGTCGGCACCTCCTCGTTCTCGAACGAGATGTTGGCGTTGATGCCGCCCAGCTTCTTCGGGTTCGGCGGGTCGCTGACGTCGTAGACGAGCAGGTCTTTGGTCGTCGTGACGAAAAGGCGGTTGCCGACCACGCGCGCGCCGACGCCGTCGCTGGCCTCGGGCAGGTGCCGGACGTACTTGACGTTGTCGGAGAGGATCATGTCCGGGCGGCCGTCCTGGGCGCCGGAGGTGCCGACGAGGAGGCCGAGGACGGCGAGGAGCGGGACGGCGACGAGCGCCAGCCCGGCGCGCTCGGCGAGACGGGTGCGGCGCGTGCAAGGCTTGGGGGGCATGAGCGCTGCAACGCGCGGCACCGGTGAAGCTGGCGGTCATCTCCCTCCCGGGCCGCGTGCGCCGGCGTGGTGGCAGACCGTCGAGTGGATCGTCCGCCCGACCGCGCTGCTGCGCCGCTGCGCCGCCCGATACGGCGAGCCGTTCACGCTGCGGACGCTGTGGGCGGACGCGCCGATGGTGCTCGTCTCGCACCCGGAGGACGTGCGGCGCGTCTTCACCGCCGAGCCGTCGGTGCTGCGCGGCGGCGGCAGCGCGGTGCTCGAGCCGTTCGCGGGGCCGGCGTCGCTGCTCGTGCTCGACGGCGCCGAGCACCTGCGCCACCGGCGGCTGCAGCTGCCCGCGTTCCACGGCGACGCGCTGCGGGCGTACGAGCCGCTGGTCGCCGAGCTGGCGGCCCGCGAGCTGGCCTCGTGGCCGCGCGGGCGCCGCGTCAGCACCCACGCGCGGATGCAGGCGCTGACGCTCGAGGTGATGCTGCGCGTCGTCCTCGGCTCGGACGCGCCCGCGCTGCGCGCGGCGATCGAGGAGGCGCTGGCCCTCGTGCGCTCGGCGCCGCGGCTCGTCGCGACGTCGGTGCTCGGGCGCGACGCGGCGTTCCGCCGGGCGGTGGAGCGCGTCGACGCGCTGCTGTACGCGCTGATCGCGGAGCGGCGCGCCGCCGCTGAGCCGCACGCCGCGCCCCCGCCGATTCTCGACCGCCTGCTCGCCGCCCACGACGACCACGGCCGCCCGCCGTCCGACGCCGAGCTGCGCGACCAGCTCGTCACGCTCCTCGCCGCCGGCCACGAGACCACGGCGACGGCCCTCGCGTGGGCGTTCGAGCGACTGGCGCGCGACCCGCGGCTCGTCGCCGACCTGCGCTCCGGCGACGGCGCGCTGCTCGACGCCACCGTCCGCGAGGTGCTGCGCATCCGGCCGGTGCTCTCGGTCGCGCCGCGCGAGGTCGTCGCGCCGCTCGAGCTGCACGACGGCCGCACGGTCCCGCCCGGCGCCCAGGTCGCCGCCTGCATCTACCTCACCCACCGGCGCGCCGACGCCTTCCCGCCCGACCCGCTCGCTTTCCGCCCGCGCCGCTGGCTCGACCGCCCGAAGCCGCCGCCCTACGCGTACATCCCCTTCGGCGGCGGCCCGCGCCGCTGCCTCGGCGCCGCGTTCGCCCAGATGGAGATTCGCGAGGTGCTGCGCGCCGCGGTCGCGCGGCTCGACCTGCGCGCGCCCGCCCGCGGCGAGCGCGTGCGCCGCCGCGCGGTCAGCCTCGCGCCGGCCGCCGGCGGCCGGGTGGTGCCGCTGTGACGGCGGCGACGCTCCTCGCCGTCCCCAACGTCTCCGAGGGCCGCGACCGCGCGGCGATCGACGCCATCGGCGCCGCGTTCGCGTCGACCGGCGCGCGCCTGCTCGACGTCCACGCGGACCCCGACCACCATCGCTCGGTCTACACGCTCGCCGCCGGCCCGGGCGAGCTCGCCGCCGCGCTCGAAGCGGGCGCCCGCGAGGTCATGGAGCGCGTCGACCTGCGCACCCCGCGCGGCGCGCACCCGCACGTCGGCGCGCTCGACGTCGCGCCGGTCGTCCACCTCGACCGCCCCCGCCGCGGCGCCGCGTGCGCCGAGGCGCTCCTCGCCGCGGACCTGCTCGGCGAGCTGGGGCTGCCCGTCTACCTGTACGGCACGCTCGCCGGCGGCCGCACGCGCGCGGAGCTGCGCCGCCCCGGCGCGCTCGACGCGATCGCCCCCGACTTCGGCCCCCGCGAGCCCAGCGCGCGCTCCGGCGCCGTCCTCGTCGCCGCCCGCCCGCCGCTCGTCGCGTTCAACGTCGTCCTCGAGCCGCCCGCGACCGCAGACGACGCCCGGCGGATCGCCGCGCTCGTCCGCGAGGGCGGCCCCGACGGGCTGCCCGGCGTGCGCGCCCTCGGCATCGAGCTCACGGGCGGCGCCGCGCAGGTCTCGACCAACGTCGAGGACCACGAGGCGGTCCCGCTCGCCGAGCTGCTCGACGCCGTCCGCCGGCACGCCGGCGTCCGCGAGGCCGAGCTGGTCGGCCTGGCCCCCGAGGCGGCCTTCGCGGGCTGGCCGGAGGACGTCCCGCTGCGCAACCGGCGGACGGTCGAGGAGGCCCTCGCCGACTAGAGTGAGGGGCCGATGGCCCAGACGAGGAAGCGCCGGCGCAGCAAGCACCGTGGCAACGCCGCCGGCATGGTCGAGGCGCGCGGTCGGACCGGGCGGCGGCCCGAGGACGGCGAGAAGCGCCCCGCTCGCGGGCCGGACGCCGCGGCCCGCCGCCGCAACCGGATGGAGACGCCGCCGACGTGGCGCAGCGCGTTCAACCGCGCGGCGGTCGCCACCGTGGTCTTCGGGCTGCTCGTCGTCGTCGCGTTCCGCCGCCAGGCCAGCGAGGCGATCCTGCTGGCGGCGTTCATGCTCGTCCTCTACGTGCCGCTCACCTACTACACCGACCTGTGGCTCCACCGCCGGTGGGTCCGCAAGCACAAGGCGGGCGCCACCTGATGGACGTCCGCATGTTCACCGTCGGCATGGTGCAGGAGAACACGTTCCTCGTCCGGCCCGACGGCGGCGACCGCGCGGTGATCGTCGACCCGGGCGACGAGGCCGACAAGCTCGTCGGCGCGATCGACGCGCTCGGCGTGACGCTCGACGCGATCCTCGTCACCCACACGCACTTCGACCACGTCGGCGCCGTCGCGCCGGTCGCCAGGGCGACCGGCGCGCCCGTCTACTGCCCGAAGATCGAGGTCCCGGTCCTCGCCGACATCAACCGCTTCGTCCCCTGGCCCGGCTTCGGCCCGTTCGAGAGCTACGACGCCGACGAGACCGTCGAGGGCGGCGAGCGCCTGCAGCTCGCCGGCTTCGACATAGAGGTCGTCTTCACCCCCGGCCACAGCCCCGGCCACGTCACCTACGCGATCGAGTCCGAGGGCGCGCTGTTCAGCGGCGACGTGCTGTTCCAGGGCTCGGTCGGCCGGGTCGACCTGCCCGGCGGCGACGGCCCCACGCTGCTGCGCTCGATCGCCTCGCTGCTCGACCGTTTCGGCGACGAGACGACGGTGTATCCAGGCCACATGGGGATCACCACGCTCGGGCGCGAGCGCGCGACCAACCCGTTCCTGACCGAGCTGGTCTGACGCGCGGGATGAAGCAGCCTCCGCGCGCGAACGCGTACCGCGACGCCTGGGCGGGCGACCTGCGCCTCGATCGCGACGGGGAGACCGTCCGCGTCGCCGGCTGGGTCCACCGCCGCCGCGACCACGGCGGGCTGATCTTCATCGACCTGCGCGACCGCTCCGGGCTGCTGCAGCTCGTCTTCCACCCGGACACCTCGGGGAACGCGTTCGCGCTCGCCGAGGCGCTGCGGCCCGAGCACGTCCTCACGGCGCGCGGCAGGGTCGCGCGGCGCGAGCAGGGCAACGTCAACCCCAACCTCGCGACGGGCGAGATCGAGCTGCTCGTCACCGACGCCGAGCGGCTCGCCACCGCCGAGACGCCGCCGTTCCCGATCGACGAGGACGTCGAGGTCGACGAGATGCTCCGCCTCAGGCACCGCGCGCTCGACCTGCGCCGCGAGCAGATGCAGCGCGCGCTCCAGCTGCGCCACGAGGTCGTGCAGACCATGCGCCGCGAGCTCGACGCCCGCGACTTCCTCGAGATCGAGACGCCCATCCTCACCCGCTCGACGCCCGAGGGCGCGCGCGACTTCCTCGTCCCCAACCGGCGCGAGCCCGGCACGTGGTACGCGCTGCCGCAGTCGCCGCAGCTCTTCAAGGAGCTGCTGATGGTCAGCGGCTTCGAGCGCTACTACCAGATCGCCCGCTGCTTCCGCGACGAGGACATGCGCGCCGACCGCCAGGCGGAGTTCACCCAGCTCGACGTCGAGATGTCGTTCGTCGAGGAGGACGACGTCATCGAGGCGATGGAGGCGGTCATGAGCGCGGTGTTCGCGCTGTCGGACCTCGGGCTGCCCGACCCGCCGTGGCCGCGGATGGGCTACGACGAGGCGCTCGGCCGCTTCGGCACCGACCGCCCCGACCTGCGCTTCGGGCTGGAGATCCGCGACGTGTCCGAGCAGGTGCGCGGCGCGCAGTTCCGCGTCTTCCAGTCGGTCCTCGACGGCGGCGGCGTGGTGCGTGCGATCAACGCCGGCCGGCGCGAGCTGTCGCGCTCGGAGCTCGACGGGCTCAACGAGATCGTCCAGCGCCACGGCGGCAAGGCCGTCGCCTGGGCGTTCGCCGACGGCGGCGGCTGGCGGTCGCCGATCGCCAAGTTCTTCGACGACGACCGCATCGCCGCGGTCAACGCCGCGCTCGAGGCCGGCGAGGGCGACCTCCTGCTCTTCGCCGCCGACGCCGAGCGGGTCGCGGCCGAGGCGCTCGGCGGGCTGCGGGTCGAGCTGGCCGAGCGGTTCGGGCTGATCCCCGAGGGCCGCCACGAGATCCTGTGGACCGTCGACTTCCCGGCCTTCGAGCCGACCGGCGACGGCGGCTGGACGGCCGTGCATCACCCGTTCACCGCCCCGCTCGGCGACCTCGACGGCGACCCGGGCGCGCTGCGGTCGCGGGCCTACGACCTCATCCTCGACGGCAGCGAGCTGGGCGGCGGCTCGATCCGCATCAACGACCTCGCGGTGCAGCAGCGCGTGCTCGAGATCATCGGCATGACCGAGGAGGAGGCGCACGCGCGGTTCGGCTTCCTCCTCGACGCGCTGCGCCACGGGGCGCCGCCGCTGGGCGGGATCGCGTTCGGCCTCGACCGCGTCGTGGCGATCATGGGCGGCTTCGACTCGATCCGCGACGTGATCGCGTTCCCGAAGACCGCGAGCGGGATCGACCCGCTGACGGGCGCGCCGGCGCCGGTGGACCCGCGCCAGCTGCGCGAGCTGGGGCTCCGGACCGGCTAGGGCCGGACCCGGATGGCCTTGTCGACCAGGTCCTCGAGCTCGCGCGTGACGGTCAGGCCGCCGACCGAGCGGGCGCGGCGGGCGCGATCGATGACGAGGACGGTCGGCGAGGTGACGACGGGGACGCCGCGCGTGATCGGCTCGTAGTCGGCGAGCCGCTGCATCGAGGCGGTGTGGACCGCGACCTTGCCGCGGCGGCGGCTGACGGCCTCGACCGCGGCGCGGACGGCGCGGTCGTCGGAGACGCGGCGGTCCCAGAAGAGGAGGATGGCGACCTTGCCCGCGCCGACGTCGCGCAGGACCGCCTGGGCGCCCCTGGAGACGTCCTCGCCGGCCGACACGTCGATCTGCGCGCCCGGCTGCGCCGCCTTCTTCCTGGCGGCGACCCCGGACGGGGCGGCGGCGGTCTCGGAGCCGGCGGCGGCCGCGGCGGCCTCGCTCTTGTCGACGCCGGCCTTCTGGGCGGCCGCTGCGTCCTGCGCCTTCTCGACGGCCTTGCCGGGAGCGCTCTGCGCGCCGGCAGGCGCCGGCGCCGCCGCGTCGGGGACGGGCTTGGGGCGGAGCGCGACGAACCAGAGCGCGGCGAAGGCGAGCGACGCCGCCAGGGCGATGCGCACGGGGAGCGACACCTGGCTCACACACTGCATGGTCGGTTGCGCGCCCGCGAAGTTGAGCGGCCAGGGGTGGGATGGACGCAAGGGGAGAATTTGGCATGATGGCCATACCGGTGTTCCACCCCGCCCGGAGATCCCTCGCCGCAGCCGCGGCGCTCGCAGTCGCGTTCGCCCTGACGCCGGCCGCCGCCGCGCCCGCGCAGGCGGCGAGCTGGACGTGCGAGGGCAGCGCCGTGCGCGGCACGGTGCTCGGCGCGGCGACGATCGAGCCGCTGACCGCCAACAAGGGGCAGGAGACCTGCAAGCCGGCGCGCGCCGGGCTGACCGGCCTGACCGCGTCGCTGCCGCTCCCGATCGGCCTCAGCGCGCTGGGTGCCGAGACGACGGTCGAGAACGCCGACCAGCCCGCCGACCGCCAGCGCGTCACCGCGTTCGGCGGGATCACCGACCTGCGCGTGCGGGCGCTGCCCGAGCTGCCGCTGCGCATCCCGGTCCCCGACCTCAGCGCCGTGCCGGCGGTCAGCACCCCGCTCGGCACGATCGACCTCAAGCCCGCGGTCGCCGCGCTGCTGCCCGACGGCCGGCTGCCCAACGCGGACATCGTCAGCATCCAGGCGCTCACCGCCCGCGCCGCCGGCCGGTGCGCCGACGGGCGCGCCGAGCTGACCGGCGAGTCGCGCGTGGCAGGCCTGAGCGTGCTGGGGCAGGAGCTTCCGGTCAACCAGGTCGTCGAGCGCACGGTCTCGCTGGTCGACAGCCAGTCGATCGACCCGTCCGACGCGAACCTCGACAACCTCCAGCTGGCGCCCGGCGTCGTCCTCACGAACCCGATCAAGGCGCAGCTGCAGCAGGTGCTCGACGCGCTGCCCGACATCGTGATCCCCGCGACGCTCGCGACGGTGAAGATCACCCCCGGGCAGCAGATCCGCTCCGGCGACCGGCTCACCCAGCGCGCCCTGCAGGTGCAGGTGTCGCTGCTCGGCCAGCAGCTCGTCGACCTCGTGATCGGCGAGGCGTCGGTCGGGACGAGCGGCGGCGTCGTCTGCGGCCAGACCGCCGCGGAGTCCGCGCTCGCCTGCACGACGCGGCGGCTCGTGCTCGTCGACGTGATCCCGGGGCGCCGGCGCGTGCGGCTGCTCGGCTACGCCGACAACCGCTACGTCGGGCGCCGGGTCGGCATCTACTTCATGGCCAACGGCCGCCGCGTCGCGCGCCCGCTTGTGCGCCGCGACGGCTCGTTCCGCGCGACCGCGCCGATGCCGGCACGGCGATTGCGAGCGACGAACCGCGCCCGCTACCAGGCGCGGATCGGGCGCGAGCGCTCGCTGCGACTCAAGCTCATGCGCCGGATGCAGGTGCTCGGCGTGCGCACGAGTGGGCGCCGGGTGACGATCGCCGGCCGCGTCGTCCCGCCGCTGGGGCGCCCGATCCGGGCGATCGAGGTCCGCCGGCGCGTGTCGTGCAGCCGCTGGCAGGTCGTCAAGCGCATCCGGCCGACGCGCACGGGGCACTTCCGCACGACGATCGCCGGCCCGCCGCGCAGCCTGTCCGCGACGTACCGGTTCGCGACGCGGGTGCGCTCGAGCGCGCGCGGCAAGAGCCGCAAGACGTTCGAGACGTTCACGCTGCCGCGGTTCGTCGACCTCGGGTAGCGGCCGCCCGGGCCTAGACTCGTCCGGGTGGACGAGCGCTTCGAGGACCACCTGCGCCACCCGCGCGGCCACGGGCTCGACCCGGCGGGCGCCCACCACGGCGCCGCGGGCGGCGCGCCCTGCGGCGACCTCGTCCGGATCGCGCTGCGCGTCGACGGCGACCGGGTCGCCGAGGCCGGCTTCGAGGCGAGCGGCTGCGGGGCGGCGGTCGCGGCGGCGAGCGCGGCCGTCGAGCTGGCCGGCGGAGCGTCGATCCTCGACGCGGCACGTATCGGCCCGGCGGAGGTCGCCGCCGAGCTGGGCGGCCTGAGCCCCGGCAAGCTCCACGCGGCCGACCTCGCCGCCGACGCGCTCGCGGTCGCGCTGGGGAAGGCGGCCGCGGCGGACGCGGAGCCGCGCGACTCCGCCGACCGCGTCCTCGTCGCCATGTCCGGCGGCGTCGACTCCGCCGTCGCCGCACTGCTCTGCGCGCGCTCCGGCGCCGACGTCGTCGCCGTCACCGTCGAGCTGTGGCGCGACGCGGAGAACGACGCCGAGCGCAGCTGCTGCTCGGCCAGCGCCGTCCGCGCCGCGCGCGCGGTCGCCCACCGCCTCGGCCTCCCGCACCTCACGCTCGACGTGCGCGACGCGTTCCGCGCCGGCGTCGTCGACCCGTACCTCGCCGACCACGCCGCCGGCCTGACGCCGAACCCCTGCATCCGCTGCAACGGTGGCGTCCGCCTCGACGCGATGCTCGCCCTCGGCGACCGCATCGGGGCGCGCAGCCTCGCCACCGGCCACTACGCGCGCGTCGGCGCCGACGGCCTGCTGCGCCCCGCCGCCGACGAGGCGAAGGACCAGACGTACATGCTCGCCGGCATCGCGCCCGCCACGCTCGCCCGCCTGCACTTCCCCGTGGGCGAGCTGCGCAAGCCGCAGGTCCGCGCGCTCGCCGAGGAGGCCGGGATCGCCGTCGCCAGGCGGCCCGACTCGCAGGACCTCTGCTTCCTGGCCGGCACGGGCCGCGCCGCGTTCCTCGCGAGGCACGGTGGCGTCCGCGACCGCCCGGGGCCGATCGTCGACGCCGCCGGCCGCCAGCTCGGCCGCCACCGCGGCCACCACCACTTCACGGTCGGCCAGCGCCGCGGGCTCGGCGTCGGCGGGGGGACCGGCGAGCCGCTCTACGTCCTCGCCACCGACCCGCGGGCGAACACCGTCACGGTCGGCCCGCGCGACGCGCTCGCGACGGCGCGCGTCCCCGTCCGCGGCGTGCGCCTGCACCGCGCCGAGGACGACGTCGCGCGCGTGAAGCTCCGCTACCGCTCGCGCGCGGTCGGCTGCCGGCTGAACGGCGACGAGGTCGAGCTGCTCGAGCCGTTCGCCGGCGCCGCGCCCGGCCAGACCGCCGTCTTCCTCGGCGCCGACGACGCCGTGATCGGCGTCGGTACGATCGCCGCCCCCGCCTAGACTCCGGACGATGACGTCCGACGAGATCCGCGAGGCCTTCCTCGGCTTCTTCGAGCAGCGCGATCACAGGCGGCTGCCGTCGGCGTCGCTCGTCCCCGCCGAGTACGACCCGTCCGTGCTGCTCACGACCGCGGGGATGCACCCGCTCAAGCCCTACTTCATGGGCCAGGAGCGCCCGCCGCACCACCGCCTGACGAGCTGCCAGAAGGTCTTCCGCACGACCGACGTCGAGAACGTCGGCAACACCACCCGGCACCTGACGTTCTTCGAGATGCTCGGCAACTTCTCGATCGGCGACTACTTCAAGCAGGCGGCGGTCGAGTTCGCGTGGCAGTTCTCGCTGGAGGTCCTCGGGTTCGAACCCGCCGACCTGTGGGCGACGGTCTTCGAGGGCGACGAGGAGCTCGGGCTCGGGCCGGACGAGGAGGCGATCGAGGCGTGGCTGTCGGTCGGCGTCCCGCGCGAGCGGATCGTCCTGTGCCCGCGGTCGGAGAACTTCTGGCAGGCCGGGCCGACCGGCCCGTGCGGCCCGTGCTCGGAGCTCTACTTCGACCGCGGCCTGGAGTGGGGGAGGCCCGACGACCTGCCGGGCGGCGAGAACGAGCGCTTCCTGGAGTACTGGAACCTCGTCTTCATGCAGTTCAACCAGGACCCGGTCAACACGCTCACGCCGCTGCCGGCGCAGAACATCGACACCGGGCTCGGGCTCAACCGCATGGCGATCCTCAAGCAGGGCGTCGGCACGGTGTTCGAGACCGACCAGTTCGCGCCGCTCGTCGAGCTGGGGCGCGAGCTGGCGACGGAGGAGCCGAGCGACCGGTCGCTGCGCATCCTCGCCGACCACTCGCGGGCGATGACGTTCCTCGTCGCGGACGGGGTCGTGCCGTCGAATGAGAGCCGCGGCTACATCCTGCGGCGCGTGATGCGCCGGGCGATCCTGCACGGGCGGCGGCTGGGGATGCAGCCCGGCTTCCTGAGCCGCTACCGGGAGCGTGTCACGGAGCTGATGGGCGGCGCCTACCCCGAGCTCGCCGAGCGCGGCTTCGAGATCGACATGTGGCTGCGCAACGAGGAGGGCGGCTTCGGCCACACGCTCGAGCAGGGCACCCGGCTGCTCGACGAGCTCATCGCGCGGGCGCGCGAGCGCGGGGACGAGGGGATCTCGTCCGACGACGCGTTCCGCCTGCACGACACGTTCGGGTTCCCGATCGACCTGACGCTCGAGCTCGTCGCCGAGCACGGGCTCGGGGTCGACGAGGCGGGGTTCGAGGCGCTCATGGAGCAGCAGCGCGCGCGGTCGGCCGTCGCGCGCACCGGCCCGGGCGCCGCGGACGAGCTGCGCACGCGCGCGCTCGAGCTGGCGCGCGGCGCGGGCTTCGCGACCGAGTTCACCGGCTACGAGACGCTCGAGCAGCACACGACGGTCGGGGCGGCCGAGCAGGTCGACGGCCGGGTGCTCGTGAAGCTCGCCGAGTCGCCGTTCTACGCGACGGGCGGCGGGCAGATCGCGGACTCGGGCGTCGTGCAGTGCGAGTCCGGCGAGTGCCGCGCGCGCGTCGCGGACGTGCTGCGCCTGGGCGACGACCAGGCCGTCGTGCTGGAGGTCGAGCAGGGCGCGCTGGAGCCCGGCGAGCGGGTCGTCGCGCGCGTGTCGCCGGAGGTCCGCCACGCGACCGAGTGCAACCACACCGCGACGCACCTGCTCCACGCGGCGCTGCGCGAGCGGCTCGGGCCGCACGTCCGGCAGGCGGGCTCGTACGTCGGCCCCGACAAGCTGCGCTTCGACTTCACCCACGGCGAGGCGCTGTCCGACGAGGACGTCGCCTGGGTCGAGGACCGCGTCAACGCCGAGATCCTCGCCAACCACCGGGTGCGCGCGCTGACCATGCCGCTCGAGGAGGCGCGCCGGCTCGGCGCGATGGCGCTGTTCGGCGAGAAGTACGGGGACGTCGTCCGGGTCGTGCAGATCGGCGACGGCTCGTTCTCGCGCGAGCTGTGCGGCGGGACGCACGTGCGCTCGACGGCCGAGATCGGGGTGTTCAAGCTGACCGGCGAGTCGTCGTCGGCGGCGAACGTGCGGCGGATCGAGGCGCTGACCGGGCCGGAGGCGGTCGCGCTGCTGCGCCGCCACGACGGGGTGCTGCGCGAGGCGGCGACGCTCGTGCGCAAGCGGCCCGAGGAGGTGTCGTCCGCGGTCGCCGAGCTGCAGGTGCGGGCCAAGGCGGCGCGCAGGGCGGAGGCGGCCCCGGCGGTCGACGCGGCGGCGCTGGCCGAGCGCGCGGCGACGGTCGACGGCGCCCGCGTCCTCGCCGAGCAGCTCCCGCCCACGGACCCGAAGTCGCTCCCCGACCTGGCCGACCGCGTGAAGGGCAAGCTCGGCGACTCGGCGATCGTGCTGGGGACCGCGACCGAGGGCCGCGTGGCGCTCGTCGTCGCGGTGTCGCCCGCGCTCGTCGAGCGGGGCGTGAAGGCGGGCCAGATCGTCAAGACGGCCGCCCAGGTCGTCGGGGGCGGGGGAGGAGGGCGCGACACGATGGCCCAGGCCGGCGGCCGCGACCCCTCGAAGCTGCCCGAGGCGCTCGACGCGGCGCGCGAGGCGATCGCGGCGGCGCTCGGCTCGGCGGCATGAGCCTCGGCCGGCCGGCCGTCGCCCGCGCCCGCGCGCTTCGCCGCGCGCCGTGACCCGCGTCCTCGCGCTCGACTACGGGAGCGCGCGCTGCGGCTGCGCGCTGAGCGACCCGACCGGCACCCTGGCGACGCCGATCGAGCCGGTCGAGCGGCCGAGGACGCGGAAGGGGATGGCGCGGGTGGCCGGGCTGGTGCGCGCGCACGCGGTGTCGCGCGTGGTGGTCGGGCTCCCGCTCGGGCTGAGCGGGCGCGACACGCCGCAGACGGCGGAGGCGCGCGCGTTCGCGGAGCGGCTCGCCGAGCGGCTGGGCGACGAGGTCCCGGTGGAGCTGTACGACGAGCGCTTCACGACCCGCATCGCCCAGAGATCCGGTGGATCCGACGCGTCCGAGGACTCGCGGGCGGCCGCGGTGCTGCTGGAGGACTGGCTCGCCGCGCGGGCCCGCGGCGGGTAGCCTGGGAGCATGGCGCTCCACCGGCGCAGCGACC